>NZ_CP162412.1:2395000-2695000 GCF_040931995.1 Pelagovum sp. HNIBRBA483
ATATCGGCGGCGGCACCACCGAAGTTGCCGTGCTCTCGCTGGGAGACATCGTATACGCCCGTTCCGTGCGCGTCGGTGGTGACCGTATGGACGAAGCGATCATCAACTATCTTCGCCGCCAACAGAACCTGCTCATCGGTGAGTCGACGGCCGAACGCATCAAGACCTCCATCGGAACCGCCCGGATGCCCGATGATGGGCGCGGTTCCTCCATGCAGATTCGTGGCCGCGACCTGTTGAACGGCGTTCCGAAAGAAACCGAGATCAGCCAGGCGCAGGTTGCCGAAGCCCTTGCCGAACCCGTACAGTATATTTGCGAGGCAGTGATGACCGCGCTTGAGGCCACACCGCCGGACCTTGCCGCCGATATCGTGGATCGCGGCGTTATGCTCACCGGCGGCGGCGCGCTGCTTGGTGAACTTGATCTCGCCCTGCGCGAACAAACAGGGCTTGCCATTTCTGTCGCGGACGAGTCGCTCAACTGCGTCGCGCTCGGGACGGGAAAAGCGCTGGAATACGAAAAACAGCTCCGCCATGTGATCGACTACGACAGCTGAGGCGGAACAGAGGTTCAAACTGGATTCGAAAGGGTCGTAACCCTTGGCACGCGAGCGGCAGCAAGAAGATACCTATGCAACGCCGATCCGGCGTCTGTTGGTTGGTGTCTCTCTCCTGTGCCTGATCCTGATCTTCCTGGTCTGGCGTATCGACAGTCCGCGCGTCGAGCGGTTCCGCCTGATGGTGATCGACCGCTTTGTCCCGTCGTTCGAATGGGCAATGGCGCCAGTTACCGGCGTCATCAAACTTGCCAGCGATTTTCAAAGCTACCAGCAACTCGCTGATCAGAACCGCGATTTGCGGCGCGAATTGCAGCAGATGAAAGCATGGCGGGAGGCCGCTTTGCAGCTTGAACAAGAAAACGCGAAGCTTCTCGACCTCAACAATGTCCGGCTCGACCCGAAACTGACCTATATTACCGGCGTCGTGCTGGCAGACAGCGGCTCCCCCTTCCGACAATCAGTCCTGCTCAATGTCGGCGAACGTGATGGAATCATCGACGGCTGGCCGGTCATGGACGGGATCGGCCTCGTAGGCCGGATCGCCGGCGTCGCCGAAAACACCAGTCGAGTGCTTCTCCTGAGCGACAGCTCGTCACGCATTCCGGTACTGATCCAGCCCTCCGGCCAGCGTGCCGTCCTTGCCGGCGACAACAGCCTGAACCCGCCGCTTGAATTCCTCGAAGATCCGGATCTTGTCCGCCCCGGTGATCGGGTTGTGTCGTCAGGTGATGGCGGCGTCTTTCCGGCCGATCTCCTTGTCGGCCAAGTAGCTCTCGGATCAGACCGACGGCTCCGCGTCCGCCTCTCGGCGGATTACGAGCGTCTGGAGTTCCTCCGCGTGTTGCGTTCCCGCCAGCGGGAGGAAATCGTTGATCCGGGTGACATCGTCGCGCCCGAAAGCGGGAGCGTAGCAACCACTGACGACGCAGCGGCCTCTACCACGGACGGGCAAAATGAGTGAGCCGAAGCGCAATCGCCAGCAGCTGACCGGCGCGTTGGTCTATTTTAGCTTGGCTGTGATGATGCTCTTCATGCAGATTCTTCCTTTGTCGAGCATTCCGCGCAGCTGGACAGGGCCTGACCTCCTCTTGGGCATTACGCTTGTCTGGGTCGCCCGCCGGCCCGACTTTCTCCCCGTCAGCATGGTCATCGCCGTGTTCTTCTTCGCCGATCTACTATTGCAGCGACCGCCGGGGCTATTTTGCGCATTGGTCGTGATCGCCACCGAGGTGCTGCGTGTACGGTCTTCGGCATTGCGTGACGCGCCTTTTGTTTTTGAATGGCTGTATGTCGCGATTGCGATTGTGGGGCTTACCGCCCTCAATCGCGCAATTTTGAGCATCATGATGGTGCCTTTGCCGCCCGCCTCACTTAATTATATCCAAATGATCATGACGATCGGCTCATACCCGGCGCTGGTCTTTGCAGCCCATTTCGGCTTCGGGCTCTATCGGCCCGCACCCGGAGAACTCGACAGCCACGGAAAACACCTTTGAAACGCCCGAACGCCCTTTCCACCCGCAACCACCGCCGCCTCACGCGGCGCGCCTTGCTTATCGGAACGGCCCAGTTCGCGCTGATGGGTGGTCTCGCCCTGCGTATGCGGTCCTTGCAAATCGAACAGTCGGAAGAGTATCGCCTTCTGGCTGAAGAAAACCGGATCAACATCCGCTTGCTCCCACCTGCGCGGGGGCTGATCTATGACCGCGATGGCCGTATTATTGCCGATAACGAGCAAAACTATCGCATTGTCTTGATCCGCGAAGATGCCGGTGACGTCGATCAGGTGCTCGAAAAACTCGGCAGCCTGATCACGCTTGATCCAGACCGCATTGAAAAAGCGCGCGAAGAAATGGCCCGCCGCTCGCCATTCGTGCCCGTCACCGTCGCCGAACGTGTCACATGGGATGAAATCGCGCGTGTTACAGTCAACGCACCCGCCCTCCCCGGCGTTCTGCCCGAAGTCGGCCTATCACGTCACTATCCGCTCGGCTCGGATCTGGCACATGTCGTAGGTTATGTCGGCCCTGTCAGCGATTATGATCTCAATCGCATCGATGATCAGGATCCGCTCTTGCAAATTCCGCGTTTCCAAATTGGCAAAACAGGCGTCGAGAACAAACTCGAGCGCGCCCTTCGGGGCAGCGCCGGCACCCAGCAGATTGAGGTCAATGCCCTCGGGAGGGTCATGCGCGAACTGGAGCGGCGCGAGGGCAACCCCGGCGCCGATATCCAGCTTACCATCGATAGTCGTCTCCAGTCCTACGTCGAAGCCCGGCTCGAAGGTGAATCGGCCAGCACCATTGTTATGGATGTCGAAACTGGCGATCTTCTGGCCTGCGCATCGGCCCCAAGCTTTGATCCCAACCTTTTCGTGCGCGGCATCAGCGTCCCCGATTGGAACGCCCTGAACGAGGATCCCTACCGCCCACTTGCCGCGAAAGCGGTACAAGGCACCTACCCGCCCGGCTCCACATTCAAGATGATCACTGCCCTCGCCGCCTATGAAGAAGGCCTTATCGACCCCGAAGAGACGGTATTTTGCGGCGGCTATGTCGAGGTTTCAGGCAACCGTTTCCACTGCTGGAAGCCAGGCGGCCACGGCAACATCAATCTTCACGAAAGCCTGAAGCAAAGCTGCGATACATTCTATTATGAAATTTGCCAGCGGGTCGGCATCGAGAAAATCTCCGAAATGGCCAAGCGCTTCGGCCTCGGCATCCAGCATGAGATACCGCTTTCTGCCGTTGCCGCGGGCCTCGCCCCGGACCGCGACTGGAAAATGCGCGTGCGCGGCACCCAGTGGCGGGTCGGTGACACGGTGAACGTCTCGATCGGTCAAGGCGATGTGTTGGCCTCCCCCCTGCAACTGGCAGTCATGACGGCCCGACTGGCAACCGGCCGCTCCGTCACCCCTCGGCTCATCCATTCCGTCGATGGTATCGAAACACCTTCCGGCCGCGGCGCACCGATGGGCATCAATGAAAACGCCCTCCGCCGCATCCGCGCAGCACTTGATGATGTCTCGAACCACAATCGCGGCACTGCCTATGCTTCCCGCATCACCGACTCGGAAATGCGACTGGCTGGCAAAACAGGGACGAGCCAGGTCCGCCGGATCACCCAAGCCGAACGCGATGCAGGCATTTCAGCGAACGAGGACCTCCCGTGGGAACGCCGCGACCACGCGCTCTTTGTTTCCTTCGCACCGTTCGACAACCCCCGCTTTGCAGTTGCCGTGGTCGTCGAGCACGGCGGTAGCGGCTCCGGTGCTGCAGCACCCATCGCCCGCGATGTGATGCTGCAGGCCCTCCATGACGGGCCGCCGCCTCTGTCTTCCTATCCCTCCAGTGTACGCAGCCGAATCGCTGAACAGCAGCGCCGGATCGAGGCACTGATCGAAGCGAAATTCACAGCCGCGGATAGGGCCTGATCGGTGAGTTATCTCGAATATAACATAAAATTTGTCCCGTCCGGCTTTCGTAAGATCCTCTACGTCAACTGGCCGATCGTGCTTTTGCTTGTGGCAATCACAAGCATCGGCTTCCTGATGCTGTATTCCGTCGCAGGCGGTTCCATGCGCCCATGGGTAGAGCCGCAAATGCAACGCTTCGCCTTGGGCCTCGTCTTGATGTTCACGGTGGCTTTCATCCCCATCTGGTTCTGGCGCAACGTATCGCTGCTTGGCTACCTGCTGGCATTCGGGCTCCTCGTGTATGTGGAACTTTTCGGCGCTGTCGGCATGGGCGCCCAGCGCTGGATCGATCTCGGTTTCATGCGGTTGCAACCCTCGGAGTTGATGAAAGTTACACTCGTGATGCTGCTCGCGGCCTATTATGACTGGCTTCCTGCAAATAAGATCTCACATCCTGTCTGGGTAGCGCTGGCGGTCATGCTGATCCTTATTCCGACAGCCCTCGTTCTCCGGCAGCCCGACCTCGGCACGGCGATCCTACTGCTCTCCGGGGGGGGTGCCGTGATCTACTTTGCAGGTGTTCATTGGGCCTATTTCGTCACCGTTATCGCATCGGGTGTCGGCGCCATAGCCGCCGTATTCCAAAGCCTTGGCACAAGCTGGCAATTACTACAGGATTATCAGTACCGGCGGATCGACACTTTTCTCAACCCCGAGAACGATCCCCTTGGCGCGGGCTATCACATCACGCAGGCAAAGATCGCGCTTGGTTCCGGCGGATGGACAGGGCGCGGCTATATGCAGGGAACGCAGTCGCGCCTCAACTTCCTTCCCGAAAAACATACCGACTTCATCTTCACTACCTTGGCAGAGGAATTCGGCTTCGTCGGTGGAATCGCCCTGCTCGGGCTTTATGCGCTTGTCACGCTCTTCTGCATCATCGCCGGATTGCAGCAGAAAGACCGTTTCAGCGCTCTGATCTGCCTCGGCATCGGTGTCACCTTCTTCCTCTATTTTTGCGTGAACATGGCGATGGTCATGGGACTGGCACCCGTCGTCGGTGTCCCATTGCCACTTGTCAGCTACGGTGGATCGGCCATGCTGGTGCTTCTTGCTGCTTTCGGCCTCGTTCAAAGCGCACACATCCACAGACCGAGGTAAGACGATGACCGTTAATGTTCTTTTTGCCGCGCCCGAAAAAGACTGGGAGGAATATGCCCCCCATCTGCGCACCGCTCTGGCCGATTTCGGCATCGCGGCAGATGTTGGAACCGATATCGCCCCCGAGGCGACGGACTACATCGTCTATGCCCCCAATAGCCCATTACAGGATTTCCGCCCATTCACCCGTTGCAAGGCAGTGCTCAATCTCTGGGCAGGGGTCGAGCAGGTCGTCAGCAATCCGACGCTATCCCAGCCACTTGCCCGCATGGTCGATGAAGGGCTCACCAATGGCATGGTCGAATGGGTCTGCGGCCACACGCTGCGCCATCACCTCGGGATGGACACCCATATCCACGGCCAGGACGGCATCTGGCGCGAGGGATCAGTCCCGCCTCTCGCCTCGGAGCGTACTGTCTGCATTCTCGGCATCGGCGCCTTGGGCAGCGCTTGTGCGCATCATCTTGCGCAATTCGGCTTCAAAATGCGGGGTTGGTCACGCAGCCCCAAACGGATCGAGGGTGTCACCTGCTTCCACGGCGAGAATGGCCTGAAGGAAGCGCTCACCGGCGCTGATATCGTCATCCTGCTGTTGCCGAACACACCGGATACCGAGAACACACTGAATAGCGAGACATTGGCGCTCCTCGCGCAAGGCGCCGTCGTCATCAACCCCGGCCGCGGGCCTCTGATAGATGATGACGCACTTCTCGCGGCCCTCAATAGCGGCCAAATCGGCCACGCAACACTCGACGTATTCCGCACCGAGCCCTTACCCGCCGATCATCCCTACTGGTCACATCCTCGGGTGACGGTCACACCGCATATCGCTTCAGCAACCCGCCCTAATACCGCAGCGCGTGTCGTCGCGGAGAACATTCGCAGGGGCGAAGCAGGTGAGCCGTTCCTCCACCTCGTGAACAGGCAAAGCGGCTACTAGGCTCTACTTCAGCTTAGGCGGTTTTTCGGGATCCATCCCGGGCGCCTGCCCGACCGTGCGCTCGGCTGGCTTTGGCAGATCAAACCGCAAACCAACCTGCCCGAACTTCGCCGCGTTCGGGTCGGTATCCGCCAGAAACACCACGTCCAACTGCCCCGCCTCAACGCCAGAGAACGTCAGCGCCTCATTCACCGCGCCAGCAAGGGCATGTTGCGCCGCATCGACGACATTCACAAATGCCAGAACATGCCCTCTCGTTTGGTCGTCATATGTCACCGCCGCGAGAAAACAAAACTCGGCCAGCCCCTGCCCCGTCGCCAACTTTCGCGAAAGCGACTCAAGTAAATGCTCCGGCACCCCTTCCGGTGGGCGCACCTCAAGAATTCGCGCCATGCCTTCTTCCGGCCCCTGCCCAAGCGTTTCAGAGAGCCATGAAATCGCTGCTGGCGGCACGAGCATCTCGTATCCCGCAACACCGATATTCACAGCCAGCCCCAACTCATCGCCCGCGATCATCGCTGCGAGCGACCGCCCCGACAAAGCAACATAGGGCGCCGAGCGGCCAACAAACTCTGCCAACCGCAACTCCCGGTCAAAAACCAGCAAGTATTCCAGCCCCTCGACATCAACCGTCTCTGGGTCGATATCCTCTCCGTCTGGCTCGGCTGTCAGCAAAAGATAAAGCTCACTGTCCGCCAACCGCTCATAATAACGCAGCCGCGCCATATCATCGTTGTCATCAGCTGCCATCGCGGCGAATGCCGTATCAAGTTCCGTCTGTGTCACGATCCATTACCTCTGCCACCCGCTGCCGCACAAACGGCAGAACCTCCTGTTCGAACCAAGGGTTCTTTTTCAACCAACCCGTATTCCGCCAAGACGGATGCGGCAAGGGCACCACGCCATTTCCAAACGCGCGCCAATTGGCGACTGTCTCCGTTACGCCCGTTTTGGCACCCAGGTGCCTGCGCTGCGCATAACCGCCCACAAGTATCTTCAGCTCTACATTGGGCAGAACGTCGGCAACCCGCTCATGCCATTGCGCAGCGCAAATGCGCGGTGGCGGCAGATCGGAGCCAGCATCATCATACCCCGGAAAGCAAAACGCCATCGGCACAATTGCGATCCGCTGCTGATCATAAAACGCAGCCTCAGACAGCCCCAACCACGCCCGCAACCTGTCCCCCGACGGATCGGAGAATGGCCGCCCGCTCGCATGCACGCGGGCACCGGGTGCCTGACCGGCAATCAATATGCGGGCACTAGGATCAAACCAGACAACAGGATTCGGTGAATGCGCCGTTGCCGTTTGTGCAAAGCGCTGCGCACACAGTCGGCACGCGCGTATCTCGGATTTCAAATCAGCCTGCATGTCGAAACCGCTACAGCGTGCCGCCTCAAAGGTCAAAACCCGCTAATACTTTGTGCTTCTGCGCCGTTTCACCCACAGTTGTGCCGTTTGCTATCTTCGGGTATCCGGCAATAAAGAAACAACGGGGATGGCTATGTACCGCGTCTGGAACTTCGTTACGAACTACTCGCTCCTACTCATTATCGGCGCACTCATCGCCTTGGTTTGGGCCAACATCAACCCCGACGGATACCACCACTTCGTCGAGTTTGAGTTGATCCACGACTTCATCATCGGCCACGCCCATTACAATGAAGCAGGACAAGTCGAGTACCGTTCGCTCACCCTACATTACCTCGTCAATGACGTGTTGATGGCCTTCTTCTTCGCCATCGCGGCGAAGGAAGTCTGGGAGGCGATTATCCTCGAAAACGGCTCTCTGCGCGGCAAAAAAGCCGCCACGCCGTTGGTCGCCACCGCTGGCGGCATGTTCGGCCCGATTGCCGTTTACCTCGGCCTCGCCATGTTCCTCGGCTCCGATACATATGACGCGGTTGCACGCGGCTGGGCCATCCCAACCGCAACCGATATTGCGTTCTCCTATCTCGTGGGTCGCTTGGTGTTTGGCGCAGGCCATCCAGCCGTGCGCTTCCTGCTTTTGCTGGCCATCGCAGATGACGCGGCAGGCCTGATCATTCTGGCCATTTTCTACCCTTCGGGCGAACTGGCCCCCGAATGGCTCATGCTGTCGGTCGGTGCCGCTGTCGCCGTCTATTTCCTCGCAAACTGGCTGCCCCGCCGTCTCGACCGTGGCAAGCAAGCGCGTCCAAATTCGACATGGGCGCGTAACACGCTGAGCTTCTGGCCCTACCTCATTGCAGGCGCGCTGAGCTGGTACGGCTTCCAAGAGGCCGGCATCCACCCCGCCCTTGGCCTGCTGCCAATCGTTCCAACGATCCCGCATGCGGACCGTGCCTTCGGTATCTTCTCGGAGGCAGAACAATACCTCTCCGACTTGCTGAACCATATAGAACACATCCTTAAGCACCCCGTTGAGGTGGTTCTCTTCTTCTTCGGCCTTCTGAATGCCGGCGTCGAATTCTCCTCCATCGGCTCGCCCACATGGCTGGTCCTTGCTGGCCTGCTTGTCGGCAAACCCTTTGGCGTCCTTCTTTTCGGTTGGATCGCGGCCAAACCGCTTGGCCTCGGCCTGCCGAAAGGTATGCGGATCATTGATCTCTTCGTGATCGGGTGCGTCGCCGCAATCGGCTTCACGGTGTCACTGTTCATCGCTTCGGTCGCGTTCACGGGTGATGCCATGCTGGGCGATATTCCGGTGAAAGACGCCGCCAAAATGGGTGCTCTGTTCAGCTTCGCCGCTGCCATTATCGCCATCGTGGCGGGCAAAGTCACCGGCGTCGTAAAACAAGAAAACTAACAACTTTCGCGGTCGGCCCACACGGGCCGGCCGCACCGATAACGAGAAACCGTTGTCAATCACTCGCGCTTTCCCTCATACTGAAACAAATGCAACCGTCCGGCACTTCGCCTGACGGAAGAGGTCGAGAGCGGGCCGCATGCTAGAATTTGTAAATGTGAGCAAATCTTTCTGGACTGGAAAACAGCGCAAGGTGATCCTTGATCGCGCATCTTTTCGTGTGGAGCTCGGCAATTCTTTAGGCATCCTTGCTCCCAACGGCACAGGCAAGACCACGCTCATCAACATGATGGCGGGCCTCGAAAAACCTGACGAAGGCGAAATCCACCGCCTCTGCCGAATCTCGTTCCCGCTCGGCTTCATGGGCGGGCTCGTGGGCCGGCATACGGCCCGTGAGAATACCCGCTACATCGCCCGCATCTATGGGCTCGACCCCGATTACGTCGAAGCGTTCTGCCGCTGGCTCTGCGGCATCGAAGAATATTTCGACATGCCGGTCGGCACCTACAGTTCCGGCATGCGCGCACGTCTGTCCTTCTCGCTCATGCTGGCTCTCGATTTCGATATCTACCTGATCGACGAGGGCCTGCCGACGACGATGGACGCAGAATTTAACAAAAAAGCAGGAGAGATTTTGCGTGAAAGGCTCGAAACGACTACCGTGGTGATTGTAAGCCATCAGGCCAAGGTACTCGAAAGGTTTGCGCGCTCGGCAGCGGTTCTCCGCGACGGCCATCTCTACATGTTCGATACGCTGGAAGAGGCAAAGCAGCTCTATGACTACGAACCCCAAAGCTAGAAAGTTCCGCATCCGTCGGACCAGCCGCCCCGCGACCGAAAATGCCCCTTCCGCAAGCGATCAGGTCGCTGGCACCGAACAGCCGAACCCGCAATCTTCCAGCAGCACGGCGCCATCACAACAAACGCCGAGCGACCGCGAGACAGCCGCCCAGCAACTCGATGCCATACGCCAAGAGGGCCTGACCGGCCGCCAGCTCCGCATGGCACGGCGGATCGCGCAGAAATATGGCATCCCAGCGACCTCGGATTTCGATGCAGTTCGGCAGCTTCGGGCGCGCGGCATCAATCCGTTCGAAAAGGCCAATCTGCTGGATATCGTCTCTGAACAGAACGCCGAAGCCGACAACGACGCCCAAATCCAACTGCCCCGCACCGTGCAGCAGCCCGGGCGCGAGGTTGCGCTCCACGATCCCCGCCTCGCCGCCGAACAACGCGCGAGCGAGATCCGCCGCGTACAGCAAGATATTGCCCGCCGCCGCAAGCGCCGCCTATTTGGCCTCTTCGCGCGGCTGACAGCCTTTGTTTTTCTACCGACCATTGCCGCGGGTTACTATTTCTACGTCTACGCCACCCCGATGTACGCCACTAACACCGAGTTCGTCATCCAACAGGCCGAACCCGCCGCAGGTGGCGCCGCCGGTGGCTTAGGCGGCTTGTTCCAAGGCACGTCGATGGCAACCCAGCAAGACAGCATCACAGTGCAATCCTATCTCGGTTCCCGCGCCGCGATGCTCCGTCTGGATGAGGAGCACGGCTTCAAGGAACACTTCAGCGATCCATCGATCGACCTTCTGCAACGCCTGCCCGAAGGGGCAACCAACGAAGAAGCGTTCAAGGTCTATACGGATCGGGTTCAGCTTGGCTACGATCCGACCGAAGGCATCCTGAAGATGGAAGTGGTCGCCACCGACCCCGAAACCAGCCAGCGTTTTGCCGAAGCACTCGTCAGCTATGCCGAGGAGCAGGTCGATCACCTGACCCAGCGTCTGCGCGAGGATCAAATGAAAGGCGCGATGGAAAGCTATAACGCGGCCGAAGAACGCCGGACCGCCGCGTTGAACGAACTCCTGCGCATTCAAAACGAGGTCGAGCTGATCGACCCCGTTGGTGAATCCGCGGCTGTTCTCAGCCAGATTTCGGCGCTCGAAACCCAACGACAGCAAAAGGTTCTGGAACTCACCAGCCTGCAAAACGCCCGTCGCCCCAATCAGGGCCGTGTTCAAGCCGTACAGGGCGAAATCGCGGGGCTCGAGTCCCTCATCGCCGATCTGCGCTCCCAGATGACCCGCGCGAATGGCGACAATACGACACTCGCCGCCAAGAATACCGAGCTACGCATCGCAGAAGAGAACTACCAGTTCCAAACCGTCATGGTGCAGCAAGCCCTCGCCGCGCTTGAGGGCGCACGTTTGGAGGCTAACCGACAAGTAAGATACCTCTCTGTCGGCGTCGAACCTATCGCCCCTGACCAAGCCACCTATCCGCGCGCGTTCGAGAATACGGCCATCGCTTTCTTCATCTTTGCGGGCATTTACCTGATGTTCTCGCTGACTGCCGCGATCTTGCGCGAACAGGTGTCGTCCTGATGCATAACGTCCAGATCGGCACGGTCAGTGTGAGCAATGAGGCTCCGCTGACACTGATTGCCGGCCCTTGCCAGATCGAGTCGCGGGACCACGCGCTGCGGATTGCCGAAACACTGGCAAAGGCAACCCAGAAGGCTGGCGCCAGCTACATTTTCAAAGCGAGCTTCGACAAGGCCAACCGCACCTCTGCAACAAGCCCGCGCGGCCCCGGAATGGATGCGGGGCTTGCCATTCTCGCCGCCGTCCGCAGCGAAATTGGTTGCCCTGTTTTGACCGATGTGCATCTGCCCGACCAATGCAGCACCGTCGCCGAAGTTGCCGATGTGCTGCAAATTCCGGCCTTCCTTTGCCGCCAAACAGACCTAATCACCGCCGCCGCCCGCACGGGCGCGGCGATCAACCTCAAGAAAGGTCAATTCCTCGCCCCGTGGGACATTCCGCCAGCTGCGGAGAAAGTCACTTCTTGCGGCAACGACAGGCTCTTGATCACCGAGCGCGGCACATCGTTCGGATACAACACGCTGGTGACGGATATGCGCGGCCTGCCCATCATGATGCAGACAGGCTTTCCGGTGATTATGGACGCCACGCATTCCGTCCAACACCCCGGTGGTGCAGGCACCGCTTCAGGGGGGGACCGCCGCTTCGCACCCGTCATGGCCCGCGCCGCTGTATCGCTCGGAATCGCAGGCGTCTTTATCGAATGTCACCCCGATCCAGACAGCGCACCCTCCGACGGACCAAACATGATTCCCCTCTCCGAGATGCCCGAACTCATCGCCTCACTGATGCGATTTGACGCCCTCGCAAAGGCCGATCCGGTCCGTCTCTGAGGGCAAAAGAGATTCAACAAAATCCATCCGATTTTTTGCACAATCGCTCTTGAACCATGGCAGCCTTCAGAATATGAACCCCTTCGTCGCTGGGGTGTAGCCAAGTGGTAAGGCAACGGTTTTTGGTACCGCGTACCGTAGGTTCGAATCCTACCACCCCAGCCAAACACTTCTCTGATTTCAGACCCTGAGAAGTTGCCGGTCAATTGCCGCGTGTTTCCGGGCGCTTGGCATGCGGCGCGTCGAGCAGAGACACAATCCCGAGTAGATCCGAAGCCGATTTCGGGCCGCAGTCTCTGTTTGCAATTCCGACGGTACGAGTTTGGGGATTCTGATGTCAGAGCGCTGCGAACTGCTCGCGCTGTTCTGACCAGATTGCGGGGAACCGGGTCTTGATCAGATAATCGGTTGTGAGACCCTCGGGTTGTTCACCCTGAACGATGGAGCAAAGAACATCAGGGGCGAGCAACGCGAGACTGGCCACGTCCTGAACGCGCCGTTTTGAAACGCCATCGGTTTCTGCGATCTCCGAGAAGGTCTTTCCCGCAATGACCATCGACAACCAACGGCGCCCCTTGATGATGTTCTGCACGAGGGTTTGGTCGATATCCGGTGGCGGTGCACCCAGATGCAACTTCAACTCCACCCCGCGCCGGCGCATCTGAAAGGGCGCTTTGATCAGCAATTCCCGCTGATTAATCTGTTCTGACTGACACCCCAACTGTTTTTCGAGAACCGCAGCGCTCAATTGTACGGTGACCAAACCCGGTCGCAAATCAGCACGTTCAACAAGTGCCAGGCATGCTTGCGTCTGCGTTAGATCTTTCAGTTTTTCCACCGCCGAGACGATCTCTGCCGCCGATGCTTTCTGGATCATTGACGAAGCCGCATCAGGTCGGCCCAAATGCTGCGCAACCAGAACTGTCAGAAGCCTTTCAACCTGCTCGGCGGGTAGCCGCCAGGCGCCAGGATGTTTCCGACGGCGATCTTTGACCAGCCGATGAGAGATATAATAGCGCAGGCGCCTGCCGTTCTTGCGGCTGTGGCTGGGTGTCAGGCGATCGCCAGTTTCATCGAAGAGCTTTCCAGCCAGCAGCGATGTTGTTGCCTTTTTTCCTGAACCCCGTGCGATGGAGGCCCTGCCTTGCAGCATATCCTGAACCGTGTCCCAGATCTCCGGATCAATGATCGCAGGATGCTGCCCTTCATACACCTGCTGTTTGTGATGGATCCGTCCGGCATAGACTGGGTTGCTCAGGATGTGCTGGAGGTGACCACGATCAAAGTGTTTTCCGCCTGATATCCGACCACCCGCCCTGTTACGGCACCGGGACCTGAGGTCGAGTTGCTTTGCCCGCTCTTTCACCTCTCGCAAGGTGCCGTGTTTCAGATAGAGGTCGTAAAGCGTCCGGATCGTAGTCGCTTCATTCTCGTCGACCTTCAACGTTCGGCCATCCGGTTGATAGCCAATTGGAACGCTCCCGCCCATCCACATTCCCTTGCGTTTCGAGGCTGCGATCTTGTCCCGGATCCGCTCTGCCGTGACCTCACGCTCGAATTGCGCAAAACTGAGCAGCATATTGAGAGTCAGCCGCCCCATGCTGGTGGCCGTGTTGAAGCTTTGGGTAACCGAGACAAAGGACGTCCCGGCCGCGTCCAATCGATCGACCAGTTTTGCGAAGTCGGCCAGCGAGCGCGTCAGGCGGTCGATCTTGTAGACAACAATCTGGTCGACGCGTTTTTCATCGACAGCCTGCATCAATCGCTTCAGTGCCGGGCGATCCAGATGCCCGCCCGAGATCCCGCCGTCGTCATAGTGGTCCGGGAGCAGTTCCCAGCCCTCGTGCTTCTGGCTGGCGATATAGGCTTCGCAGGCCTCTCGCTGCGCATCGAGGGAGTTGAAGTCCTGCTCCAGGCCATCTTCGGAACTCTTGCGGGTGTAGATGGCGCAGCGGATCCGACGCATCACTGCACTCCGAAGAAGCGGGGTCCGGACCAGCGGGCGCCGGTGATGTGTCGGGCAATGGCCGACAAGGACGGCCAGGTTTTCCCATCCATGACGTAGCCGCCCTCCACCACCTCAACCTGATACGTACGGCCATTCCATTCGCGGATCAGATGCGACCCCGGTTTTGTCGCGGCTGGATGGGATTTACCGGAGGCGATCTGGTTCAGACGCCGGGTGGTCTTGATTGACACACCGCCCAGCGTCTCATTTTGTGTCTCCCAGATCAGCACCCGCTTCATAAACTGCGGAGAGAGGTGTTTGGGCGGCGGACGCCCAAACACCTCTCTCCAGCGATTCAGGCATTCGGCACGATCAAAGGCACTGATATCTGCAATCAGGCTTTCCAGTTTGCCGGGGCCGTCACCGCTCATGCTGCAGTGTCCGCCCTGACCACGCGATAGACCGAACCTTTGTCGCTATCGCTGCGTTCGATCTGGTAGCCTGCCTTGCGTTGGGCGGAGATCGCGGCTCGTGCCGTATGGGGCTGCCAGCCGAAGGTCTTCTGTAACTGCGCCAGCGTTACTCCGGATTTCCGGGTCAACAACTTGTGCAACTGGACGCTGCGCGTCGCCTTGACGCCGAAAAGTTTTGGGCTCGCCGGTTTGTTCTCTTGATGAGATGACACTGCCATCGTGTTTCTCCACTCTGCGGGCGAAGGCCAATCCCCCGCCCTGTACTGAGTGGAGCCCGGACATTCCGGGCGGCACGCTGCCTGGTCAGTACCGCTCTGTCGCGCTCAGAAGTCCAGTGGATTATGGAAAAGTTGGGCGGATTGCGGTCATACACTGCGGTCGCGAAACGGTAAGGTTGCCGGCAAAATAGCTGACATTCGGTTAACTGTCAGACTTGCGTTCTTGGCCTCGATGGGTGTTTGCAGTGGCTCCGATCAGGCTCGCGTAGCGATCGGAAAGGTCGAAGAAGCCCATCTGCGCCATCGCTGCATCCATCTGACGTGTCACGACACCGAGGATACCCCGCCATCAGCGCGGGGGCAATTTATAGAGGTGCCCATAGGCGTATCGTTCCTTTTGGAGGTTCTGGCAGGCGTGGACACCCGCCACGATACGCCGCCTTCTCAGGCCCCATCACCCAGTTTCAGCCATAGCTCGTCATTGTGATTGGCAGTGGAGACCGAAACCGTTTTCATTTGGTGGTGCACGCAACGACAGGTTTGATCCAGACGCTCCCGGAATCGTGAGCTTCTGCCGCCATCCGCTGTTGATCGCGCTTTCCATATGGGCATTTGCACATATCTTGCCGAACGGTGATCTGGCCCATGTGCTGCTGTTCACCGTTTTTGCCGGCTTCGCAGTGTTGGGACAAAAGATCATCGACAGGCGCAAGCAACGGCAGATGGGCGCTGCAGCATGGACCGAACTATGGTTACAAACCCGCAAAGCGCAGATCACGGTTTCGGCGGGGTCAGTTGTTCGGTTCGTGGCGGCTTTACTGCTTTATCTTTTGTTGATCGGGTTCCACCCGCTGCTTTTCGGGGTCAGTCCACTGCCATGATGCGCCAATCGGCGACAACAAAGGGGCTACCCGTTTTCATCCTCAATCCAAGTTTTCGCCGCAACCGCGCGTGGCAAGCCAAGTGGACCAATTGCAAGCAGGGCCACTTGCTGAATGGCTGCCTCCTCGATTCCTTCGGCGCGCGCGCGCCGACAGTGAGAATGGACTGCTCCTTCAGAGGCAGCTCCAACAGCAAGCGCAAGTTTAACCAGGCGGCGTTCACGGTCGCTTAGAGGGCCAGCTTCGGCGCGGGCCTTTCCAAGTGCCGCATAAGCACTTCACAGGTCAGGATGTTGTTCAGCGAGCTCTCCGGCGGCTCCGGGCAAAGTCTTGGACACGGGTGCTTCTTAGGTCGAGTGATCATCAATAAGTGGGCTGGGTTTAGCAAAACGCATCAATTCCTCGGCGTCTGTGATCTTGATATGATTGCCATCGACGCGAACGCCATAGGGTTCCAGGCCTTTGAAGGCGCGGCTGAGGTTCTCGGGGGTCATTCCCAAAAACGATGCCAAGCGCCGCTTCTCCATAAGCAAGTCAAATGCGCTTGATCCTGTGCGCCCCATTTGGCGCAACAAGTAGTTTGCCAGTCGTTCCAATGACGTCCTAAGCTTGAGATCTTTGGTATTCTTGACGACGGCGCGATAACACTGGGAAAGCTCGGTCACGATGGCCCTTGCAAACGCACCGTCTTTTTCAAACACCTGACGCACATCCTCTGACGGTAGAAGAATAATCCTGCTTTTTTCCAATGTACGCGCTGACATCAGGTAAGGGGCGTCCTTGATAGTCGCTGCCAAAATGAATGTGCTGACAGGTCGCACAGTCGCCATACTGGTTTCCCTACCGTTCCATGAAGAAAACAGGTCAACGGCACCGGAGACGACAACATGCAGAAAATCCGGTGAGTCACCTTCGGTGATCAGATCAATACGTGGCGGGAAGTTCTGGACGTAGGACCCTCGCATGAGGGACTCGAAATTGACCTGATCCATATCGGCAAATAGCGCGAGAGCGCGCACGTCTTGTCGATACGATTCGGGCATTGTCTGCTTCCACCTCACCTTTGTACTTTGAAATCACCCTTGGCAACCACTTGATAATTGTCAAGCCTTCGATTGACAGCCGCTACCGCCTGATTTGACGGACCGCCTAACGCGACATGACCAATTTCTGTAAGCTATTTATTTTGCTGCATAAAAGTCGTCTTTTTGATCTGCATCAACAATCGCAGAACCGAACGACCTCATTTCTATCGCAACCCAGAACAGCAGCAACGGCTGCAAAAAGGCGGAGGGGCCGCGATGGAACTTCAAAACAAGGCCACAGCACTGTGGTCAAATTTCTTCAACGTAAAGATGGTGCAGATCAGGACCTTCCACATGACGTGGTTCGCGTTCTTCTCGTGCTTCTTTGCATGGTTCGGCATTGCGCCGCTAATGAGCGTTGTTCGGGATGAACTCGCACTGACGCCGAACCAGATCGGCTGGGCCATCATTGGATCGGTCTCAATGACTATTTTCGCCCGGCTGTTCATCGGCTGGCTCTGTGACCGCATCGGGCCCAGGAAGTCCTATACTTGGCTGCTGATCATCGGGTCGCTTCCAGTGATGGGCATCGGCTTGTCGTATAGCTTTGAAACTTTCTTGCTGTTCCGTGTTCTGATTGGCGGCATCGGCGCTGCTTTTGTTATCACGCAGTACCATACATCTGTGATGTTTGCGCCCAACGTGGTCGGCCAGGCAAACGCGACTTCGGCGGGCTGGGGTAATCTGGGCGGCGGTGTCACGCAATTTGTCATGCCGCTGTTGTTCTCGGTCATGGTCGTTGGTTTCGGCTTTTCCGAAGCGGTTGGCTGGCGCCTATCTATGGTTGTGGTCGGTGTGATCATCTTTCTAACCGGGATCGCCTATTATTTTCTGACCCAAGACGCGCCTGACGGCAATTTCGACGATCTGCGTGCGCTGGGCAAAATGGAAGAAAAGAAGAAAGTCACTGGCAATTACATGCAGGCACTCAAAGACCCACGGGTCTGGGTGCTGTTCGTAATCTATGGCGCATGTTTCGGTATCGAGCTGACAGTAAACAATGTCGCTGCTCTTTACTTCATGGACTACTTTGATCTTACCCTTGTAACAGCCGGTTTCGTCGCGGCCTCCTTCGGCCTGATGAACCTGTTTGCCCGCACGCTTGGCGGCCTGTTCGGGGACAATTTCGGATCGCTCTGGGGGCTCAAAGGGCGCGCATTCTGGCTCTTCATCTGCTTGTTCTTCGAGGGCTGCGCTTTGATGGTCTTCAGCCAGATGCATGTGCTGTTTCTCGCTTTGCCGGCTCTGATCGTCTTTTCGCTGTTCACGCAGATGGCGGAAGGAGCCACCTATTCGGTGGTGCCGTTCATCAACAAGAAGGCGCTTGGTGCTGTGGCCGGTGTAGTCGGCGCGGGCGGGAACGCGGGTGCTGTGCTCGCAGGGTTCCTCTTTAAGAACGTGATCGACTGGAGCGAGGCGTTCTTCATCCTAGGCATTGTCGTCACCTGTGCCTCTTTCCTTGCGTTCTTCGTTAGGTTCTCGACCCGGCAAGAAGACGAGGAGCGCGCCAACTTCGCGGCGGCCAACATCGAAACTCTCCGGTTGCGAGCCCTTAGGGCCAATGCGGCCTTGGAAGAGGGCTTGACCGCAATCGCGAAGAAAAATGGCGAAGCGAAACCAGCAGAATAACAATGAATGCGACGGGCCTGTTGCGGGCCCGTCCCACACTCAGTCTGGAGAAATAAAGTGGGACAAGATCTAAGAAACTGGAACATAGAGGACGATAGCTATTGGTCCTCAACCGGCAAATCGATTGCCACGCGTAACTTGTGGATTTCGATACCCTCATTGTTGTGCGGGTTTGCTGTTTGGTTATACTGGGGCATCATCACCGTTCAGATGATCAATCTGGGCTTTGCCTTTGATCAGTCACAGCTGTTTACGCTAGGCGCCATCGCGGGCCTGACCGGTGCGACGCTGCGTATTCCGTCGACATTCTTTATCCGTATTGCGGGTGGCAAGAACACGATTGTCTATACCACCGCTCTGCTGATGATCCCCGCCGCGGGCGCGGGTTTTGCGTTGCAAGATCCTGACACCCCCTTGTGGTATTTCCAGATCCTCGCATTCTTGTCCGGTATTGGTGGCGGCAACTTCTCGTCATCGATGTCAAACATTTCGTTCTTCTATCCCAAGAAAAAGCTGGGCTATGCGCTTGGCATGAATGCTGGCCTCGGCAACTTTGGCGTGACCACGATGCAGATCCTCATCCCTCTGGTGATGACGGTTGGCATTTTCGGCGGTGAAAGCCGCACACTGGTGAATACTTCCGGCACGCTGATCGGCAAAATTCCAGCCGGTACAGAGACCTACATCCACAACGCTGGCCTGATCTGGCTCGTATTCCTGATCCCATTGGCGATCATCGGCTGGATTGGTATGAACAACATCCGTGACGAGCACGTCTCACCCGACATCCCTAACCCGCTGGGTGGTTTCGCAATTATCACCGGTATGCTGGTGCTGGGCCTTGGTGCTGCGGCGTTCGGCCTTTGGTTGCTCTTGCCGCAAACCGAAGGTGGCCTTCCGACGTCGGGCCTTGGCGTTTCCAAATGGATCGTGCTGCCGATCGTGATCGCGCTGACGGTATTCCTGCTAAAAATGATCCCGGGCGCTGTTGGTCAGAACCTGACCCGCCAATACAAGATTTTCGGCAACAAGCACACTTGGGCGATGACAGTGATCTACACCATGACCTTCGGGTCATTCATCGGCTTCTCTGCTGCATTGGCGCTGACCATCAAGGTTGTATTTGGTTTCAGCCACATTGAAGTCGACGGACTTATGACCCATGATACCGTGAACCCAAATGGCCCCTCGGCCCTGATGTTCGCATGGATGGGGCCGTTCATCGGCGCACTGATCCGCCCGATTGGGGGTATCTGGGCTGATAAGGCCGGTGGCGCAAAGGTGACTCAGATCATCTCCGTTGTCATGGTCGCCTCGGCGCTGGGTGTCGCCTACTTCATCCAAGCGGCTTACAACTCGACGACACCGGAACAGTATTTCTACCCATTCCTGGGCCTGTTCCTGATCCTGTTCGCAGCCACCGGTATCGGCAACGGATCGACCTTCCGGACAATCGGTGTGGTGTTCAACAAAGAGCAAGCCGGCCCTGCACTTGGGTGGACCGCTGCGGTTGCCGCTTACGGCGCCTTCATCATCCCCAAAGTCTTCGGGGAACAGCTGAAAGCAGGAACCCCTGAGCTTGCTCTCTATGGCTTCGCAATCTTCTACGCTGTCTGCATCGCAATCAACTGGTGGTTCTATCTGCGACCTAACGCCTACGTGAAGAACCCTTAATCCTGACCCCTGCCTTCCCCGGCGCAACGCCGGGGAAGAATCCCTTCAACAGGAGACAATGACATGAGCCACCTGCTCGACAGATTGAACTTCCTTCAGTCCAAGGAACTGGAACAGTTTTCGGACGGCTTTGGGAAAGTGACAACGGAAGACCGCGACTGGGAAGATACCTATCGCAATCGCTGGCGCCACGACAAAGTCGTCCGCTCGACCCACGGAGTAAACTGCACAGGATCTTGCAGCTGGAAGATCTACGTCAAGTCGGGGATCGTGACCTGGGAAACCCAACAGACCGACTATCCGCGCACCCGCGCTGATCTGCCCAACCACGAGCCGCGCGGCTGCGCCCGTGGCGCGTCATACAGCTGGTATCTCTATTCCGCGAACCGGGTGAAGAACCCGCTGGTGCGCGGTCGGTTGATGAAAATCTGGCGCAAGATGCGCGAGACGATGGAGCCGATCGAGGCCTGGACCAAACTGCAGGCTGATCCGATCCTGCGCGCCTCTTACGTGGAAACACGCGGCAAGGGCGGTTTCGTCCGCGCCACATGGGATGAGGCGACCGAAATCACGGCGGCCGCAAACGCGTATACGGCCAAGACCTATGGCCCCGACCGCGTCTTTGGCTTCTCGCCGATTCCTGCAATGTCGATGGTCAGCTATGCCGCTGGCTCGCGTTACCTGTCGCTGATGGGCGGCGTCTGCATGTCGTTCTATGATTGGTACTGTGACCTGCCGCCTGCGTCGCCCATGACTTGGGGCGAGCAGACAGACGTGCCGGAAAGTGCCGACTGGTACAATTCAGGCTACCTGCTGCTTTGGGGCTCCAACGTCCCACAGACCCGGACGCCGGACGCGCATTTCTACACCGAGGCGCGCTATAAAGGCACCAAATCCGCCGTCATTTGCCCCGATTATTCCGAGGCCGCCAAGTTCGGCGACGTCTGGCTGAACGCCAAGCAGGGCACGGATGCGGCCCTGGCGATGGCCTTTGGCCACGTCATCTTGCGTGAATTCCACTTGGACCGTCAGGCCGAATACTTCGAGGATTACACCCGCAAATATTCGGATTTCCCGATGCTGGTGAAGCTGGACGAAAAGGACGGCAAGCTTGTGCCGGGTCGTTTCTTGCGGGCGGACGATCTGGACGGCAAACTGGGTGAGGACAACAACCCCGAATGGAAAACTGTCGCCTATGACGAGGCTTCCAAAGGGTTTGTCGCGCCTAATGGGTCCGTCGGATATCGCTGGGGCGAAGACGGTGAATGGAACCTCGAAGAAAAGGCGAAAGAGGCCGAGACCAAGCTCAAGATGAGCTTCGTTTTGGAAGAAGACCATGACGATGTTCTGGGCGTCGACTTTCCCTACTTTGGTGGCGAGGCGTTTGGCCAGTTTAAGACGGATGCCGATCACCCTGACGTTCTGACCCGCAACATCCCGGTGAAAAAGATCAAAACCGCCGATGGCGAGATTGCGGTCGCGACCGTGTTCGACCTGTTCTGTGCCAACTACGGCTTGGACCGTGGTCTCGGCGGTGACTGGGTTACATCGGACTATGCCAATGACATGCCTGGTACGCCTGCTTGGGCCCAGAAGATCACTGGCGTCCCGGCTGACAAGATCATCCACGTGGCTCGCGGATTTGCTGACAACGCAGAGAAGACGAACGGCAAGTCGATGATCATCATCGGGGCCGCGATGAACCACTGGTTCCACATGGATATGAACTATCGCGGAGTCATCAACATGCTGGTGATGTGTGGCTGTGTTGGGCAATCCGGCGGTGGCTGGGCACACTATGTGGGGCAGGAAAAACTGCGCCCGCAGACCGGCTGGCAACCTCTGGCCTTTGCGCTGGATTGGAACCGTCCTCCGCGGCACATGAACTCGACTTCAGCATGGTATGCGCACACGGATCAGTGGCGCTATGAGACCCTTAAAGCAGACGAGATCCTGTCACCCACAGCGCCCGAGGGCGATTGGGACATTTCCCTGATCGACTACAACATCCGCGCCGAACGCATGGGCTGGTTGCCGTCTGCTCCGCAGCTCAAGACCAACCCGTTCGAAGTAGCCAAGGCGGCCAAGGCGGCGGGCAAGGAAATCCCGGCCTATGTGGCCGAGAACCTGAAGTCCGGCGAACTGGAAATGTCCTGTGAGGACCCGGATAACCCAGCCAACTGGCCGCGCAACTTGTTCGTGTGGCGTTCCAACTTGCTCGGGTCTTCGGGCAAGGGGCACGAATACTTCCTCAAGCACCTGCTTGGCACCGATCATGGTGTGATGGGCAAGGATCTTGGCGAAGACGGCGGACAATTGCCCAAAGAGGCCAGGTGGCATGAAGATGCGCCGCGGGGCAAGCTGGACCTGCTTGTGACCATCGACTTTAGAATGAGCACGACCTGCGTCTATTCCGACATCGTTCTACCAACGGCCAGTTGGTACGAAAAGGACGATATGAACACGTCTGACATGCACCCGTTCATCCACCCGCTGCAAGCAGCGGTCGATCCGGCCTATGAGTCCAAATCCGATTGGGAAATCTTCAAGGCAATCGCCAAGAAATTCCAGCAGATCGCACCGGGCTATCTGGACAAAGAGATAGATATCGTCGCCCTGCCGATCCTGCACGACACCCCTGCGGAGATCGCGCAGGACCAGGTGAAGGACTGGAAAAAAGGCGAATGCGACCTGATCCCGGGCAAGACCGCCCCTGCTTTCGTGGCGGTCGAGCGGGACTATACCGCGATCTATGACCGCTTCACGGCGCTTGGCCCGATGCTTGATAAACTCGGCAATGGCGGCAAGGGCATCACCTGGAACACCCAGGACGAGATCGACAACCTGTCGGCTCTCAATGGTGTGCAACTGGACGGCGCGGCAGCGGGACGCCCAAAAATCGAAACGGCCATTGACGCTTGCGAAGTCATCCTGATGCTCGCACCTGAGACGAACGGCAACGTCGCCGTGAAGGCTTGGGAAGCTCTGGAAAAAGCCACGGGGCGCGAACATGCGCATCTGGCTGAAGGCGAACATGGCAACAAAATCCGTTTCCATGACATTGCAGCTCAACCGCGCAAGATCATCTCCAGCCCCACATGGTCGGGCATCGAGTCGGAGAAAGTCAGCTACAACGCGGGCTACACGAACGTCCACGAGCTGATCCCGTGGCGGACCTTGACAGGGCGGCAACAGCTTTATCAGGATCACCTCTGGATGCGCGCATTCGGCGAAGGCTTCATGTCCTACCGCCCGCCCGTTGATCTGAAGACCATTACAGCGGATGTACAGGATGAGGGCGACAACCTCGTTTTGAACTTCATCACGCCGCACCAGAAGTGGGGCATCCACTCCACCTATACCGACAATCTGTTAATGCTCACGCTGAACAGGGGCGGTCCGGTGATCTGGATCAGCGAGAATGACGCCAAGAGCGCCGGGATTGTCGATAACGACTGGGTGGAGCTTTACAACACCAACGGTGCCCTGACGGCGCGCGCGGTTGTCTCGCAGCGGATCAAGGACGGCACAACGTTCATGTATCACGCTCAAGAGAAGATCGTGAACACGCCGGGCTCTGAGAAGACCGGGAACCGCGGGGGTATCCACAACTCTGTAACCCGCGCTGTTCTCAAACCCACACACATGATCGGTGGCTATGCCCAGCAGTCCTACGGCTTCAATTACTACGGCACCGTGGGATCGAACCGGGACGAGTTCGTCGTTGTCCGCAAGATGAAGAAAGTGGACTGGCTCGACAAAGAAAAGAGCTGGGAAGCACCTGCACAGGAGGCAGCAGAATGAGAATCCGCGCACAAATCGGCATGGTGCTGAACCTCGACAAATGCATCGGGTGCCACACATGCTCTGTCACTTGCAAGAACGTCTGGACGAGCCGGGACGGCGTTGAATACGCCTGGTTCAACAACGTGGAAACCAAGCCCGGCACGGGGTATCCAACCGACTGGGAAAATCAGGATCGCTGGAAAGGCGGCTGGGAGCGGACGAAGGCAGGCAAGCTGCAGCCCAGGCAGGGCAGCAAATGGCGCATCCTGTCCAACATCTTTGCCAACCCGTCCATGCCCGAGATCGACGACTATTATGAGCCGTTTGACTTTGATTATGACCACCTGAAATCCGCCCCGGAAATGGAGGCGTTCCCCACGGCGCGCCCCCGTTCCAAGATCACTGGCGAGCGTATCCAGAAGATTGAAAAAGGTCCAAACTGGGAGGAAATCCTGGGCGGTGAATTCTCCAAGCGCTCGGCGGATTACAACTTTGAGGGCATCCAGAAGGAGATTTACGGGGAATACGAGAACACCTTCATGATGTATCTCCCCCGTCTTTGCGAACACTGCCTGAACCCGGCCTGTGCCTCGTCCTGCCCATCGGGCGCGATCTACAAGCGTGAAGAAGACGGCATTGTCTTGATCGACCAGGAAAAGTGCCGTGGCTGGCGCATGTGCGTGTCGGGCTGCCCCTATAAGAAGATCTACTACAACTGGGAAAGCGGCAAATCCGAGAAATGCACCCTGTGCTATCCCCGGATCGAAAGCGGCAACCCGACGGTCTGTTCTGAAACCTGTGTCGGACGCATTCGGTACCTGGGTGTCATGCTCTATGACGCCGACAAGATCGAAGATGCGGCGAATATGGAGGACGAACAGGACCTGTATGATGCGCAACTGGGCGTGTTTCTTGACCCCAACGACCCTGTCGTGATTGAGACAGCCCGCGCTGATGGCATACCGGAGGACTGGATCAAGGCCGCGCAGGAAAGCCCGATCTGGAAGATGGCGATGGAGTGGAAGGTCGCCTTCCCGCTGCACCCCGAATACCGGACGCTGCCGATGGTGTGGTACATTCCGCCACTCAGCCCGATCCAGAATGCAGCCGAAGCCGGAACCATCGGGACCGATGCTGGCATGCCGGACGTCAAGAACCTGCGGATCCCGGTCAAATACCTCGCCAACATGCTGACCGCAGGAGATGAAGAACCTGTTGTCACGGCGCTCGAGCGTATGCTGGCAATGCGATCCTACATGCGCTCCAAGACGATCGAAGGGGTGGTTGACGAAGCCATCGCGGCGCGCGTCGGGCTTTCTGGCCGTGTGATTGAAGACATGTACAAGATCATGGCGCTTGCCGATTACGAAGACCGCTTCGTCATCCCGACAACACACCGTGAACAGGTGGAAGAAGCTTATGACCTGCGTGGCGGCTGTGGTTTCACCGACACCAACGGATGTGGCGGCGGATCATCGAAGGGCTCGCTCTTCGGCGGCTCCAAAAGACCCCTCAAGATGCCATCGGAGGCGATGTGATATGGACCGGACCTTAAAAGCACTATCACTCATCCTGAGCTACCCGACCCGCGAGTTGCAGCAGGCGATGCCCGAAATCGGCGCCGTTCTGGCCTCGGACACACGTCTCACAGCAGCAGCCCGTCGGGCGTTGCGCCCGCTGGTGGAGGAGCTGAGCGGACGCGACATCTATGACCTCAAAGAGCAGTTCGTCCTGCTTTTCGACAGATCGCGCACCTTGTCGCTCAACCTGTTCGAGCACGTTCACGGAGAAAGCCGAGATCGGGGCGGCGCAATGGTCTCGTTGGTCGAGACGTATCGGGAGGGCGGGTTCGATCCCGTCACCTCGGAACTCCCGGATCACTTGCCTGTTTTGCTGGAATTCCTGTCGACGCGTCCCTTCGAAGAAGCACAGGATACTCTGGCGGATGCAGCCCATATTTTTGAGGCGCTGAACGCCCGGCTTGTCCGGAGGGAAAGCCCTTATGGCGCTGTATTCGCCGGAATTTTGCAATTGGCCGGGGTGAAAGCCGATCAGGACGCAGTTGCCGAGATGCTCGCGCAGCCTGACGATGATCCGACCGATCTGGAGGCTCTCGATGAGGTTTGGGAAGAAAGCGAAGTGCTCTTTGGCCCCGATCCCAATGCTGGATGTCCCCATGCGCGCGAAATGCTCGCGCAGATGGATTTTCCCGTTAACCCCGCGCCGCGACACGCGGCTGAATAGGGAGACAAGACATGTTCTTGAACTTTGATATCAACTTCATCATCTTCGGCATATTGCCCTATGCAGCGCTGACCATCCTCGTTGTTGGATCAATCGCTCGCTATGACCGCGATCAATACACGTGGAAAAGCTCCTCTAGTCAGCTGCTAAAGCGCAAACAACTGATCTGGGGCTCGATCCTGTTTCATGTTGGGATCATCACGATCTTTTTTGGGCACCTCGTTGGCCTGTTCACACCGGTCTGGGTGCTTGACGCACTTGGCGTGCCATATTCGCTCAAACAATGGATGGCCGTGATTATTGGCGGCCCTGCAGGTATCGCGGCCTTGATCGGTGCATCCCTGCTTATGCATCGTCGTCTGACTGAGCCACGGATCCGAGCAACGTCCAGCCGGATGGATATCACCATCATGGCATTGATCTGGTTGCAACTGGCCATTGGCTTGCTGACAATCACGCAGACTCTGCAACACATGGACGGCTCCGAGATGGTGCGTTTCATGAACTGGTCGCAGAGCATCGTCACTTGGAACATCAATGCATGGGTTACAGTGGTAGACGTGCATTGGCTCTACAAGTTGCACATCTTCCTTGGCTTGATCATCACGGCGCTCTTCCCCTTCTCGCGGTTGGTTCACATGGTTTCGGGCTTTGCAGCACCGTTCCGGTACCTTTTGCGGCCTGGCTATCAGATTGTGCGCTCGCGCCGTCAAATAGCGCTGCCCAAGCGTGCCGATACCAAAGCGACACCGGCGGAGTAAAGCAAATGAAAGCAGCACTCTTTCCAGATCTGGTCGTCAACGGCGAGCATGTTCCCCACGGCCTGATTGCTGCGGAGACGCAGAACCAGGACGCGCCGAAAGGCAAACCCGGTATTGCTTGGCGCAAGGCGGCCAATGCCGTGGCGATCCGCACCTTGTTGTTGCAAGAAGCGCGGTCTCGCAGCGTCGAGGCAAAACCCAATGAGGTCGCCCCGGGGCGGTTTGAAACTGATGAGGAGGCCCTGATCAGGGGCCTCCTAGAGGAGGCGATTGATGTTGTTCCCCCAACTCGGGAGGACATCGCATCCGAATGGGAAAAAGATCCGACGCGCTTTCGAACACCGCCGCTTTGGGAGGTGTCCCATATCCTGTGCGCCTGCGATCCGCGGGACGAGGCAGCACGCGCCAAAGCGCTAGGCCGTGCCAAGGGGCTGCTTGCCTTGGTGCTGGGTGAACCAAAGAGCTTCGCGGCACTGGCCGCACGCCAGAGCGATTGCGGGTCCAAGACCTCAGGCGGGACGCTCGGCCAACTTGGCCCGAATGACACCGTTCCTGAGTTCGAGGCTGCCCTGCGTCACCTTGTTGAAGGCGAGATTTCGACAGAGCCGGTTCTGACCCGCCATGGCTATCATATCATCCGAATGGATGCGGTTGCGTTGGGGCAGGTCCTGCCATTCGAAGCCGTTCGCGGGAAAATTTCCGAAGCAATGGAGAAAGCAGCTTGGGCGCGGCAGTCCCGTACCTTCATCACCCAATTGGTCGAAGCCTCAGATATCGAGGGGGCAGACCTGAGCATGGTCTAACTGGGAGGAGAGGACGATGGGAAAAGATCCTAAACGACTCTTGAGAACGGCAAGAGGTGAGGCTGCTGATGTTTCCGACTTGGACAATCCACTAGACTTCATCGCCGAAGATCATATGCGCGAACGGGAGGTCTGCGCAGTGATCGATCGGATTGTCGCCTCTGCATCCATAGAACGCGCAGAGATCGACCCAGTCCTCACCTTTCTGGAAACGGAACTGCCGCAGCATCTGGCTGATGAAGAAATTGATCTGTTTCCGATGATGCTAAAACGCTGCGAGCC
Organism: Pelagovum sp. HNIBRBA483; assembly: GCF_040931995.1. Classification (NCBI taxonomy): domain Bacteria; kingdom Pseudomonadati; phylum Pseudomonadota; class Alphaproteobacteria; order Rhodobacterales; family Paracoccaceae; genus Pelagovum; species Pelagovum sp. HNIBRBA483. Next base: position 2,422,870 of record NZ_CP162412.1, read on the forward strand.
GGAAGACGAAATCGACAAGGTGATCGACAAGCTTCAATCTGATCATGGCCATGCCATCGCCGACGCGCCGGCGATTGTCGCGATCATCAGAGGTTTCGATAAACCTAACTCGCGGCCCTCCCAATCGGATTGCGAGCAAATTATGGATTTTGCCCATCATGCGCGCCGCCACTTGATCCTCGAAAACGCGGTCATCCTTCCGATCGCCCGGGCGAGACTGACCGAGGCGGACCTGAACGCAATGAAAAGGCACATGCTGGAGCGCCGTAGTCTAAAGCCCACGCTCGGAGAATGAGACATGCTGAATGATCTTCTTGACCGCAACGTGAAATGGTCTGAACAGAAGAACCCGGCTATTTTGCACGTCTGGCCACACGGCAATCGCCTGAATTCTTCTGGATCGGCTGTTCTGACAGCCGGGTGCCTGCCAATGTCGTCGCAGGTCTCGATCCAGGCGAGGTGTTTGTGCACCGCAACGTGGCAAATGTTATCCATACGTCGGATATGAATATGCTTTCGGCGCTGGAGTTTGCCGTAGATGCGCTCAAGATCCGCGAGATAATCGTATGCGGTCACTACGGGTGCGGCGGGGTCAAGGCAGCGACCGAAGACCTGCCCCACGGCTTGGCGGACCACTGGCTCGTACCGATCCGGCGTCTTACCCGGGCCTATGCCGTCGATTTGGCACAACAGGGCGATGACGAGGCACGAAGAGACAAGCTCGCGGAACTGAATGTGGTGGAGGGCGTCCGCCGGGTAGCTGAGACGCCCATTCTTCAACGGGCCTGGCGGGAACGTGTCAGCATCCGTATCCATGGGCTGATCTATGGCCTGAAAGACGGACGGCTTCGCGATCTGGACTGCACGGTTGGCCCGGGCCATTTTCATGCGGAGGCCGCGCAATGACCGTCATCCAAAAGATCGAAAGCAGCGGTTTCGGGTGTGACGATCTCGTGCGTCAGGGTTCACTGATCAGTATTGATGAGGGGTTGGCTCGGATTGCCCGCCTGACAAAGGCTGTTCCTGAAACCGAGCATGTCCCGCTAGCGCAAGCCGCAGGGCGGGTGCTTTCAAAATCTGTGCGGTCGCTGGGAATGGTTCCTCCTTTTGATAATGCTGCCATGGACGGGTACGCAATCAATACGGGCGACCTATCTGGTGAAGGGCCGTGGGAATTGACAGTCGTAGGGCGCGTTGCAGCAGGGCATGTCCCGAACAACACGCTCAAGCGCGGGAGTGCGATACAGATCTTTACAGGCGCGCCTCTTCCAGACGGTGCAAACGCAGTCGTAATGCAGGAGCAGGTTTTGTGCACTAGCACCCATGTCCGTTTGCACGATGTCGTTAAACGGGGCGCTCATGTTCGCCGCGCCGGCGAAGACATGGCGAGGGGAAAGACGATAGCTCCGGCGGGACGCCTCCTCACTCCGCGAGACATCGCGGCCTGCGCGGCCGCCGGACACGCCGAGGTGTGCGTCACACGACGCGTCCGCGTAGCCCTCGTGGTCACCGGGGATGAGGTCGCCCAGCAAGGTGAGGCGAGGGGCACCGCTGCGATATGGGATGTGAATACGCCGATGCTCCGCGCCGCGCTGGCGACGCCTGACATTGAGCTGTACAGCGTCCAAGTTGCATTCGACACGCTCCCCGCGCTGCGCGAACAACTGGACGCTCTGTCGCAAGAGGTGGACCTGATCGTTACGACTGGTGGCATATCGGTCGGCGAAGAAGACCATGTGAAGCCAGCCTTGGCTGGGCTTTTCGCCAAAATTGCCTTTAGCGGCGTCGCGTTAAAGCCCGGCAAGCCAGTGTCGTTTGGACATGTTGGGCGAGCGGTCTGGCTTGGACTGCCCGGTAATCCACTGTCTGCTTTCGTGACGTGGCAAATCTTCGGTTCAGCCCTTTGCAGGTCCCTCAGCGGACAAGCGCAAAGGCCCGTCCGCCGACGACATGTGGTATTGCAACATACGCTTCATCATAAACCGGGCCGATGTGAGCTACGGCTGGCGCGCCTGACGGGCTTTGACAGCGCGGGACGAGAAATCGCTGAATTCGCGGAGGCAACTCATTCGGGTAGGGTGTCACTGCTTCCTGAAATGGACGGTTTGCTTTTCATTCCTGCCGATACCGAGGAATTGCCCTGTGGTGCATTGGTGGAGTTTCACCCTTTCTGAAGGACAAGGACAACAAGATATGAAGATCGCTTACACAATGGCTCCAGGCAGGGGAGATACCGACCTTCTGCTTTCACGGCTGGCCGATACGCTCGCTTCGCAAGGCTACACAACCTGCGGCACAGTTCAGATCAATACAGATCGCGCAAATGGCCCGTGCGACATGGATGTGCAGGTCTTGCCAGACGGTCCGGTTCTGCGCATTTCACAAGATCTTGGATTAGGCTCTAAGGGATGCAGGCTGGACCCCGCTGCGTTGGAGACCGCCGTCGGCCTGGCGGAGGCGCGACTTGATCCAAATGTGGACCTCTTGATCATCAACAAGTTCGGCAAGCATGAAGCCGATGGTCGCGGCTTCAGAACCATCATTGCCACAGCGCTGGAGCTTGAAATTCCAGTGATCGTGGGGGTCAACGATCTCAATATGGCAGCATTTAGAGAATTTGCTGGCACAGAAGCCGTTCAGTTAGAGCCATCGAAAGCGCAAATTCTTGAGTGGTTAGCTATGGTAATGAGAACTAAGCAGGATGTTGCTTGAGTGATCCTAGTACCCGCTAAGTGCATTCCTCAGAGTGTGAGGACGGCTTTGATTTAGCGCAAGACGGATTCGGGATTTGAGAATTGTACGATGCGGTGAAAAAGGACGTACAGTTTTGCCTGTTTCAACCGGGTACAACTATGAGCTGGCAGCGGGTTCTGTGATTTGTTCGCCTTTGGAGGATTGGATATACTGTTCGTCCCAATCAAGGCTGCCGCCACTGTAGGTGCGCAAATTGTGTACAATCCAAAGTGAAGGTCCGCAAACGCATGAAAGCGGCCTCCTGAGCAAGCGCAGCGAATTCACCCTTTGTCCGCATGGCGGACCTCAGCCAAGCGTGCAGCGAAAGTCCGCAATCCGCCCTTCACGACCAAGTCACCTGCCGGCCCGAAGCGGACATTCGACTAGGTGAAAATCCAGCTTTCCAGATTCCCGAAGCCGGACCTTGGTGCAACTTGCAGCATTTGACGACCTGTGTATGACTGCAACGCGGGACAAAGCTACCATTCGGCAAGATTGATGCGAGGGCTGCTTTGGGTAGAGGGCTACGTTCGCTCAGTAAATGCGGCAGTCATATTCAGTATCCACCACTTCGATCATAAAGCGGGACGATCTTCTGTGCGCCGGTACCAACCTCCGACTGCGTTTTCAAATGCACTCGCAGCCTGAAATGCGACTTCATCGCGATAGGCAGGGGCCACAATCTGCATTCCCGTTGGAACTCCGTTTCCCGCAAACCCGGTTGGAAGCGAAATGACGGGACAGCGGCTCAGCATGTTGAATGGGGTCGTCATCGCCCATCCGAGAAACGATCCAACTTCCTTGCCGTTGATCTCAATTCGATCCTGAGATGGATCAAACGTCGCATCAACTGCGGGTAGGGCGGTCGTCGGACATATCAGGCAATCGAATTCCTCTAGCAGCAATCCGAGTCTCCGATAGGCTTGCCCCGCAGTTTTGAGACTGTTGAGATAGTTAAGAGGGCTGGACGATTGCGATTGTTCCGCGAAATCGCGGCAATAGGTCGTCATCAGGTCAGCACTCTCTTTCAACTCGGTCGACAGGGACGCGCCAAAAAGGTGTTTCAGATAAGCGATAACGCCTTCGCTCACTTCGGGCCCCCAACCGATATCGACCTCCTCGACTTTTGCGCCCAGATCGCGGAATACCTGTGCTGCAGTTAGTGTATTTCGACGTACGTCCTCATCCACCTCGAAACTGCCCAAATCCATCGACAATGCGATCTTCCACCCCTTGATGCCGGGGTAGTTCATCGGCAGCGTCAGTTTGGGGTAAAGTGTTGCAATGTCTTCGGGATGCGGACCGCACATGACGTTTTGCAGAAGCGCCGCATCCGCGACCGAACGCGCCAAAGGACCAGTATGATTGTACATATCCAAGTTGAAAGGTGGTGTCTGCGGCGTCCGCCCATAGGTTGGTTTGTACCCGACGAGCCCACAGCAGGATGCCGGAACTCGTATCGACCCCCCAATATCCGTGCCAGTGGCCAATGAACACGCGCCTGAAGCCAGCGCAGCGGCGGCGCCGCCGGAAGACCCACCCGGTGTTTTCTCTGTGTTCCAGGGGTTGCGCGTCACGCCCCAAAGCCGCGACCAAGTGATGAGCGCGCAACAAAATTCGGGCGTCGTGGTGAAAGCGTGCGCAATCGCCCCCTCGGCGAGAATACGTTCATTTGCAGGGGATGTCGCGTCAGCCACGAAATCCTTCAGGATCAGAGAACCACATGTTGACGGCTTGCCCGCAATCTGGGTTTCGTCCTTGATGGCGACAGGCAACCCGTCGAGGCACCCGGAAGGCTCACCCTTGGACCATCGCGCCTCGGATTGCCGTGCCAGTTCGCGCGCTTCATCAAAATGTGTATGTGCAAATGCATTGACTGTCTTGGAAGTCGCTTCAGCGCGGGTGATCTGCGCTTCCAACAGCTCAACTGGTGATAACGATTTTTGGGAAAATCGTGCCAGAGCCTCGGTCGCTGTCACATAAAGTAACTCGTCAGACATTTGATGTTCCTTGTCGGTGACAGGATCGTTGTGAACATACGAGGCACTCAATAATGGGTCCAAAATCAGATAATACAGCCCCCTCCAAAATCAGATAATGTAGCCCCCTAAGCCAGAAAGTTATCAAAGTTCTTAGGCAATGTCAGCTTGGCGCTTTCATTGCGGAAATTCGTGCGATCTATAGCATCGGTCAAATTGGGCTCCAGGCAGCCGTTCGCTGCACTCGGCTCGAACGTCGGCTCCAGGAATTTCGGGCAGCTAAATCATGATGCCCCATAGATCAGGTTCAGTATCGCTTCCCTGTTAGTTCCAAAAAATTCACTGATATCGGAACGGAATTTCCCTGTTAACGAACTTAGGGAAATCGTGGCTAAACCACTGTTTTCTCACCCACAATCAAGGCGACGGGCTCGAATATTGGCAAAATCGGCAGTTTTTCCCTGTATTTTCCCTGTTATCAGGGAAATTTCGGCCAGACTGGCTAGCGTGAGACTGCGTGCACAGCCAGCATTTCCCCTTAAACCATAACGTTCGCACCTAACTTGGTATCAAGCCACAAGTTCAAAAGCCTGCGCGAGATATCGTTTTGTGCGGATTGGATAGCGAAGCGATTACGACTCTGACATAGCCCAAAATCTGCAGTCCGCTTTCGGCGGTGGCAGTGTGCAGTTCTATGATGCTGTTGTGATGCGATAACGATCAGCTGCTGAATTTCTTTTCTGCGCTGGTGATGAGGTACCGCCCACAAATGCGATAGCTAGAGCGTCACGAGCAGCTTGCGTCGCGCGGAGCAGTCTGTTGGCAGATCATATCGCTTGTCCGCCTGCCCGGCTGAACTCATGAAAAGCAAGGTAACGGATTATACCCGCTGCAAAAAATGGGGAACGATGTCTTTGCGCGTCAAACCAATTTCCGCAAGTTCCGCATCGCTCGCACTAAGAAGACGTTCCATTTTGCGAACGCGCAAAATGTCTCCAGACAGTCGGGACAACCCCCTGAAAATCGCAGGAATAAGGCCAACCAGCCCAGACAAGAAAGCATTCCAATTTATTGCCATCTGGACGTAGGTCATGTTGAATACTCCTTGGAAATCAAGACACTGTCGATGCACGGCACATATCTCGGTATTCTCCGTTTATCCACACATAAGACAGCAATGCAGCATTGCAGCATACGCAGAGCTACTGGATAGAAACGGCGCAGCCAGAAATCTGCCTTCATGGTTGCCGAAAGCGCCTAATTCGGAAGACCTTTTTCCGTTCTTGGCAATCTGCATGGGCGCCGGCGCAACCTGATACGGGCGAAAATCAGCGTTCAGTGAATACAGTCAGTCGCACTAAAAACGAGAACAAATTCAATGCTTCGTTGAATGTTGGGTATTCATCGCGACTGCCAGCACCTCGGCCAGAACAGATACAGCGAGTGTTCTTGCATCACGGGCAGAAGGTATGAGCCCGATCGGCCCGCGCAATCGCTCCAGCGTCTCTCCTGCGATACCCATACTCGCCAACATTTCTCTGCGAGCATCCTGCGCTTTCTTACTTCCCTGCGCACCGACATAGAATGCTGGCGTCGCCAACGCTTCCACCAAAATTGGCGGTTCCCAGTCGTGATCATGGAAGAACTACACGATCGCCGTCCTGTGATCGACCGCCAAATCTTGGGGGTAGTTTTTTCCGGTTAACAGGTGCGTGTCACAGCCAGCGAGATCGCCCGCTCCCAAAGTCTCATCATCAGGTGAAAGCAGCAAATTCTCATAGCCGAGTGTTTGAACCAACGCCGCAAACTGTCCTGCTTCGGGGCCTTTGCCGAATACAAAGAACTTCAATTCCGGTCCGATGCGAATGCGAAGAATATTTTTGTCCAGACCGGACTTTACGCTATCCGTCAGTTCCATCCTTCCTGTGTTCACCTCGATTTCAAGCGTTATTCCTCGGCGCTGGCTTTGGTGTTCTTTTAGGTTTTCCAGTACCTCCAAATCGGGGTTTGGAACCAAGAGGATCTTCAGCCCTCCTCCACAAGGCAGCTGGATATCCATGAACGGGGAATCTTTGCCATATGCCACAAAACGTGGCTCACCGTCCGAGCGTGCTTCCAAAGCATGAAGCGCGATATCCGCTTCAACGCAGCCTGATGACAGGGTTCCCACCCATTCCTTGCGCCCAAGCACTGCCATCATTGCACCAACAGGGCGATAGGATGGCCCAGAGGTTTCAGCAATCACCGCCAAAACAGCGCCCCCGCCCGCGGCCACAAGAGCGGAGACAGGATCATGTCGTGAGTGAACAGCCGAAATACCCGCCATCTACCTGCTAAACTGCCTCGATATCGCTTGGCAAAACAATCAGCACCTCAGTAAAATCCGCGTAGAAGCTCCACCGCTTCTGGCATCTCATTGGCCTTGAGGTTTTCCCAAAAACTCTCAGTCTCAATTTCAGCGAACCCGGGCAATGCTTCGAGGTCTTTGGCTTCGACGTTTCTGAAGCCCATCGACCAATTTGGGAACATTCTGTCCGTCTGTTTGCCTTCGGCCAACGTGACAATGGTATGATGGCGTCGATCCTCGGAAATCCTATCCCAAAGAGCGTTCAGGACATCATCGGGCCCCTCGATAGCCTGAATGAAATAGCCTTTATCGAAGTCATCGCTGTACCTGTACAGCAACAGCCCAGTTATCCCTTCATTGGAGTTTCGAGCGCGGCTTTTCTCGAGGAGCTCCTTCAGAGCCAACTTTGAAAAAGGCGCTTTTGCCTGGCTGACATAAACAATGTATTTCATCCTCACGCCCTTTCGACTTCAAAAACGTCAACACGTCTCGCCTGCGAGATCTTTGACAATGGGAATGACAGGCCCATTTCAGCCAACTTCGGCTCAATCCTTGATCTAAGCTCCACCGCCGCCAGTTCAAATGCCGATTTGTCCTGCCAATTTTCGTATGGATCGAGATAGGGCCTTGCTTCGGCAGGTCCGTCACATGGGATCTGCACGCCCCAGACCTGATCCGTTTTGAACTCGCCCGCCTCAAGCGACCCATCGATCGCGGCACCCAAAAGGCTGCGCGTAACTGTTATGGGCATCCTTTTGCCCGTTTCCACGCCGCCGCCGCTCCAGCCGGTATTCACCAACCAAACCTGCGCGCCCGAATGCTCCAGCTTGGCCTCGAAGAGGTCAGCATAGACAGCCGGATCGCGGGTCAGGAACGGCGCTCCGAAACAGGTCGAAAAGGTAGGCTCCGGTTTCCCAACGCCCCGCTCGGTTCCGGCAACCTTGGATGTGAACCCCAGCAGGAATAAGGCGCGTGCCTCAACGGGCGACAATTTCGCAACGGGGGGCGTCACTCCGAAGGCGTCACATGTCAGCAGGAAAATGTGCCGCGGTTCACCTCCACGCGATGTGGAGCTCGCATTTTTCAGGTGATCGAGAGGATAGGCCGCGCGCGTGTTTTCAGTAATTGTATCGTCATCCAGTAATAGCGTCCGGCTTTGATCGTCCATTACGACGTTTTCAAGCACCGTCCCAAAGGAATGCACCGCGCCCCAGATATCCGGCTCCGATTGTTGCGACAGGCGGATAGTCTTGGCATAGCACCCCCCCTCAAAATTGAAGACACCGCCGTCAGACCAGCCGTGTTCGTCATCGCCAATCAATTTCCGTGTTGGATCGGCTGAAAGCGTTGTCTTGCCTGTGCCGGAAAGTCCGAAGAAAAGCGCCGTATCGCGCGGGTCATGCAGCGCATGGTTAGCGGAACAGTGCATCGGTAGAATGCCCCGAGATGGGTACAAGTGGTTGAGAATGGTAAAGGCCGATTTCTTGTTCTCACCCGAGTATTCGGTTCCCGCGATCAGAACGAGCTTTTGCTCGAAACTGAGTGCCACGACAGTCTCGCTCCGAGTCCCATGCCGCTCAGGATCGGCAAGAAAACCCGGAAGGTTGATGATCGTGAAGTCCGGCACATAGGTCTGCAACTCTGCCTGCGAAGGACGACGCAGCATATGACGCAGGAACAGCGCATGCCATGTGAATTCCGCGATCAACCGAATACCGACCGCGTTCGCCGGATCGGCGCCGCAAACCAGATCCTGAACTTCGACGTCCCGATCTCCCAGATAAGCCAACATGTCGGTCTTTAGTGTTTCGAAATTCGATGGGGTCATGGCTCGGTTGCCTTCCCACCAAATCTCCGCCTGCGTCGACGGCTCGGACACGATGTGTTTGTCCTTAGGCGAGCGGCCCGTGTACTTCCCTGTGTTCACAACCAGCGCGCCAGTCTCGGAAAGACGGCCCTCACCCTTCATCAGGGCGGTTTCCAGCAGCGCCGCAGTCCCGGCGTTATAGCGCGCGGACCGCGCTGCGTATCCCTGCGCCTGCAAGCTCCAGCTCAAATTGCGCACCCCCTCATCAAGCATAGCTTACTCCCACTTCTTGGCTCTGTCCGAGCTCTATTTTGGGATGGATCAATTGGCATGATCCGAGTGTGTGCCCAATCCGCGTTGGCGATATTTTCAGCACCTGCCGGATCGGCTGAATCAGAGGCCGAACACCCGCGAACCCAAGGCCAAAATAGAAATACAGCCCCCAGAGATCCCCAAGGATCAACCACTCTTCACTTTTCTCAGAGATCATTCTCATTTTTCGGGTCCTTACGGGCACCCACACTTTTTCGCGCAGGTACCCTTACTCTTCGCCCTGCCCGTTAACTGATTTTTGTCAGCAGGGTATCGAGGCTTGCTTTGGCATCGCCGTAGAACATGCGCGTGTTTTCTTTGTAGAAGAGCGGGTTTTCGATGCCCGAATAGCCCGTGCCCTGTCCCCGCTTGGAGACGAACACCTGCTTGGCCTTCCAGCATTCCAGCACCGGCATACCCGCGATGGGGCTGTTCGGGTCTTCTTGTGCCGCAGGGTTCACGATGTCGTTGGAGCCGATCACGATGGCCACGTCCGTTTCAGGGAAGTCCTCGTTGATCTCGTCCATCTCCATCACGATGTCATAGGGCACCTTCGCTTCCGCCAACAGCACGTTCATATGCCCCGGCAAGCGCCCCGCAACGGGGTGAATGGCAAAGCGCACGTTCTTGCCCTTGGCCCGCAGGCGGCGGGTCAGTTCCGCCACGTTCTGTTGCGCCTGCGCCACCGCCATACCGTAGCCCGGGATGATGATCACGCTGTCGGCCTCGTCCAGAGCCTGCGCCACACCATCCGCCTCGATCGCGATCTGCTCGCCCTCGACCTCCATCGCCGGCCCCGCAGCGCCGCCAAAGCCCCCGAGGATCACGCTGATGAACGACCGGTTCATCGCCTTACACATGATGTAGCTGAGGATCGCGCCCGACGAACCGACCAAGGCACCCACAACGATCAGCAGGTCGTTGCCGAGGCTGAAGCCAATCGCCGCCGCGGCCCACCCCGAATAGGAGTTCAGCATCGACACAACCACCGGCATGTCCGCGCCGCCGATCCCCATGATCAGGTGATAGCCGATGAACAGCGCCGCCGCCGTCAGGATCAACAGGGGCAGCATCGCGCCCGCGTTCAGATACCACACAAGGCACACGACCGAGAGCAAAGCCGCCGCCGCATTCAGCAGATGCCCGCCCGGCAGCTTTGTCGCAGCCGAGTTCACCTTGCCCGCCAGCTTGCCATAGGCAATCACCGAGCCGGTGAAGGTCACCGCACCGATCCAGATGCCCAGCGACAACTCGATCTTCAGGATCGCGATCTCAATCGGCTCTTTCTTGGCGACCAACAGCGCAAACGCGCCCTCAACGCCTTCGCCCGCAGCCTTCGCCGCTTCAACGAGGTTAATGGTCATCTCGGCATTGAAGCCCACGAACACCGCCGCAAGGCCCACCAGCGAGTGCATCGCCGCCACCAGCTGCGGCATCTCGGTCATCTGCACCCGCATCGCCACATAATAGCCGATCAGGCCACCCGCTGCGATCAGCACCAGCGACAGAAGCCACAGCCCCGCCCCCGGTCCAACCAGCGTCGCAAAGACCGCAATCGCCATCCCCACGATGCCGTACCACACCGCGCGTTTCGCGCTTTCCTGCCCAGACAATCCCCCCAGCGAGAGGATGAACAGAACACCGGCAACGACATAGGCTGCCATGGTAAACGAATTTTCCATTGTTCTGGCTCCCCCTTAAGATTTCTGGAACATGGCGAGCATGCGCCGGGTGACAAGGAAGCCACCAAAGATGTTGATACCCGCCATAAAGACCGAGATGGCCGCCAACAGGATCACGAGGAACCCGCCCGATCCGATCTGGATCAAGGCGCCCAGAATGATGATCGACGAGATCGCGTTCGTCACCGCCATCAGCGGTGTGTGCAGCGAATGCGCGACGTTCCAGATCACCTGGAAGCCGATGAACACCGACAGAACGAACACGATGAAGTGCTGCATGAAGCTCGCCGGCATATCCGGGATCAGCCCCACGCCAAGGATCAGCGCCGCGCCGATGGCCAGCAGCGTCACCTGGTTCTTGGTCTGCGCCTTGAAGGCCGCAGCTTCCGCCGCGCGCTTCTCCTCCGGCGTCAGCTCCTTGGCCGCTTCCTTCTTCGGAGCAGCCGCAATCGCCTGCACCTTCGGCGGTGGTGGCGGGAAGGTGATCTCCCCCTCATGGGTGATCGTGGCACCACGGATCACGTCATCGTCCATATTGTGGTTCGGCGTGCCGTCCTTCTCGGGCGTCAGGTCCGTCATCATATGGCGGATGTTCGTCGCATAGAGCGTCGAGGCCTGCTGCGCCATCCGGCTGGGGAAGTCGGTATAGCCGATGATGATCACGCCGTTATCGGTCACGATCCGCTCGTCGGCCTTGGTCAGCTTGCAGTTGCCGCCCCGCTCTGCCGCCAGATCGACGATCACCGACCCCGGCTTCATCGCCTGCACCATGTCCTCGGTCCACAGCTCCGGCGCCTCGCGGTTCGGGATCAGCGCGGTGGTGATGACGATATCCATTTCAGGGGCCAACTCGCGGAACTTCGCCAGCTGCGCCTCACGGAATTCCGGCGAGGAAACAGAGGCATAGCCGCCGCTGGCAGATCCATCCTGCTGTTCTTCCTCGAAATCGAGATAGACGAACTCAGCGCCCATCGATTCCACCTGCTCGGCCACTTCCGGCCGCACGTCGAAGGCATAGGTCATCGCGCCCAGCGAGGTCGATGTCCCGATCGCCGCCAGACCGGCCACACCAGCGCCCACGATCAGCACCTTCGCCGGCGGCACCTTGCCCGCCGCCGTCACCTGCCCGGTGAAGAACCGGCCAAAGTTGTTGCCCGCCTCGATCACCGCGCGATAGCCCGCGATATTCGCCATCGAGGACAGCGCATCCATCTTCTGCGCGCGGCTGATGCGCGGCACCATGTCCATCGCAATCACGCTCGCGCCCTTCGAACGCGCCAACTCCATCAGCGCCTCGTTCGACGCAGGATAGAAAAACGAAATCAAAGTCTGACCCTTCGTCAGACGCTTGGCCTCCGTCTCCGAAGGCGGACGCACCTTCGCAACGATGTCGGCCTGGCCCCACAACTCGGCAGCGCTGGTCACAACGGTGACACCGGCCTCTTCATAGGTGGCGTCAGAGAAACCGGCCCGCGCTCCTGCTCCGGTTTCAACCAGGCACTCATAGCCCAGTTTTTGAAGTTGGCGCGCCGAGTCCGGCGTCATTCCGACCCGCGCCTCCCCTTCGTAGATCTCTTTTGGTGTCCCGATTTTCATCCGTCGTTACCCTTTTTTAGCTCACTTTTTCAGCGGGTTAGGCTGCAAAATCGCGAAATCGCAGCCTTCGTCCGCCTGAAGAACCTGTTCGGCATAAAGCCGGTCGTACCCGCGTCGCGTGTCGGCCGGTTCATTGTCGGAAGTCCATTGCGCGCGGCGTCGATCAAGTTCCGCCTCGTCCACCAGGAGTTCGATGCTCTTGTTCTTGACCGACAGTCGAATTCGGTCACCGTTCTGGACCAATCCCAAGACTCCGCCGGTCGAGCTTTCGGGCGCGACGTGAAGCACGATCGTCCCGAAGGCTGTGCCAGACATCCTCGCATCCGAGATGCGCACCATATCCTTGACACCTTTGGAGCTGAGTTTCCGGGGGATCGGCAGATAACCGGCCTCAGGCATACCGGAGGCACTCTTCGGACCTGCATTTTGCAAGACCATGAAATCATCCTCGGTAATATCAAGATCAGGGTCGTCCACACGGTTGGCCAGGTCCTCAAGAGAACTGAACACCACCGCACGGCCTTCTTTCTCGAACAACCGCTCGTCCGCAGCGGACCGTTTCAGGATGGCGCCACGCGGCGCGATATTGCCAAAGAGCGCGACGAGGCCGCCCTGTGGCTCCAGCGGCTCAGTCGCACTGGAAATGATGCGCCGATCCACATATCCCGGATCCTGTTCCAGACGGTCACCCAAGGTTTCGCCCGTCACCGAGAGCGTATCCAAGTGCAGAAGCGGTTTGAGTTCACGAAGAACAGCCCCCATTCCGCCCGCATAGAAGAAATCTTCCATATAGGCAGAGCCAACCGGCTTCAGATTGACCAGCACAGGGGTCGTGTCGGACAACTCATTCATACGGTCCAGAGAGATGCGTATCCCAAGCCGTCCGGCGATGGCCGTGAGGTGGATGATTGCATTCGTGGACCCCCCCAACGCCAGCAGGACGCGAAGCGCGTTTTCGACGGATTTTTCAGTGATCAACTGGCTTGGCCGGATCGGATTTGTGACCATCCGCGCCGCAGCCAAACCCGACGCCTCGCCTGCGCGCAATCGGTCGGCATTAACGGCAGGGATGGCGGCCGTGCCCGGCAAAGACATACCGAGTGTCTCGGCTATACAGGCCATTGTCGAGGCTGTCCCCATGACAGCGCATGTGCCGGCAGTCGTGGCGAGACGCCCCTCGATCTGGCTAATTTCATCACCAGAGACTTCGCCCGCGCGGTACTTGCCCCAGAACCGGCGACAATCCGTGCAGGCGCCCAAGCGCTCTTCGCCGTGCCGCGATGTCATCATTGGCCCGGCAACAAGCTGAACCGCCGGAAGATCCGCAGAAGCCGCGCCCATCAACTGGGCAGGCACGGTCTTGTCGCATCCCCCCATCAGCACGACCGCATCCATTGGCTGAGCGCGGATCATTTCCTCCGTGTCCATCGACATAAGATTGCGAAATTTCAGGCTGGTTGGGCTGAGATAGACTTCGCCAAGCGAGATCGTCGGAAATTCAACCGGCAAACCGCCGCCCAGAAGCACCCCGCGCTTCACCGCTTCAAGCAGTTCAGGGAAATGCCGATGGCAGCTATTGAAGCCCGAAAAACTGTTCGCGATACCGACGATAGGCTTTTTCAGAACGTCTTGTGAATAGCCCATCGACGCTGCGAAAGACCGTCGAAGGTAGACCGAAAAATCTCTGTCACCATAATTGGTCAGGCCCCTTGCGAAGCCTTGTTCATTGTCGTCTGTCATATCTTCTTATCCCGCGAGTTTCATCTTGACGTATTTCGGATCCAAGTAATCGTGCATCCCAAGGCTCCCGCCCTCGCGGCCCATGCCGCTTTCCTTGACCCCGCCAAACGGAGCCTCAGCGGTTGCGAGAAGCATCTCGTTCACCCCGACCATACCCAGTTCGAGATCTTCATAGGCGCGGGTTGCAGTGGTCAAGTTGTTGGAGAACACATACCCCGCCAACCCGAATGGCAGCGAATTGGCGCGCGCGATCACCTCATCATAATCTGTGAATGTGGTAATCGGCGCGATCGGACCAAATGGTTCCTCGGTCATCACCAGCGCATCGTCCGGCACGCGCCCCAGAACGGTGGGCTCCACGAAATACCCCTTGTTGAATCCGGCTGGACGTTTCCCCCCGGCCAACAATTCCGCGCCGCGATCCAATGCATCTTGGGTCATTTTCTGAATGGTTTCCAGCCCGCGCTTGTTCGCCATTGGGCCGATTTGCACGCCATCGTCCAATCCGCGCCCGATCTTGAGTGAATTGGCGATTTCCGCGAAACGAGAGGCGAACTTCTCGTAACTATTTTCATGAACGTAGAATCTGGTTGGCGAAATACAAACCTGACCGCAATTGCGGAATTTTGTAGGCGCACATATTTCGGCTGCTTTCTCAGCGTCGAAATCGTCAAACACCAGAACAGGGCCGTGGCCTCCCAATTCCATCGACACCTTCTTGACCCCCTCCGCAGCAAGCGAAAGGATTTGTTTGCCGACAGGAACAGAGCCCGTCACGCTGACCTTTCGCACGATGGGAGAGCGGATGAGTTTTTCAGCAATTTGGCCCGAATTGCCGGTCAACATATTCACGACCCCAGGCGGAATGCCCGCATCATGGCAGGCCTGTATCAGAGCAGCACATGAAGCTGGTGTTTCACCTGCGGGCTTGATGATGATCGCGCAACCGGCCCCAAGAGCGGCTGCAATCTTTCTGGCCGGCAACAATGCCGGAAAATTCCATGCTGAAAAGGCCGCAACGACGCCAACAGGTTGATATATCACCGCCATGCGGCTGTCGCTGGTGCGCGCTTCGATGATCTGGCCATAAATACGTTTGGTTTCTTCCGAATACCATTCGAACTGGTCGGCCGCAGCGCCGGTTTCGCCCATGGACTCGGCCAATGGCTTGCCGGTTTCCAACGACATAAGCCTTGCGATCTCACTCTGCCTCTCGCGTATCAGATCAGCAACTTTGCGGATCTTTGCCGCTCGGTCCCATGTCCCGGTTTTGCGCCAAACATCAAAGCCGTCTTTTGCCGCTGAAAGCGCCCGATTGATGTCGTCATCTGCGGCGACGGCGATCGAACCAATCACATCTTCCGATGCCGGACACGTCACCGGCTTGGTCGCACCGTCCGAAGCATTGCACCAGTCGCCATTGATGAAGAGTTCAATATTCTCATACATTGATGCCGCTCCTTAAATAGTCGCGTTCAGGTACGCGCCCTGAACTTCTTCGACCCAATTTCCGACATTCCAGGACCCATAGGCTCCCATACCTGCGATCGGGTCACGTCCCGAATAGACAGGGATATGAAGCAGCGAGAGTCCATCGTAGGCATGCGCCTCAGTTAGCGCAGCCTCGAGCGCACTACGGGTGAAGCCTCCGTGAAGCGCCTTCACACCGGACACCGACGCCGCCATCGCCCTGTAATCAACCGCCACACTGTCATTCGTTTTGAATTCGCGCCCATACTGGTCGTATTGAAGGCCGGTGATCGCCGCCATCCGCCGGTTGTCAAACAGGGCAATCATACCGCGAACGCCATGCTCGACCGCATCAATCAGGATTTGCGGGTTCATCATGAAGGAGCCATCCCCGGTGAAGGCGATGCCGTATTTGGCATCCTTCACCAACGCGCCACCCAAAAGAGCCGATCCCGAAAACCCCATGAAGGAGGCTCCCGTCTCGGTGTATGTCTGGCCGGGCGCATCGTCTTCTACGATCTGGAACCCATTGGCCTGCACATCACCCGCGTCGAAGAATTTGATCGCGCCGACCTTGTTGGCAAAAGACGCAACAGTGTGGATCGCGGCGGGTTGGGTGAGGACAGGTTGCTGCCACACTTCGTCGGCAATCGGTTCCGCGTGAATCCGCTTTGCCTTGAAGGCCGTCCATTCATCCTTCTTTGCGGCACAATCCCGGATCCAGTCCTTGCGCAAGTCAATGCCCGCATCATCGCCCAGCTCCGCTAGCAGCATATCAATGACCGATGTGATATCGCCCGGAAGGCATACCGTGTTGGCATAATGGGTCAAATCGTCGAGATCACCGTTGATGTTCAACACGGCTTGCGCATTTGGATAGCCGACACCCGAACAATCCGCCTGACACACACCGCGGCTTCCGATCACGATTAGCGCATCAGCATTTTGCATCGCGTAGTTGCCCGAGATCGAACCTTTGGAACCGCCCACATGCATGTTCTGGGCATGTGCGTCCATCAGAACCCCGGTTGACCCTGGCGACAATACAACAGGGGCGCCGATGCGTGTGGCAAGCGATCTTACAGCCATATAATGTGACCGGGTGCCCCCTCCGGCTTTTATGACAATGCGTTTATAACGACGCAGGAAATCTACAGCGGCGCCCAGATCGTCGGATCTTGCTGGCGCAACCGGCGGCAATGTCTGACGCCCTGGCAGGGTCGCAATATTGATCTTGGTCATTTGCGGCTGGGTGTTGATAGGCAGCATGATGAAAAACGGGCCCGCCTTGTAAGGGTGATGGGCGCAAGCCGTTCCCCGTCGCATGCATTCACGCAGTGCGCCTGGCGTGTGCAGCGTATAGGATTGCCCCATAAGGGCAGTCATCTTACCGAAAACCCCCTGCTCGGGCTTCGGTACCTGCTGCATGTTGTAGCCTTCGCCCTGTGTCGTCTCGTCACCATAGATATGGTAAACCCCAACCCCGTTAGACGCCGCAGCGAGCGATCCTGCCATCGCCTGAAGTCCACCCGGTCCAATGGATGTGACAACTGCAGGCGTTTTGCCGTAAACCCATGCATAGGCTGTGGCTGCATGCGCCATTTCCACTTCATTGCGGCAGTTTATGACCTCAACCGCACCTTCCTCGTGATAAATGCGCAAGACCTCGCCGAGATCGGTCGAGCCGTGTCCGAAGATCGCAAAGTAGCGGCGAACGCCTTGCTTCATCAGGGCGACAACAAGCGCCTCTGAAAGTGTCAGATCGACAATACCACCGTTCTGATCGTCGATCAGCGCATCTTCGACAGACTTGACCGCCAGCCTGATTGCTCTTTTCCGAATTTCGTTCTCGGGTTCGTCGGGGATCTTGTTTTTGTCAAGCATCTGTCATCTCGATTTTTTTGGAGGTTTTCTTTTTCAGCTTCAGTTCGGTGATCACTTGCAAACCAATGACCAGCAGCGCGAGGGCGAAGAACACCAAGACTGTCGGAGAGGTCAGGAAGATGTCGAAACTACCGCCGGACAGCATCATCGCAGTCCTGAACTCGTTCTCCAGCGTCGGTCCTAAAACCATTCCGAGGATGATGGGTGTAATCGGGATGCGCAGAGCTACGAGCACATAGGCCAGAACGCCGATGGCCCCCATAGCATAGATGTCAAAGGCACTATTGCGGATGGAATAGGCTCCGATTGCACAGAGAACCAACACGGAAACGGCCAGCATCTCACGAGGGATCTTAAGCACATGCACAAATATGCGGATCCCCATCAGTTGAAGACCCAGTACCCAGACATAGGCCAGGGCAACGGCAACATACATTCCATAGACTTCCACGGCATTGTTCATGAACAGTGCCGGTCCCGGCGTAATGCCATGGATCATCAGACCAGCAAGAACGATTGCTGTCGCCGGATCTCCTGGAATGCCCAAAGATAACAGAGGGATAAGCGTTCCGCCTGTGACTGCATTGTTGGCAGTTTCCGGCGCGATAACACCTTCGATATTTCCCTTACCGAAGCTTTCCGGCTTTTTCGAAAACCGTTTTGCGTGATCATAAGCGAGGAACGAGGCGATTGCACCGCCGGTGCCCGGGATCGCGCCGATACCCGTGCCCAATACAGAACACCGCAGCATCAGTGAAAGCTTGCCGAAGAGCATTTTCAGAGAGGGCAATTCAGCGCGGACCTTGGCGACGCGCTTTGTATGCAGATCCTGTGGCCCTTTCCCTGAAAAGGCTTCGATAATAAACGGAACGGCGAACAACCCGATCATCGCCACCAGAAGATTGACACCTTGCAGCAGATTGATGCTGCCAAATGTCATCCGCGGCACGCCATCGATTGCGTCGAGGCCGACCGTCATGATCATGAGTCCGAGGGCACCAGCAATCAGCCCCTTGATGAGAGAGTCACCGCAAAGCCCGCAAATCGTCGACATGCCGAACAGAACAAGCGCGAAGATTTCCGCCGGTCCGAAACTGATTGCGATCCGCGACACGAGGTCAACCGAGACCATCATGACGAACAAGCTGAACAATCCGCCAAATACGGACACAATCACGGCAGTACCCAAAGCAATTGAAGCGTTGCCCTGTTTGGTCATGGCATGGCCGTCAAGCACGGTCGCGGCAGCTGATGGTGTCCCTGGAATACCCAGCAATATCGCAGAGACTGACCCCCCAGTCATGCCTCCGATGTAGGTTCCGAGCAACAATCCAATCGCGGGAACTGGGTCCATGCTAAAGGTGATCGGCAACGCGAGCGCAAGGGCGACTGTAAATGTCAGTCCGGGTATCGACCCGAAGACAAGTCCAACCATTGCCCCGAGTCCTATCGCCGCAATTGCCATCGGCGTGAATGAAAGCGCAAGTGCTTGAAGAAACAGATCCATCATCTTATCCCACGTTCAGCCAGGTGCCATTCGCGAGATAAATCCCGAGCAGCTTTTCGAAGATGAGCCAGCTTCCCACGGTCAACCCGAGAGACATTCCAATCAGTTTCCTGAGCGACCGGACACGCAAACTCACGATCATGACCAACAGCACCACCAAAGGGGTCGCCAAAACGAAGCCGATCTTTTCAAGCAAGAAGCCGTACAGAACGATCTGTCCAAGAACCAACAGGGCCGGACCCCAATCAAGCCGGTTGGTCGATGGCATCTCAGGATCGTCCGACGTCTCTGCTGAAGCGGTGTCCGCACCTGATACAATCCGACTAATCAGCAGGATCGCCGAGAAAACCGTCAGGATCAGCCCAAACGCCATTGGAAAGGCTCTTGGGCCGACTTCTCCATCTCCGAAACCTGGAGGGATCGTGTCAACGACCAACCATGTCCAACAAACACCGAGCAGGAGTAGAACCGCTGCAGCAATGGCATCTTGAACACGATTGGTCATCTTTTCGATCCCTGGCTAGAGTTACTGGGCCATGCCGAGTTCTGTCAGAAGGTCGCCATAGAAGGCGTCATCCTTCTCGATCAGCGCTCCGAACTCGTCAGCATTCAAGAAAGCGGGTGAAAACCCGATATTCCCTGCAGCACTACGGAACTGTTCGGATGCAACGGCCGCCTCTGCTGCAGCTTGTAGCTTGGCCACGACATCCGCAGATGTTCCGGCTGGGGCCGCAAGCCCGCGCCACATGGAAATGTTCACATCTACGCCCTGCTCTTGCGCGGTTGGCACCTCTGGAAGAACGGCGACACGTTCATCGCCCGTCACAGCCAAGACATTGAGCTCGCCAGCTTGCACATACGACGCGAATTGACCGGGCCACTGAATTGCGGCGTCAATGCGCCCTGCCAATAGCTCAACCGGCGCTTTGCCTTGACCGTAAGAGATATAGGCAACCTTATCGCCAACACCCATGGCATCAAAGAGCGCGGCCGACGTCAGATGGGTGAAAGAGCCCTTGCCAGAGATACCCACTTTGAGCGTCCCGTCCATTGATCCAATTGCGGCCGCGAGGTCGGCAAGGGTTTCCCAGCCTGTGTCACTGTTCACGGCCAAAGCAGGGATTTCGGTCGAAACCCGCGCGATTGGTGTAAATGCCGTATAGTCGAAAGGCACTCGCCCTGTGTGATGGGTCGTACTGATCGAGTTCGAATTCCATACGATGTTATAGCCGTCAGGCGCAGTCGATACGACATGCGAGTAACCGACAGCGCCACCGCCACCCGTGCGGCTTACCGGAACGACCGGCTGCCCCAATTCATTCGACATCAACTCGGAAAGCAACTGAGCAATCGTATTGGCAGTGCCCCCGAAAAGCACTGTCATATCGACCGGCTTTTCTGGGTATTCAGCTTGCGCTGCGCCGCCGAACGCAATCAGCGCTGACGATAGCAGGCCAACAACCCCGCTCTTGATTTTGGTTCTAAGTTCCATTTCTTCCTCCCTTTTTGAGACCGATTTCGCTCGGACCAAGCGTCTGCAATTAGTGTCTCGCGGCTTCTGCACGCTCCTGTCTGGCCGATTGGGCAATCTGTTCCCGCCCCGGGACATGGTCCCGAAGCGCTTTCAGGATTTTCTCCGGCGTTGCAGGCAACGTCTTTATGCGCACCCCGATTGCGTCGTAGATCGCGTTCATGATTGCCGGCGCAGTCGGGACCAGAGCCGGCTCGCCAATACCCTTCGCCTTCAGAGGGCTTTTGGGATCTGGGTCTTCAACGATCACACAGTTGATCTGAGGGATATCCAGAGACGTGGGCAGGATGTATTTGGCGAAGCCATGGGTAATCGCATGCCCTTTCTCGGTGATGTACTCCTCCATCAGAGCTTGCCCCAACCCTTGAACAACGCCCCCCTCGATCTGTCCCTCGACGCCGCGCGGATTGATCGCGCGGCCAACATCGTGAGCTGCCCAGATGCCCAGAACCTGCACCTCCCCGGTCCAGGTATCGACCTCAACCTCTGCAACCTGTGTCCCAAAGACATAGGCCTGCCAGGGGCTTCCCGATCCATCCACAGGGTCCAGACCAGTTCCATGCGCAGTGAAAGACGCCGATCCCACCGGCACGACACCGCGCGCCTTGCACGTTGCGACCGCATCCTTCATCGACATGCGCAAATTGGTGTCCTCGGCCCAGATCTCGCCATCGAAGGCCCGCAACTGTTCAATTTCGACATCCCAATGATCCGCAATCTGTTCAAACAGTGCGTTCCTCGCCTCGCGCGATGCGAGCGCTACCGAATTGCCGATCATATATGTTTGGCGTGTCGCGCCAGCATGTGCCGCTTCGGGCGAACGAGCCGTATCATTGTCGCCAATTGTCACGTCTTGGGGCTTGATGCCCATCTCGTCTGCTGCCACCTGTGCCAGAACGGTCAGAATGCCTTCACCGATCTCAGTCACACCAGTGACCACCTTTCCTGTGCCACCATCATCGAGCTCTGCCCAAGCGCCAGCGCGATCAATCGTTGCCGTCCGAGCGATGCCATACCAGCTCGCCGCCATTCCGCGGCCGCGTTTCATCCTAGCCATCACGCAACCCTTTCCGTGGTTTTGGCATCATTCTTGGCGGCACTTTTGATCCGCGCCCCCAATGTGCAAGGTTTCCGGGTATCAGGACCATTGAGATCCCCTCGCTCTGCTCCGCGCACGCGAGGAGCACCCGCTTCCCAACGAGAGGCTGTCTCCGCGGCTTCAAGGACACGGTCCAAAGACGCGGTTTCGAGCCGTTGCTGGGTGTGCGTTGTCGACCCAATTTTCATCATGTTGATGCGTCGGATCTCAAAGGGGTCCATGTCCAGCGCTTCGGCGGCCATGTCCATCATGCTTTCAGTGGCGAATTGCGCCTGCATGCCGCCAAACGTCCTGAACGCACCCGAGGGCGTATTGTTGGTGTAAACCGCCCGCGTATCGACAGACAGATTATCCACTTCGTATGGGCCGCAAGACAAAATTGCTGCCTTACGCATCACGCCTTCACTCGACATGCCGTAGGCACCGCCGTCGGACAGCATGTCGAACTCAATGGCTGTAATCTGGCCGTTCCACTTGAGGCCCATTTTGTAATGCACGCGGCTGGGATGCCGCTTGGCCGAAGCGATCAGGCTTTCTTCACGGGTGAAATTCAGTTGTACAGGTTGATGGGTCTTCATCGCACATAGCGCGAGCATCCCCTGATAGATCATGTCTTCTTTGCCACCAAAACCGCCACCAACAGGGCTCATGATGAACCGCACTTTGTTAATCGGCTTGGCTATGATCTCGGCAAGCATGTGCCGATGGTGGGTAATGTTCTGCGATGGTGAGATCACCACCACTACATCATCAGGGTCGACATAGGCGATCCCGGCTTCTGGCTCGAGATAGGCATGCTCGACTTGCTGGGTTCCGAAATCATCCTCAAGTATCAGGTCCGCTTCAGCGAAACCTTTCTTTATATCGCCCTTCCGAACAGGGATATGCTTCACCAGATTATCGGGGGCATAGTCATGGATCACAGGCGCGCCCGGCTTCAGTGCATCCGCAGGATCGTAAACCCCCGGCAACTCCTCGTACTCGACCTTGATCATTGCCAATGCACGGCGTGCAGTAACGAGGTCCTCAGCAGCGACAGCTGCCACAGCTTCCCCCACATGGCGCACCTTGCCCCGCGCCATGATCGGTTGGTCATGCACAAACACACCAAAGCCGTCTTTGCCCGGAACATCATCGGCTGTGATCACGCACGCCACACCGTCCATCGCTTCCGCCGCACTTGTGTCGATCGACACGATACGCGCATGGGCATGGGGAGAGCGCAAAACCTGCATTTGCAGCATGTCCGGCATCTTCATGTCAGCCGCATATTTCAGCCGGCCCGACACTTTCGACGGGGCGTCCAGGCGGCGCACATTGGCGCCGATGTAACTGCCATCGACATTGTCTTCTTCAAGGGCATTCTCCGGCATATCACCAGCAATCACGGCCTTTGCAATCTCGACTGCTTCGAAGATCTTCGTATAGCCGGTGCAGCGGCAAATATTGCCACCCAATCTTTCCTTGATCTCTTCGATATCGGCATTCGGATTCTCACGAAGAGCCGAGGTCGCTGCCATCACCATTCCTGGAATGCAGTAGCCGCACTGGCTGGCGCCGGTCTTATGAAAGGCGCGTTGAACCGGTGTCAGTTCACCCGGCTTCGCTAGGCCCTCAACCGTTTCGATCTTCGTGCCCGTTGCTTTGGCCGCCGGCATCAGACAAGACTTCACAAGCTTGCCATCGACGAACACCGAGCAGGTTCCACACTCCCCAGCGCCACAGCCTTCCTTTGCGCCGGTGAGGTTCAACTCGTCGCGAAGAAAATCCAGCAGTCGAGCGTGCGGCTGTGTCTCACGAGAGACTTTCCGGCCGTTGACTTCAGCATCTATTCTCACTTTAGGCATTTGCTTTTTCCTTCGCGTCTGCAAAATCCACCTGGACTTCGGGTTGATCCTCCAGCGCATCCTCAAGGGCGGCTCGAACGAAGTTGACGACAACCTCGCGCCGGTATTCCTTCCGGCTGCGCGACCCTACGGTGTCGGCGGCGGTCTGTGCTGCACGTTCGATCAGCGCATGCGATATCCGTTCGCCGCGCAGCACGCTTTCTGCCTCGGTCATCCGGATCGGCCGGGGACCAACACCGCCCAGAGCAAGGCGGACGTCCTCAAAGACACGCCCATCACGATCGGCTTTGACCAAAGCAGCACTGCACGCGACCGAAATCACAAGCGACCGCCGTTGCCCGACCTTCTGGAAAGACCCTCCATACCCGTTGGCCGTATCCAGAATAACTGCGGTCGCGATCTCATCTTCACCGATCTGGGTTTTGCCGGGGCCTTCAATGAAATCGACCACCGGAACCCGACGGCTGACCACCTTGCCATCTTGCAGGCGGGCCAATTCGATCTCGCCATTCAAAGCCACCACTGCGGGCGTCCCGTCAGCGACAGGGGACGCATTGACGAGGTTTCCGGTTACAGAAGCTTGTTCGCGGATTTGGTCATCCGCAAACCAGATCGCGCAAAACGGCATGCACGGCAGGCTGCGCATCAACGTCGGGTCTGTCAGGAAATCCTGATAAACAGTATTGGCCCCAAGCCGCACACGACCGTTCTCGAACGAATAGCCGTCCAATTCCGCGATCCGCGTAACATCGACAAGCTCAGGCAGATGGACATCCCCGGCCCGCCCTTCACGGGCCCAGGGCAAGATATCTGTGGCACCGGAGACGAGCCGGCTGCCTGCCTTCGCTTCGGACCAAATCGTCAACGCTTCCGACAAGTTCGTCGGCAGGTGATAGTTGTCACAGGTCAGCATGGTTCGCCTCCTTTGTTCTGGCTTATTCAGCTGCCACTTTTTTCGATTGCTTTTGCGGGTTCTTGACCACGACCTTGATCGCATCTTCGACCCGGTCCTTGGCGTAGCGCAGCGCTTCTTCCAGATCGGACATCTCAAAGGTGTGCGTATGGATCAGCGTCGCGTCGAAACGCTTCTGCCGCATAAAAGCTTCGGCCCGGTGCGTTGCCGTTTTACCTTCACCACGGATGCCGTAGAGGTAGATGTTATTGCGCACGAGATAGGCGACATCGACTTCAGGACTGTTGTGGGGGAACGCCGCAAGGCAGATCTTGCCACCACGGTTCACCATCTGCGCCGCTTCGTTCAGACCGTTCGGCGCGCCGGCACACTCGACCACATAATCGACACCCATGCCGCCGGTCAGCTCACGGACTTTTTCAACAACATTTTCGTTGCGCACGTTGATCACATGATCTGCGCCCAGCTTCTTACCGATCTCAAGCCGGTTGTCGCGCGTGCCAGTCAGGATAACGGGTTGCGCGCCAAGCGCCTTGGCGACCGCTGCGCCCATCAGGCCGATGGGTCCGGGACCTGTGACAACGACACTTTCACCGGCGACCAGTCCACCAAGTTCGGTCAGGCCATACATTGCGGTTCCGGCAGTGACGACCAGCGTCGCTTCTTCGTCGGTCATACTGTCATCGACGTGGACCAAGGTATTGATATTGTTGACGGCGTACTCGGCAAAACCCCCATCGGTGGTGAAGCCATTGGCGCGGTGTCCCTTATCCACATCACCATAGTTCTTGCCGTAGTTGTGGCATGACGTGTACATACCCTGACGGCAGCGCTTGCACTGGCCACAACCAGCGTGGATTTCCACGGTCACGCGCTCGCCAATTTGATATTCGTCGACACCCGGTCCCAGAGCAACAACCGTGCCCATGTATTCATGGCCCGGCGTAAAATTCTTGTTGAACGGATCACCGCCATTGATCTGTGCGGGCGGGCCGTGATGGATGATCTCCAGATCGGTGGCGCAGATCGCAACCGCATCAATGCGGACCAGCACTTCGGCCTTTCCGGGTACAGGAACCGGTTTGTCGGAAAGCGTCAACTCACCCGGATCACCGAGAACCCAAGCTTTCATTGTCTCGGGGACCGGATGGGTTTCGCTGGTGGTTACGTTATTGGGCATGGGCATTTTTCAAGCTCCTTGTCGTTTGAGAGGGCGCTAGATTTTCAGGTCGCGCAGTTTGTTTGAAAACGAATTAGCCGCCGCGATCATTTCCTTGATCAGGTAGTCGCGGTATTCATCGGTGGCCCGATCGGCTGGGATGGTGACAGAAATAGACCCGATGACAGCTCCAGCGCCGGCCCTGATCGTCGCGCCAATGCAAACGATCCCTTCGCTGAATTCCTGATCATCGATCGAGTATTTGCGCCGGCGAACCAAACGCAGCTCCTCAACCAAACCGGAGAGAGAGGTAATGGTTTTGGAGGTATAAGTAGTAAGTCCATTGGCAGAAATGATTCGAACCAATTCTGTGTCGGGGATCCATGCGAGGATCGCCTTCCCCGTCGCCGTGGCGTGCAAGGCTGCCATTTTCTCAACCTCGTCGGGTTCCGCCAGATTATCGTCAGACCCAGGGAAACTGAGCTTTGTCATCAGCGCGGTGTCCCGCAACACGGCGAATTGCACACCGTGCCCCAACCGTCCGCCCAACGACTTCAACTCTTCGGTCAACAGCACGTCGGGGTCGCGTTCGCCCTCCGAAATCTGAACCAACTCGCCAAGCCGTGGGCCAAGTGCATATCCCTTGACCCTTCCGAGGTGGGTTACAAAGCCCTTCTTAACCAAGGTCGCGATCAAATGATGACATGTTGAAATGTTGAGTTCGAGGCGCTCGGAAACATCTGAAACAGTGACGCCATCGCGTTCTTGGGCAACGATCTCGAGAACATTGAGGGCTCTTTCCACAGACTGGATCGTGCGCCCACCGAACTCATCGGAATCGATGTTCAGTGGCAAAACCTGAGCATCCATCGTGCCACTTTTCTCGAACCTTCTGGGCTTATCAACCATGACTTCATCCTCGTTCCTTATGGGTGACAATCGTGAATGAACACGATTCTAGCAAGTTATTTTGATATTGCGGACTTTAATTTGATATCATCAAATATATCGTAGTATTTGACAATTTTGGATTATGCTATGTGGCATCAATATTGAGCCGTGCCGCCCGCAGCACGGGCAGTCGCGTTCAGCTAAAGGACGATCTGCGACGACAGCGTAAAGATGGAAAAAGTCCCCGTCGCCATGCGCAGAAAGCGCGGTTCCGCGCTGCGAGGACGGCCCCTCCTCATTCGCGCAGAACTTCAGCTTCCCATAAAAACGGTCGGGGCTCGCGCGATGTTCACGGTCCGCTCGCAAAGCTATGTCTGCCAATTATTGGAAATGAGCAGTGGCCACCAACGTCAGGCCAGTGCCCGCCATTTTCAGCTCACGCAGCGACGGTTAAATAGCGCGTTTCGCAGGGCTTAACTTCGGCTTTTCGGGCTTCAGATGTGCAATCGCAACTTGCGCCGCTTATGCCCCCAACTGCGCGCCATCTGCGCGCAATGCCTGCGGCGTCATTCCCGTCCACTTCCGGAACGCGCGCTGGAACGCATTCGGATCGCGATACCCGACAAGGTGAGCGATTTGCTGATTGTTCAAGTCGCTTTTGACCAGATAGCGGATCGCCAGATCTTTTCTCGTTTGGTCTAGCAACGATTGGAACGTAACGCCCTCCTCTGCCAAACGGCGCAGAAGTGTGCTCCGACTGACTTTCAAGCGTCCGCAGACATGGGCGATCTTGGGCTCGGTGATCGTGAACATCTCCAGCATGATGGCCCGCACCCGCTCCGAAAGGGGCAGGCCCTTGGACTGGATCAGCGCTTGGGCCTGAAGGTCGGCCTCGGTGGCTTCCCAAAGTTCGGGGTTGTCCGAGATGAAAGGCACGCGCGCATCCGCGCGGGAATAGGTCAGCGCAGCGTCGCCCTGCTCGGGAATTTGGCCGAAGACGTCCTCCAGACGTTCCCGCTCGTCCTGTGGCAGCGGCAGGCGGACCCGCAGCGGCCGGATCATATCACGCGCCAGCGCATTCGCTTGTGAATGCAGGTAAATGATCTGCGGGCTGCTGAAAGTTGCAGGCAAAGGGGCGGTTGCCACATCGGAGGCAACGCGAACGGTGAACTCCCGCTCGCTGCGCGACACGAGGAATTGCATTGGCCCGAACAGGCTTTTGAATTGCGTCATGCGCTCGATGCCAGTCTCGAAATCCGGCGCAGTCGAGAGCGCGAAAAGGACGGGAATCGCAGGGCCGCCCGCCATCCGCAGCCCCAGCAACCGAGGGATATCCTGCTGCCCTGACAGATCAATGATCGCGTTCCAGAGCCGCAGGTATTCATCGGCTGTCACCAGAAAGGCCCGATCAGCGAGCGCAGGCGCAATCATGCCCGCACGGGCCACGACCTCGTTCCATCCGATCCCCAGTATCCCGCAAATCGGTCCCGACAAGATGGCGGCTGTATAGATCGGGGATCGCTCATCATTCTGCATCAGAAAACCTTTCTCGCGGCTGGGAGCGGCCAGTCGCAGTAGATACCCAGACGCCCCGCCCCGCAACGGCCTTGAGATGATCTGCAAGTCATTGAAACGATCTGCAAGGCATGAGCGGTGGAGGAGCTCGATCCAACAGGGCTAGCTTCTGGGGAACCTGCCAATTGGAGATCCTGACTTGGACCTGACATCAAAGACCATCCTTATCACCGGAGGCGGCTCCGGCATCGGCCTTGAGCTGGCCCGCCAATTTGTAGAGCTGGGCAACACTGTCGTCATCTGCGGGCGCGACGAGGGCAGGCTTGCCGACGCGACGCGCCAGACCGGCGCGCAGGCGATCGCGGGGGATGTGACCGTTGCCGAGGATCAGGAGCGGATCCTGTCAGGTATTCAGGCGCAACATGGCAAGCTTGATATGCTGATCAATAATGCAGGCGTGTTCCTTGCCTATGATTTCAAGGACGATCCCGAAACGATGCACAAGATCGAGAGCGAGATTGCGATCAATGCGACGGCTCCCCTGACATTGACGCGGCGCGCCTTGCCGCTTCTGGAGCGCAGCGCGCAGCCGGCGGTGGTGTTCATCGGCTCCGGCATTGCCTTCGTCGCCTCACCCGGAACGCCCGTCTATTCTGGCACCAAGGCCCTGATTCATCACTGTGCGCAGACCCTCCGGCACCAATTGCATCCGCACGGCATAAAGGTATTCGAAGCAATGCCGCCCGTCGTCGATACCGACATGGCCAATGTGCTGAAGTCAGAGAACTTCAAAAAGATGAAGCCCACCGACCTCGTACGCGAGATCATCGCGGGACTACGAAGCAACCAGACCGAAATGCTGCTTGGCCAATCAAGCCAGATCAAATGGATGAGCCGGATCGCGCCCGCGTTCCTGTTCCGCCAATTCGCAAAGACCGAGTTTCATTGACCTCAACATCAAGGCAATCGTGATGTCCTCCGCCACCTACCGAAACCGCGTCAACGCGCTCGCGATCACCACCTCAGCCGCCTTCTTTGGCGCTAACGCCTTCATCGGGCTGTCGATGGGGTCCTATTGGCTGAGCTTGGCTCCGGCCGATTTCGTCGCGCAGTTCTTTCCCCAGTTCAGCAATTTTCTCTACACGATCATGCCGCTGTTCGTGGCCATGCTGGTGGGCCTGATCCTCTCGGCCCGGCTCGATTGGCAGGATGCCCCAGCGCGGCGAAACTGGGTGATTGCGCTGTGGCTTTACCTGTCCGTCTCGCTGATCACGATCTTCTTTCACATGCCGTTAAACGTGCGTCTTGCCGCCGCGATCGGGTCGCCACTGGGCGATGCGCTAGGCTTCTATAAGTCCATCGCGCTGGTCGGTCCTGTGACCGAGGATAACGCGGCCATGATCCGCGCAACTTGGCTTCTGGGCCATGTTCCCCGCGTCCTGCTCACCCTTGCCATCGCCATCTACAGCCTACGCGCTCTTGCCGCCCGCCGCTCTCACTGAACTCGGAGACACCGCCCATGAACGACGCAACCTATCGCAAAACCGTTAACATCCTAGCTGTCATTGGGTCCGCGGCCTTTGCGGGCTGCGGCGTCCTGATCCTCTTATCCTACGGCATCCGCTGGCTTGGGACCGATCCACTGATCTGGCGGGCGGCCTTCTGGGACGAGTTCCTGAATTTTGCGCTGACCATCATTCCGCTCAACATGATCACGCTGGTCGGGCTGGTTCTGTCGGTGCGGTTGGACTGGCAAAATCGCCCCATCCGGCGCATCTGGATGATCGCACTCGGACTATATGTCGTGAACACTCTGTTCACGCTGGGATATTTCATTCCTCAGAATATCCTCCTGATCGGGGATAACTACACAGCCCAGCAGGCCTCCTCAATCAGGGCGACTTGGTTAGCGCTGCATTTCCCCCGCGTTGTCATTGCCGCGGCGGTGCCGGTCTACGCACTTCTCGCTATCATCCGGCGGGCAGAGGAAAGATCGCAAGAGCGTTCATAACGCCCTTCGCCTCCTACCCCTCTCGGCTAACAAAGGTCTACCTGCTGTGGACCCAACGGTGGCGCGCCAGCGGCACCGTTTTGGCATGATGACAACCCTGTAAACAGGCGATCACCTTGGGACTTTCTGCAAGTCAAAGGAGCGATCTGCAAGTCATCACTCGTGGAACAGATCGGTGAAACCAGCCACGGTTGGATAGACCCATTACAAACCAAGGAGCTATCACAATGTCCAATCTCAAAGCCATCCTCGCCGGTTTCGGCCTTGCAGCAATCACGTCGCTTCCTGTCGCCGCCCAGGACCGCTTCCCCGATCAAATGGTGCGCACACCAGTGGAAGATATCAATTGGCAGCCTTTGTTCCCAGGGGTCGAGGCCTATACGCTCTACGGTGGCCTTGATCAGGGCACGCCGACGGTCTTCGTCTCCCGCACGGACCCCGGGCAATCTATGGCAATCCCGCACACGCATTCAGACGGGTATTGGGGCTTCATTCTCGCCGGCAAACATCAGCATTGGGAACTGTCTGAACCCGATCAGGGGCCGATCCTCACCGCAGGATCAAGCTGGTACCAACCCGCCGATGTCCCCCATGCAGACCTTTGCGTCGGACCGGAGCCATGCATCACGCTCGTGATGTTCGACCAACAGGCCGATTTCATCCCGGCCCAATAGCACACAGATGGCCGCGTTCGTCCCGCCGATCACGGGAACGCGGCCTGCCATCGTCAGTCTCATATGCGCTCTGCCTACGCTACGAACTGAGCCCAAGCGCATTGGTGATCGCTAGATCCCGTTTTGCCGCAAGAGCCATGAGCCGCAGCCCCTAGCTGGCAGCCGCGCGCAGCACTTCCCTGAGGTAGGCAGCCTCCGCCGGATCATAGGCGTTGCCCTCTTCATCAACCAAATCATGGAACCAGATCGACCGATCCGCCACGCCGCCATGCTGCGCCACAAGGTCCGCCGGCCACGGAAGGTTCGTCTGCGTCCGCCCCTTGACGAACCCCCATTGAAAGCACCCGATATTCCGCGTCTGAAAGACAGTCAGCTGATCGTCGATCTTGCTGCCAACAGGCCGCGCCATCCACTCCGTGCACAGCATCGGGCGGTCAAACTCCGCAAGATAGGCGATAAAGCGCTCCACATTCTGATTGTCCCAATAGGCATGGAACGTCACGATATCCGACAGCGCCAGCGCCGCCTGATCGATCTCGGTCTGATAAGGCGCGTCGGTTGACCCCGGCAAAGGCGTCACCCACGCCGCCACGGTCAACGGCTGCACGGGGTTTTCCGCCCGCGCCCACCTGAAACAATCCTTCATCAGCGCAAAGCTCCGCGCCGAAAAGTCAGGCCTGTAAGTGTCCGATGCATCAGGCCCGAAAACCATGCGATTGCCCGGCTCGTTATACAAATCCCAGAAAAGCACACGGCGATCCGCAGCATGTGCGCGCATGATATCGCGGACGTAGCCCTCAAATCCCGCCCATTCAGAGCCATCAAGCAAGGCCGCCCGCCCCGGGCTGGCAACCGCGCGGCTGTTATGAACGTTGGGGATCGGGTCTGGCTGCGGGCCGTAAGTCGGCTCCGCCCCACCAAATCCGCAATCGTCAAAGAAACAAGGCACAGTCGAAAGGCCCAGCGCGTGCGCCGTCTCCAGCACCCAATCGAGCCGCTCTAATAGTCCGGCGCGGTCATGCTTCCAGACAAGATAATGCAAATTGACCCGCAGCGCGTTGAAGCCAAAACCTGCCGCCCAGCCCAACTCACGCCTGATCGTTTCTTTGTCGAAAGTATCCTCGTGCCACACCTCGAGGAAATTCACCGCCGTGGACGGTAGAAAGTTGAAACCACAGATCCAGCCGGTGTCCTGCCACCAATCTTGCGCTCTCTGGGGCGTCCATCTTGTCACGGCAATTCCTCCTTCAAGGTGGAACGCCAGCCCGCCGGAACGGGCTGGCGTCAGGTCTTAGCGGTCCAGAAGATCCTGCACTTCGGCCTCTGCATCAGCCAGCGCCATGTCGACAGACTTGCCGGTGAGCCAGATCGCCTGAAGCTCGCGGTTCAGCACGTCCTGAATGGCGCCATAGCGCTCGCTCGGTGGCGTGTCGCGGGCGATGGCGGCGGTGCCGGTGTACTCATCTCGGTGCGGCAGGGTCGCATAGTCGGCGCTTTCCAGAACCGAATTGCGTACAGCCATGTGGCCGGTACGGGCCCAGTCGATGTTGTGGTCGTTGATAAAGGCCAGAACCTTCAGCGCAGCCGCATAGGCTTCCGCGTCATTTGCCTTCAGGCTGGCAGGGATCGCCCACATATGGCTGTCGGCCCATGTTGCGCCGGTGTCGAACAGCGTCGGGAAGTCGGCAACATAGTAATTGTCGAGCGCGACCTCTTCTTTCGCGGCTTCCGCGTCATAGAAGTCAACAACCCAAGTACCGTTGACGAGAATCGCCGCTTCACCATTGAGGAAGGCCTGCTGGCTATCCGCATAGTTCAGCTGCGGGTTGGCCACGCCTGCGTCAAACAGCTGGGTGATTGCCGTAACGGCATTGCGGGCCGCGTCGTTGTCGATGGTGGCGGTGTCGCCGTCAAAGATGTTCGCGTCCTGCTGCCACATCAGCGCCAGCGTCAAACGCACCCCAATCGGGAACTGCGCAAAGTCGGCGGCGAGGTAGTCCTGCCCGGTTGCCTCTTTCACCTGCTGCGCATGCGCGAGCAGCTCTTCCGGCGAGGACGGCAGAACAGGCTTGCCGTTTTCAACCAGCCCAGCTTCCGCCATCAGGTCCATGTTGACGTGCCAGAGGTTCGCGTGGAAATCCATCGGCACACCGTAGATGCCGCCGTTGAAGCTGACCGCATCCAGCGCCGCCGGCGCCCAATCAGCCGTGTCGATACCTGCAGCCGCAAGATCGTCAGACAGGTCAGCCAAAGCGCCCAATCCGGCAAACTCGGGGATCCGGTGCCGGTGCATCACATGCACATCCGGCGGCGTGCCGCCCGCATAGGCAGCTTTGATCTGGTCATAGTAGTTGCCCCAATCGGTCGGCAGCGTATTGACCGTTACGTCATCAATCTCGGCGCTTGCCGCGTTGATGATCGACTGGATGATGCAAGCCTCACCAACGCTCGCCTTGGTGTCGGTTCCGGCGTCTTCACACGCACCGAAAAAACGGCCCAACGTCACTTCTTGGGCCATCGCGCCGGTGGCGATGGTGGCAGCCGCAGCCGCCGTCATAAGCACATATTTCATGGTATCCTCCCTGGATTGTGCAGATTAGCCCTTGCTTCCCCCGACGGTCATGGCTTGCACCACATACCGTT
Source organism: Pelagovum sp. HNIBRBA483 (assembly GCF_040931995.1). Taxonomy (NCBI): domain Bacteria; kingdom Pseudomonadati; phylum Pseudomonadota; class Alphaproteobacteria; order Rhodobacterales; family Paracoccaceae; genus Pelagovum; species Pelagovum sp. HNIBRBA483. Next base: position 2,456,210 of record NZ_CP162412.1, read on the forward strand.
GGAAAATCAGGAACATGAGAACAACCGGAAGCGAGGCGATAACACCCGAGGCCATGACACGGCCCAGCCCTTCCGATTGCGCGAAATTCGATTGAATGCTGGCAAGCCCCAGCGTGATGGTGAAAAATTCCTGCCGCTGCGCGCTGACCAGCGGCCAGAGGTAGTCGTTCCACGCATACAGGAATGTCAGGATCGCCAGCGTCATCATCGCAGGCCGCGCCAACGGCAACATGATGTACCAGAAAATCTGCATCCAGCTAACGCCATCAAGCCGCGCGGCTTCTTCGATATCCTGCGGGATCGCTCTGAAGAATTGCATCATCAGAAAGACCCCGATCGGCACGGCCATGCGCGGCAGGATCAGCGCGTGATAGCTGTTGTGCCAGCCAAAATCAGCAAACATCGTGTAAAGTGGAATGAACACCGCCTGCTCCGGCACCATCAGCCCGACCAGACACAGCACCGTAATCGTCCGCTTGAACGGGAAGTCCAACCGCGCCAGCACATAGCCCGCAGTTGTCGAAACAAGCAGCACACCCGCTGTCATCCCCGCCGCCACGATGAGCGAATTCAGGAACCAAACCGGCGTCTGTCCAAAGGCAAACAGTGCGGCGTAGTTTTCCGCTGTGAACGGGATCGGCACCAACCCAAAGAATGTGGTCGAGGTTGTCCGCGCCAGCAATTCGTTCGGCTGGAACGATAGCGACACCATCCAGATCGTCGGCACCAGCCACAAAAAGGCAGGAATACCTAGCGCCATGACGAGCCATGCGTAATGCCGGTTCATTCCGTGTCCTCCCGCCCCAGCACAAATTGCAGGAACGAAAACCCGCCCATGATCACGAAGAGGAACACCGCCATCGCGCTCGCCCGCCCCAACTCGCTGTCGCGGAACGCGGTCTGGTAGATGTACCGCACCAGCACTTGCGTCGTGTCATTCGGCCCGCCCTGCGTCATCAGATGCGCCTGCCCGAACACTTGGAATTGCAAGATCACCTGAAGAACGACCACCAGCGTGATCGTGCGCTTGAGGTTCGGCAGCGTGATGAACCAAAACGCCTTCGCGCCAGTCGCATTGTCGAGCGCAGCGGCCTCGTAAAGGTCTTTAGAGATATCCTGTAAACCCGCGAGGAACAGGATCATCGCAATGCCAAGGCTCCACCAAATCGTCGTGATGACAATCGCCGCCATCGCAAACCGCTCATCGGTGAGCCAGACGATTGGTGAGCCGCCAAACACATCCGTGACATTGGCAATCAACCCTTGGCGTGGCGAGAACATGATCTGCCAGATCAGCGTCACCACCGTGACGGAGAGGATCTGACTCAGGAAGAAAACCGTACGATAGACCGTCATCGCCTTGGTTTCGCGGTTCAACGCCGCCGCCAGCAGCAAGGCGATGACCGTGACACCCGGCACCGTCCACGCAACAAAAACCAGCGTATTGCCAACCGTCGGCCAGAACCGGCGGTCATACCAACGGCCCCCTTCGCCGGGATGAAATCCGGGTAGGACAAAGAACAGGACAGACGCCATCGCCAAGGCAATGGACGTCACCCTGCTCACCCGACTCATCCGGCGAAGGAAGATCGACGCACCAAGGCCAACCAGCCCCAGCAGTTGCAGCGCGGGGTTGGCGATTGCCCCCCACTCGATATTCCGGCCCCACATAACACGCTCGTAATTACGCAGGCCGACGAATTCTTTCGCATCTGGATTGAATGCCACCGCCAGCAGGTTCCAATCGTGCAGCGATATCCAGACGCCACGGAAGAAGGGATAGACAAGAAACAGCGCATAGGTCAGCAGGAACGGCAACAGCAGCACAAATGCTGCCTGCCTCTCCGTCATTCGACGCCGCGTTCTCTGTACTAGAGCCATTTCCCCTCCTCCAACGACGGGCGCGAATCTCACCCAATCGTTGCTAAAATTTATTAGCAATATTTATTAGCGGGATGCAAGTGTGTAGTGTGTCCCCATGAACGACCACACCGACAGCCCCGCTCCGCGCGTCACGATGAAAGACATCGCCCTCAAGGCAGGCGTGTCACAATCCACCGTGTCCTTTGTCCTCAACGGGCAGGAGAACATGCGCATCAGCGAAGAAACCCGCAAACGGGTGACAGACGCCGTGGCCGAGCTGGGCTACCGCCCACGCGGTGCGGGTCGCCCACCGAACGATACCGGCGTACGGGTGATCGGCCTGATGTTCGACGAGATCGCCACCAGCCCCTTCGCCGCGATCTCCATCGAGGGCGTTCAGGAAGCCGCTTGGAAGGAAAACGTCATCGTCGAGGTCGTCATGACCGGCGGCAACAAGGATTACGAGGCATCTGTCCTGCGCAAATGGGCAGCAGACCGTGTCGAAGGCGTCGTCTACGGCTCGATACTCACCCGCGAAGTCACACCCTCCGACATCCTCGCCAAGCACCGTGCCGTCCTGCTCAATTGCTACGATGCGCGCGGGCTTTTCCCCTCCGTGGTGCCCGCCGAACGCCGCGGCGGTCAATCTGCAACCCAGATGTTGATCGAGACAGGCCACCGCAAAATCGCTTTCATCACCGGCGAGAACTGGATGGAAGCCTCCGATCAGCGTCTCGAAGGCTACGAACGCGCCTTGCGAAACGCCAAGATTCCGATTGATCCGAACCTGATAGTCGAAGGCAACTTCCTCCCCAGTGGCGGACGCACCGCAACCCTGCGCCTCCTTGATGGCCCCGTGCGCCCTGATGCGATCTTCTGCGCAAACGATCTGATGGCCGTGGGTTGCTACGAGGCCCTCAAAGAACGCGGCGAAACGGTCGGCGAATCCATCGCCGTAATGGGCTATGACGATCAGGAAATCGCCCAACACCTCTCTCCGGCGCTCTCAACCGTCCTGCTGCCACATCGCGAAATGGGCAGCTGGTGCGCGCAGTTTCTCCTCGCACCCGCGGCAGAGCAAATCACCCATACACGGATGGAATGCCCCGTCGTCGTCAGGCACTCGCATACCAACGCCTGACACCGCCCGATCCGGCGACAAACCCTCCGCAGCGGGGCCACAGAGGCTGGCCGACCCCACGTCAAATACTACCTTTGGATATATGAAGAACCAAAGGAGGTATATTTTCGTGGATTTGTTCCAGAATTTCCATAAGGTTAATGAGCAATTCGGACCCCAATAATTCTAGATGCCCAAGACCCCAATTTCAGCCCACGGTGAGAAGAACCAAATCGAACTCGATGTCAGCATAGATGGTCGCACCGAAAAAATCGCTTGCGATACGCTGGTCATCGCGTGCGAACCGCGCAACCTGCGCACCAAGATCTCCTATTCCGATGATGAGGTCGCGCTCCTGAGTAGCCTCCATAACTTCACCTTCCACACGTCACTTCTGAAGGTGAAGGTCAAAGACAGGCAGATGAAGCATGGCGTAATTTTCGCGGCCGAACCGCTGTCCAAAATGCGCGGTCACATCTACGGCTTCCGCAACGAAACGGCAAAGTCCCTCGGCTTGGATTTCGCCAATTCCGTCGAGTATAACTGGGTCACAGTCTACCAGCTTTTCGGAGAAACAACGACACCTCCAACCGAGGATGACTTCCGTAAGCTGCTCGCAGAAGAGATCGCGCAGCTCAGCTGGTGGCCCTTCGAGCGCAGCTGCGATGGCCTCCAAGAGACGGTCCTGACCCCGTATTTCGACCATTTCCACGGCGATCAACTGGTGAACCAAAACCCTTGGAACTGGCACAAGATTCAAGGCGATAACAACACGATCTACGTCCACGCCGCGACCTGCTTCGAGTCCGTCGTCCACTGTTGGTATTACATCAACTGGCTCTTCGAAGGGCATGATGGCGGGCGCGCCATCTTCCCCGAGGACAAATCAACGTCCATCGTCATCCTTGGCGCCGGTCCTAGCGGCCTGCTCACGGCAGAAGCGCTCAAGCACCGCCATTACACAAATGTCAGGGTGCTCGAAAACACCAACCGCATCGGTGGCAAAACCCACACCGTGCCGGTCAAGCAGTACGGCAACTTGGGTAAAGCAACCACGCTCTATTGCGAATTGGGCACCTGCTACCTCTCTCCCCATTACGATAAATTCGTCAAAAAGATGCACCATTATCTGGATGGCAACACCCAGATCGGCTTCGGCGGTGAAGACGGCACCTTCCGTGGCATCCTGACCGAAGGTCAGTTCAGCGAGCATTTCCGTAAGACCTACGACCCCCCAAAGATGATGCCCTTCCCCAAATATGTCCTCTACAAAGCGGCCGACTGGCTGAATGTCAGCCCGAGCCACACAACGGTCATCGAAGACGCAATCAAAGCCGCAGCCGTGAATTACGAGCGCCTTTACTGGGAGTACTTTGACGAGGCATGGTTTAGTGGCCCGCACTACCCAATGCCCGCAGAACCGCCAGCCGATTTCCTGCGTGACTACGGCCACAAGTCCTTCGAGCAGTTCCTTATCGAAAACCACATGGGCGTTCTTCTGGGGATCATGCAATACGCCTACTCGGTTCAGGGCTATGGCACATTGAACGACATCCCCGCCTATTACGGTCTGTTGTGGATCACACCCGATATCATTGCCAAAGCGCAGGCTGGCGACGGGAAAACCACGCTGATCACCGCATGGTCGCGCGGCTGGGGCGATCTGTGGGAGCAGATGAGCGCCCATCTGGATATCACGCTGAACGCCGAGACGACGCACATTAGAAGGCATGCGCATGGACAAGCGTGAAACCATCATCGTCGCCGCCGATATCGTGGGCTACTCGCGCCTCGTCGCGCAAAGCGAGGAAAGCACCATCATGCGGATGCGCGCCCTCTATGACGAGGTAATCTCTCCGGCGATTACCTCTGCAGGTGGCCGCGTGATCAAGAACCTTGGCGATGGACTTCTTGTGGAGGCCAATTCAGCCGCAGCCGCGCTTGCAGCCTCGCGCCAAATTCAGGAGAACGTGACCAAGGCCCAAGAAACCATCCCCAGCGACGAGCGGATCAGATACCGCATCGGGATCAACGCAGGCAGCGCTTATTTCACGGAGGACGATGTCTTTGGCGATGTCATCAACATCGCCGCGCGCCTCGAAAGCCTCGCCAGACCGGGAGAAATTTGCGTCTCGCAAGCCGTCTACGCCCAGTTGAGCGACGATCAAACCACCCCGCTGCTTCCTCTCGGTCCACAATTTGTCCGCAATATTCCGGTGCCGGTCGAGGCATGGCGCCTCCCCAGTCCCGAAAAAGACGCCGCCGCGCCCGAACAAACCGGCAGCCACACAGCGCCAACGATTGCGGTTCTCCCATTCGAGGCGTCCTTTACGAACGAAGATCTTCGGTTCTTGGGCGACGGGCTGGCGGAGGAGCTGACAACCCAGCTCTCGCGCTTCCGCTTTCTGTTTGTCATCGCCCGCAACTCGGCCTTCACCTTCCGCGATCGGCAGAACGACCTTCAATCCGTCGCCCGCGAGCTTGGCGTTTCCTATCTGGTCACGGGCCGCGTGCGCACCGCAGGATCTCGGGTCAGGGTGCATGTGGATCTTATCGACGGCAAAACCGGTGCGCAGGTCTGGGCAGACAGGCTGGACAGCGAGATCGAGGATTTATTTGAACTGCAAGACGAGCTGACGCGGGCAACCCTCAGCAATGTCGTTCCCGAGTTGGGCGCAAACGAGCGGGCATTATCCCTGAAAAAGCCAACCGAAAGCCTTAACGCTTGGGGCCTCTGCCAGCGCGGTATGTCCGAACAATTCAAATACACCGACCAAGGCGTCACCGACGCTTTCAAACTGTTTACTGAGGCCATCGAAGCCGACCCGAAATTTGCCCTCCCCTATGCCCTTCTGGCGCGGTGGCATGTCGCCCAAGTCACCACGGGGCGTAGCGAAAATATTCCACTCGAAATCCAGAAAGGCTACGCCCGCGCAACCGAGGCGTTGCAGCTCGACGACCGGCTTGAAGACGCCCACGCAGCCCTCGGCGCGATCCTCGGCATCATGGGGCAGGATGTCGAGGCGTTGAAATCTCTCGATCGCGCCGAAGCGCTCAACGGTTACAGCCCCTATGTGTTCTATACGCGCACCTATGTGCATCTCTTTCAGGCGCAAATTGACTGCGCCGCGATGGAAAAGGCCGCCCTCGGGGCGATCCGCGTCAGCCCAAAAGACCCCATCGCTTGGGCGCAATATTTCATGCTCGGCACAGCCCGCTGGAACTATGATCTCCGCAATCCCGCCGATGGCACACAAGACGCGCTAGATCAGGCGTGTAGCTACTCGAACTGCGAGTTCTTCGTCTACATGATCGCAGCCAAATTCCATGTCCGTTTCGGTGACATTACCGTCGCGCGCCATTATCTCGAACGCGCTCTGGCAAAGAAGAAAGACCTCAGCCTCAAAATGTGGCGTACTTTCTTCCCCTTCCGCGCATGGCCCGCAATGATCGCGGAGACAGAACCCGAGCTTGAAACACTCGTCAGCTTCAGTCTGCCGCGCGAATAGCTGGGCCTTTCGCCCTGTGCGGCCGGTCACCCCTCACGCATCGGCGCGGAGCGCTCGATGATCCAGTTCAGAAACATCTGCGACCCGTAGCTGATCGGCCCCTCGGCGCAGGTCACATAAATCGCCTGATCCGTCCGCTTATCGAGCGGTAACGACCTTACAAGCCGCCCGTCCGCCAGATAAGGCGCCGCAAAAAAACCTGACATCAGCGCATGCCCCATGCCATGAGCCGCCAGTTCCAACGCCGCAATACTCTGATCCACCGTCAGCGCAGGCGTACGCGCAGGCGGCTGCACCTTCTCTTGGCGGAAAAACTGCTGCCAGTTATCCGCCACGCCAATCACCTCGATCAACGGCGCATCTTGCAGTGCTTCCAGCGAGTTCCCTTCGGGTCGCAAATCCGGGTGGCACACCGGAATGACCGGATCACGACAGAGCAACACAGCCCGCTGCCCCGCCCACTCCCCATTGCCAAAGCGGATCTCGATATCCAACTGGGTCGATTGAATGGCGCTGGCCCATGTCCCCATATGCAGCTGGATATTCACCTCCGGATGGTGCGCACGGAAATCGGGCAGCTGTTTCAGCAGCCACACCTGCGCAAATGTCGGCAAACAGCGGATGCGCACCGGCCGCGTATCCTTCGCGCCAAATGTATTTTGCGTACCAAGCCGCAGCGTCTCGAACGCCTTGATGACCCACGGCAGATACAATTCTCCCATTGTGGTCAGTTCCATCGGCCGCTTCTTGCGGGAAAACAACTCATACCCCAGATGCTCTTCAAGCGATCTGAGCTGATGGCTCACAGCGGCAGGTGTCAGCCCCAACTCGCCACCCGCGCTGGAGAAGTTGCCCGTCCGCGCCGCCGCTTCAAAAGCCCGCAGCCATGGCAAAGGGGGGAAGTCACTCATATCGCTGCCTCACATTTCAAATTTTTCCACACTTATATCAAAAAATTATTTTCTTAAGGAATGCCAGTTCTTCGTGGCAAAAACGCCACCAGAGGCTGATGAGGACAGCATGGAACACTTCGATTACATCATCGTCGGCGCAGGGTCCGCAGGCTGCGTTCTGGCCGAAAGGCTCAGCGCTTCGGGCCGCCATAAAGTGCTCGTTCTCGAAGCAGGCGGCCCCGGTCGCTCGCCGTGGATCAGCCTGCCGTTGGGCTACGGCAAGTCCTTCTACGACCCAAAGGTCAACTGGCAGTACGAGACAGAACCCGAAGAAACACTGGCTGGTCGCCGCAGCTACTGGCCGCGCGGCAAGGTCGTTGGCGGCTCCGGCGCGATCAATGCAATGGTCTATGCGCGCGGGCTTCCAAATGATTTTGAGGATTGGGAAGCAGCAGGCGCCACCGGCTGGGGCTGGGAAACCGTCCGCCAAACCTATGAGGCCATCGAAACCCGTGTCGCCGCAGACGGAACGCGCAGCGGCTCCGGCCCCCTCCATGTGCAGGACGTCTCCGATCAAATCCACCGCGCCAACCGCCATTTCTTCGCAGCAACGGCGGAACTTGGCCTGCCCCGCACCGATGACATCAACGGTCCAAACAACGAAGGCGCAGCCGTCTACCAGATCAACACCAGCGGCGGTCGCCGGATGCATTCGGCGCGCGCGTTTCTAAAACCCGCCCTCAAGCGCCCCAATGTCACGCTGATAACCGGCGTGCTGGTCGAACGCATCGTTTTTGAGGGCACCCGCGCGGTCGCCGTGCAGGCCACCAAAGGCGGGCGCAGCATGACGCTAAAGGCTGGCCGCGAGATCATCCTCTCCGCAGGCTCCGTCACCTCGCCACGCCTGTTGCAGCTGTCCGGGATCGGCCCCGCAAACCTGCTCAAGTCTCACGGCATCATGCCGCTGCTGGATGCCCCGCAGGTTGGCGGCAACCTGCAAGACCACCTTGGCATCAACTATTATTTCCGCGCCACCGAACCCACGCTGAACAACGTCCTGCGCCCGTTCACCGGCAAACTGCGCGTGGCGCTGCAATACGCCCTCACGCGGCGCGGCCCGCTGGCCCTTTCGGTCAACCAATGCGGCGGCTATTTCCGCTCCGATCCAAGCCTGCCCCACCCCGACCAGCAGCTCTATTTCAACCCCGTAACCTATACCACGTCGCCGGATGGCAAGCGCACCGTGGTGCAGCCCGATGCCTTCGCTGGTTTCATCATCAGCTTCCAGCCTTCCCGCCCCACCAGCCGTGGCCGCATCGACATCAGCAGCGCCGATCCGTCCGCAGCGCCCAGCATCCGCCCGAATTCACTCGCCACCGAGGAAGACCGCGCGCAGGTGATCGCAGGCGGCCGCCTTTGCCAGCGCTACATGGCGACCGCCGCGCTGCAAGGCTTGGCGGATGGCCCCGTCGGCCCCGATCTCCGGCAGATGGATGACGCCACCATCCTCGAGGATTTCCGCGAGCGCTGCGGCACCGTCTACCACCCGATCGGCACCTGCCGCATGGGGTCTGACGCGCATCAATCTGTCGTTGATCCACAGCTGCGAGTGCATGGCATCCACGGCCTTCGCGTCATAGATGCGTCCGTCTTCCCCAATCTCACCTCGGCCAACACCAACGCGCCGACCATGATGTTGGCGCACCGCGCCGCCGACCTGATACTGGAGGCCCAATGAGCACACCCTATTCAATGTCCGGCGCGGTGCCGGTCGCCAATGACCGCAGCCAGCATGACACCGGCCCCCGCATCCAACGGATCGAAACCTTCTGCACGCCCCTGATCGGCTTCGTCCGCGTCACCGCCGAGGATGGCACGACAGGCTGGGGGCAGGTTTCCACCTACAGCAGCGATCTGACCTGCGAGATTCTTCACCGTCAGGTGGCCCCATGGGCACTCGGGCGCGGCATGGATGCGCTTGAGGATGTCATTTCAGAGATCCCGCTGCGCGAACACAAATTCCCCGGCACCTATCTGCGCCGTGCGATGGCCGGCCTTGATACCGCCGTCTGGGACTGGCGTGGCAAGGTCGCTGAACAGCCCGTCGCCGTGGTCATGGGCGGCACCGCTGGCCCGCTCCGCGCCTACGCGTCCTCCATGCGCCGCGACATTACGCCGGAGGATGAAGCAGACCGCCTGAAAAAGCTGCGCGATACCTTCGGCTTTCATGCCTTCAAAGTGCGCGTCGGTGCCGAATGCGGCCAAGACCGCGACGAATGGGAAGGCCGGACCGAGGCGATAATCCCCACTATCCGCAAGGCGATGGGGCCAGATGCCGCCCTCTTGGTTGACGGCAATTCCGGCTTCGGCCCCGCCCGCGCGATCGCGGTGGGCCGGATGCTCGAAGCCAATGGCTACGAACATTTCGAAGAACCCTGCCCCTATTGGGAACTGGAACAAACAGCCGAAGTGACCCGCGCCCTGTCGATCAACGTCGCGGGCGGCGAGCAGGATTGGGATTTGCAGCAATGGAAACGCATCATCGCCATGCGCGCGGTTGATATCATCCAACCCGATGTCCTCTATCTCGGCGGCATGACCCGCAGCATGGAGGTCGCTCGCATGGGCCACGCGGCGGGCCTGCCCTGCACCCCGCATGCGGCAAACCTGTCGCTGGTGACGATGTTCACCATGCACCTGCTGCGGGCCGTTCCCAATCCGGGCCTTTACCTTGAGTTCTCGATTGAGGGTGATGACTATTACCCTTGGCAGCGGGAGCTGTTCCTCAACGATCCCTTCATCATCACCAACGGTCAGGCCACCGTGACCGATGCCCCTGGCTGGGGCGTCGAAATCAATCCCGAGTGGCTCGCCAAATCCGCCTATAAATGCAGCGAGGTTTCCGCATGACATCCATACAGCTTGCACAAGATTACCTGAACGGCACCTCCCTCGATCTCCCGAACGGGCATTTCATCGACGGCAGGTTCGTCTCCGGCAACGGCCAGCAGATGGAAAGCTTCGATCCCGGTCTGGGCAGCGCCTTCGCCACCTTCGCCATCGGCGGCGCGGACGAGATCGACGCTGCCCTCACCAGTTCCCGCAAAGCGTTTGAGATGTGGCGGCGGGTCAAGCCCTCTGAGCGCACAGCGATCCTTCTGAAATGCGCCACCGCGCTGCGGGCAAATGCCGACCGCCTTGCCGTGATCGAAACCGTCGACAGCGGCAAAACATTGAGCGAGGCGATGGGCGACGTCCAAGGCTCCGCCCGCCTGTTCGAATACTACGCTGGCGCGGCGGATAAGCTTGATGGCCGCTCCGTCAATCTCGGCCCCGACTACACCGCCTTCACCCGTCGCGAGCCGGTCGGCGTCACCGCGCATATCATCCCGTGGAACTACCCCACCTCCACCTTCGCCCGTGGCGTCGCACCCGCCTTGGCCGCTGGCTGCACCGTTGTCGCGAAGCCCGCTGAAACCACGCCGTTCACCGCGCTCGTCATGGCCCAAATCTTGACCGAGGCAGGCGTCCCCGAAGGCGTGATCAACGTTGTCACTGGTCTGGGCCGCGACGCAGGCGATGCGCTGGTGCGAGATCCGCGCGTCAACCATATCACTTTCACCGGCTCGGTGGGCACAGGCATCGCCGTCACCCAAGCCGCCGCCCCCAACATCACCCGCCTGACCCTCGAACTGGGCGGCAAATCCCCCCTCGTTGCCTTTGCCGACGCTGATCTCGAAGCCGTCGCCGCAAACGCCGCCTCAGCCATCTTCTCCAACGCAGGCCAAATTTGCTCCGCTGGTTCGCGCCTTATTATCGAGCGCAGCATGCGTGACGACCTGATGGATCTGCTCCGTGAAAAGGCCGCGGCCGTTACCTATGGGCACGGACTCCGTGACCTGAACATGGGCGCGATCAATTCCGACCTGCACCTTGGCCGGATCGTGTCTCATGTGGATGCCGCCAAAGCGCGCGGCTGCAACATCATCGCAGGCGGCGCAGTCACCCACGACCCCGAAACCGGCAAAGGTTGGTTCTTCGAGCCGACCGTCATCGCCGATCTCGCCGCCGACGATCCCGCCGTGCAGCAAGAGATCTTCGGCCCCGTCCTCTCCGTCCAGCTCTTCGATACCGAGGATCAGGCGATCCAGCTCGCCAACGGCACCGATTTCGGCCTGATGGCCAGCGTTTTCACCCGCGACGTCGGCCGCGCCCTGCGCATGGCGCAAGAGATCGACAGCGGCCAAGTCACCGTGAATGATTATTGGGCTGGCGGCGTGGAACTCCCGTTCGGTGGCAACCATAAATCCGGCTATGGCCGCGAAAAGGGCATCGAAGGGCTCGACGCCTACACAACCAGCAAAGCCGTCACCATCAAGAATTCCTGAGGCAAAGCGCCGATGGCGGATGCGGGGTCATTGACCCCGCGCCCTAGCCCGTAAACATCTCCCGATAGGTATCGCGCAGAATGTTCTTTTGCACTTTGCCCATCGTATTGCGCGGCAATTCATCCACAAGGATCAATTTGCGCGGATGCTTGAACCGCGCCAGCGACTGGCGCACCGCCTCCATCATCGCCTCGGTATCGGGCTGCGCTCCGCGCTCCGGCACCACAATGCCCAAGACCGTCTCCCCGAAATCAGGATGCGGAACCCCCACAACAGCGCTTTCCAGCACACCCGGCTGCTCATCCAGCACCAGCTCGATCTCTTTGGGGTAAATGTTGTAGCCGCCCGAAATGATCAGGTCTTTGTTCCGTCCCACGATGTGAACATAGCCATCCGCGTCAATCCTGCCGAGATCACCAGTGATGAAGAACCCGTCATCGCGCAGTTCCGCGGCGGTCTTTTCCGGCATCTGCCAGTATCCTTTAAAGACATTCGGCCCCCGCACCTCGATCTGCCCCACCTCGCCATCGGGCAAGGTCGCGCCATCCGCGGGGGTCGTGATCTTCAGCTCCACTCCCGGCAGCGGGAAGCCAACCGTCCCCGCCCGCCGCTCCCCGTCATAGGGGTTGGAGGTGTTCATATTGGTTTCGGTCATCCCGTACCGTTCAAGAATACGATGCCCCGTCCGCCCCTCGAACTGCACATGCGTCTCCGCCAAGAGCGGCGCCGAGCCCGAAACGAAGAGCCGCATATGCGCTGTCAGTTCCTTGGTGAACCGCGCGTCGTCCAGCAGGCGGGTGTAAAAGGTCGGCACACCCATCATCGTCGTCGCGCGTGGCAGCAGGGCAATAACCTGCTCAATGTCGAATTTTGGCAAGAAGATCATGCTTCCACCGGCAATAAGCGTCACATTTGTTGCAACAAAAAGCCCATGCGTGTGGAAAATTGGCAAGGCATGCAACAGCACATCATCCGCCGTGAAGCGCCATTCGCGCACCAAAGTCTCCGCGTTGGACAGCAGATTGCCCTGCGTCAGCATCGCGCCCTTGGAGCGCCCCGTCGTCCCCGAGGTGTAAAGGAAAGCCGCCAGATCATCGACCGTCCGATCAACGGTCGCGAAATGTGGCGGCATCAGCGCGGCCTGCTCCGACAGCGAGCCTGATCCATCCGCGTTCAGCGTCTCCAACCGTGCGTCCTGCGCTTTTGCGACGGGCGCGAGGGTCTTTTCACTGCTGCCATCACAAACGACCAGCTTGGCACCGCTGTTTTCGATGAAATAAGTCAGCTCGTCGACCGTATAAGCCGTGTTCAACGGCAAAAACACCAACCCCGCCTGCGCACATGCGGCATAAAGCGCCAGCGCCTCGGGTGATTTCTGGATCTGCGCCGCAACGCGGTCGCCTACCTCCAGCCCGATCTGCGTCATCGTATGCGCATACCGCGCCGCCATTTCCAAAAACGCCTGATAGGTCAGCTCAGAACCGTCAGCCAGATGCAGGAACGGATCGGTCTTTCCCGCATGCGCGCCAAAGAGGGTGTCATAGAGAGGGTTTGCCATCTGATTGCCTTTCCTAGACTTGGCTTGGTGCGCTGGCACCGGCGATTTTCGTCACCTCGGCCGTTGCGAGGACGGCATTAGTGGTCGCGTATCGCTCATGGTTCTGCGCGACAGCGTTAAGGTCATAAAGGTAGTTCACCATCGTGCCGCCCGAGTGCGCCCGCCCCTTGTCAGAGGCATCGGCCTCCGCATGCACCGCATGGACCTTTGCCCCGTTCCCAAGGTGAAAGCGTGCCACAGGGTCAAAGGGCAATCCGCCCCTACCCTTCGCGTGCAAAAGGTAGTGCGCCGCCATCTGCCGCATCGCTTCCGGTGCGTTAACTGGCATTTCCAGCCCTTCCTGCTTCGCCCACGCCGCAAGGCCCGGGATCGGCGAGAGTGTCACGAATGTGGTCAGCCCGCGCAGATCGGCAGACAGGTCCGCGGCCACCTGCTTGATCAGCGAGTTGCCGAACGAAATACTGGCCAACCCCCGCTGGCAGTTGGAAATCGAATAAAACACCGCCGTATCCGCATCCGCAGCGGCCATCGGCGCGCGATCCTCCGCCAAGAGGTTCTGGATCGACCCCGGTATCCCCTTGGTCAGCGCCACTTCGACAAAGATCAAAGGCTCATCAGGCATCGAAGGATGGAAGAAGGCAAAGCACCTCCTGTCGCTCGGCTCCAGCCTGCGCCGCAGATCATCCCAAGAGGCAATCGCATGCACGGCTTCGTAGGCAATGATCTTCTCCAGGATATGCGCCGGACTTTCCCAACTGATCGGCCGCAGCACCAGAAAGCCGCGATTGAACCACGAGGCGAAGAGATGCCGAAAATCCAGATCAAGCGCCGCCAATTGCGGCTCCTTCGCCCCCAGCCGCAACAACTCAGCCCGCATCCGAACAAGCTGCCCAGTCGCGCCTGGCACACGGTTCAGCCGCCGGATCAGTTCCTGCCGCTGTGGTTCGGTCGCTTCCGCATAGGCGCGGTAACTTTCCTTTGACGGGGCGCGCTCATAGGCATCCAGCGTTGTGCGCACCAGCTCCGGATTAATATCCATCCCCTCCGCCACTGTACGAAAGAAGGCGAGCTTTTCCCCGTCGCCGAGGTCTTCGAACCGCGAGAGTATCTCCCCCGCCAGCGCCAGCCCCGAGGTTTCGCCCGCAGACCCGACCAGTTCCTCTGCCAGCTCCGCCAAGGGTCGGCTCCCCAACTCGACCGGCGCCGCCCTGCGGTAGCGCCGCTCGAAAACGGTGGACAAGAGATCGGCAAGGATCGTCATATCGCCGTTCCCATCACCAGATTAGGCAGCCACGTCGCCAATCCGGGGAAGATGCACAGCAGGACAATCGCCAGCACCATGCAGGCCACGAAGGGCAAGGAGCCGAGCAAAATGGTCCGCAACGAGATATCCGGTGCGATGCCGTTGATAACGTACAAGTTCAGGCCAACCGGCGGCGAGATCAGGCCGATCTCCATGTTGATGGTCAGCACCACCGCAAACCAGATCGGGTCAAACCCAGCCGTGGTGATGATCGGCAGCAGAATCGGCGCCGCCATCAGGATTACCGCAACCGGCGGCAGGAAGAATCCCGCCACCAACAGGAACACATTCACCGCCCCCATCAGCACCCAGCGGTTCACGTCCAGCGTGCCGATCCACTCGGCGATTGACTGGGTGATGAACAGCGACGACAGCATGAAGGAGAAAACCCCCGCCGCTGCAATGATAAACAGGATCATCACCGATTCCTTGGTGCTGTCGCGCAGGACAACCCACAGGTCTTTCGGGTTCCACAGCTTGTAGATGATCATCGCGATCAACAAGCACAGCAATGCACCCACAGCAGCCGTTTCCGACGGCGTCGCGATCCCGCCATACATCGCGTAAAGCACACCAATGATAATCGCGAGGAAGGGCAGCACGCGCGGCAAGATCTCGAACCGCTCCGCCCAGGTATAGCTGCCCGCGCCCAGCGTCGCTGCATCACCCGAACGCCAAGTGGAGTAAAGCGACCACGCCATGAACAGGCCCACAAGCATCAATCCGGGGATCACACCAGCAAGAAACAGACGCCCAATCGAGGTTTCCGTGGCAATCCCGTAAACGATCATCGTGACCGACGGCGGGATCAAGATACCCAGCGTGCCACCAGCGGCAATCGAGCCAGCGGCCACGCCATCAGGGTATCCCCGCTTGCGCATCTCTGGGATGCCCATCTTGCCGATGGCCGCACAGGTCGCGGGCGACGAGCCCGACATCGCGGCAAACAGCGCGCAGGCACCAAGGTTCGAGACAACAAGCCCGCCGGGGATCCGCGTCAGCCAGCGCTCAAGCGCTTCGTACAAGTCCGCGCCCGCCCGCGTCGAGGCGATAGATGCCCCCATGATGATAAACATCGGGATCGATAGCAGCGCGAAATTATCCAGCTTTCCGAAAAGGATTTCGGGCATCAGTTCCACTGACCGCATGCCATCAAAGGCAAACAGGAAAAGACCCGAGACGATCAACAAACCGATGGCAACCGAAACACCGGAAAAGAGCACGACAATAGTTGCAATAGCGACAATTGCGCCAAGAAGTAGCGGGTCCATCAGTTGTCCTCCAGACCGAAAGGCCGATCCACACCGAGGATCACGGCAACGAGGTCAGCGATAAGTTGCAAAAGGAGAAGCGCGAAGCCGATTGGCAACGAGAGGTAAGGCTTCCACAAGCGAACACCCCACACCGTGTCCGAGCGCCAGTTTCGCTCATAGGCGAGGTGCCAGAATTCATAAGCGTACCACAGCATCACCACGACAACCGCGATTGACATGAGCGAGGTCAGCACACTCATCCAAAACCGCGCCCGCGACCGCAGCATCAGCGGTACAAGATCAACGTTCACATGGCCCCGCAACCGCTGCACATAGGGCAAGCCAATGAGCGTCGCCCCGACCATAAGGTAAATCACCGCTTCCGTCTGCCAAATGGTCGAGCCATTCAGGACGAAGCGCACAAAAATCATCTGTACAGTAATCGCGACGGCCGAAACGATCATCGCGGCGGAGGCCCATCCGGCCAAGGTTGATATCGCAGCAACGCTCCTGAGGAACAGATTATCCCCCGTCTGCGCTTCGGCTGCTGAACTGTGCCCAGCCATGGCAATCTCCAATGTTCTTGCAGTTTCATTGGCCGCGCCGTTCGGGCGTCGGCGTCATCAGAACGGGCGGCCGGATCATCTCCGGCCGCCGCGCTTGGATCACTCCACAGCGAGCGCCAGATCAAGCAGCGCCTGACCTTCGGGATAGTCCTCCACGAAGGATGCGTAGGACGTCTCGGCAGCAATTGCGCGCCATGCCGCGAAATCTTCCGCAGACATTTCCGCAATCTCCACACCGGCGTCCGCAAAGACTTGCGCAGATGCCGCATCTTCACCGATTGCTTCTTCCAGATAGAAGGCCTGCGCCTTCGCAGATGCGGCCATCAAGGCTTCCTGCTGCTCGGCAGTCAGGCCATCAAAGGTCGACAGGTTCATCAACAGCGGCTGATACATGAACCACAGCGCCGAGTCCCCCGCAGGGGTGTAGCACGAAACCTGCTCGTAGATCCGATAGGACACGAAGGACGAAGACGACGTGTTTGCCGCATCCAGAACGCCAGTCTGCATCGCGTTGTAGATCTCCGAGGACGCCATCGACGCAATCGATGCGCCAGCGCCCGCCAGCATCTGCTCGAACGCGCGGCCCGCCGCGCGGGTCTGCAATCCGGCAACGTCATCCGGTCCGGTGATACAGCCGTTCACACCGGCAAAGCCACCAGCCAAATAGCCGTGCACCAACACTTTAACGTCATCACCTGCCATGATCTCTTCCAAGGCATCCATGAACGGCGATTCAACCAGACGCGCCGCATGGTTATGGTTTCGCACCAAACCCGGCATAAGGGTAAGATTATAGGCCGGCTGTTGGCCGCCGGCATAGCTCAGCGGCAGGATCGTCATGTCAAGCTGTCCACGGCTGACGGGCGTGTACTGCTCGCGAGCGCGGAACAGCGATTGCGACGGGTAGATCGTGATTTCAAGATCGACGCCAGCCGCGGCAACCTCATCCGCAACCATCTGCGCCACTTTGTGGCGCACGTCCTGAGTCGACCATTGATGCGAAAGACGCAGCTCTGCAGCCTGCACCGCTCCTGCCATCAGCGCCACGGCGGCTGCTGTCATAAGTGTCTTCTTCATTTCTTCCTCCCTTTGATTGAGTCCGATTCGGCACCGGATCGCATCCTTAATTGACTTTTTTGTATCTCAGGTCAATATTTTTGTATACAATATGAGATGCATTGCACAGATTCTCTCGGAGCGGTATAGGCAATTCATGGAACGCAAACGCGCAGATATCATCGCGGAAGAGCTCGAAGGCATGATCTTCGACGGCACTTTCGAAAATGGCGACCGGCTGGATGAAGTCCAACTGGCCGAGCGGTTCTCCGTATCGCGCACGCCGGTCCGTGAAGCGCTGCAAAAGCTCACGCAATCCGGCCTAGCGGAGCAAATTCCCCGCCGTGGCGTGTTTGTGCGTCAGCCTGGGCCGCTGGAATTGATCGAGATGTTCGAGGTAATGGCCGAGCTTGAAGCCGTCTGCGCCCGCCTCGCCGCCACCCGCATATCGGATGAAGCCATCGCCGAACTGCACGCTGCCAATATGCGCTGCAATCAAGCGGTCGAGGCCCAAGACGCCGACCGCTACTACCGCGAGAACGAGCAGTTTCACGGGATTTTGTACAAGCAGTCGGGCAATCGCTTCTTGGAGCAGGAATGCCTTCGCCTGCACCGCCGCTTGCAACCCTTCCGGCGGCTTCAACTGCGGCTTCGGGGCCGCATGCGCCAGTCAATGACAGAACATGAGGCCGTCTTCAAAGCGCTCGAAGCGGGCGATGGCGAGCGCGCTTCCGCCGCGATCCGCGATCACGTCGCGGTTCAGGGCGAGAAGTTCCATCACCTGATTGCAAACCTCAAGCCCGCCGTGAGCTAGGTTCCAGCGGCTCAGTACGCCGCCGTTACAATCATCTCGACCTTCAGATCAGGCCGCGCGAGCTTTGCTTCGCCACAGGCGCGAGCCGGCGCATGGCCTTCCGGCACCCATGCATCCCACACCGCGTTCATCTCGGCAAAATCCGCCATATCCGCAAGCCAGATCACCACCTGAAGCATCTGTTCCGGCGACGATCCTGCCTTTTCCAACAGCGCTTCGATACGGCCAATGCAGTCACGGGTCTGCTCGGCAACGGTCGCGCCTTCACCCACCTGCCCGCAGAGATAAGCAACGCCGTTATGCTTGACGATCTTGCTCATACGCTGGCCGGTTTCGATCCGTTCGATCATTCTTTTCTCTCCTATTCCGCCGCATCGCTGCACGGCGCATCCATCGCGGCCAGTTCCCCCAGCGTCACCGGCTTCAGCGGTGGCCTGATACGATAATATCCTGTTTCATCGGGGCTTTTACGGTTCTCTTCTGCCAGAATGCCCGTAACCGTCAAGCCGCAATAGCGCCCCTGGCACGGCCCCATTCCAGCGCGACCAAAAGCTTTGGTCTGGTTCGGGCCAAGGCATCCGATCTTCGCGTACCCCCTGATATCCCCTGCGGTGACTTCCTCACAGCGGCAAACGATTGTCGCATCGCTGGGCGAAAGCGCCTCCGCAAAAGGCGGGTATGCCGCATCGAGGAACGGGCGCACCGCCCCTGCCTGCGCCAATTTCGCCTGAAAAGGGACCGCCGCCGCATCACAGTCCGCTTGTGACAGCTTACCAATATCCGCCGCGACCTTCAGCGCCGCGATCCGGCCCGCCACTTCCGCGACTTCAGCGCCGCCGATGCCTGCGCCATCTCCGGCGATATAAACACCCTCAACCCCCGTCGCGCCACAGCCGTCAACGACCGGCGCAAAACACTTCTGCTGCGGGTTCCAGCGATGCGGTACATTGAGCGACCGCGCCGCCTGCTGGTTCGGCACAACACCATGATGCAGCATCACCGTGTCACAAGCGATCCTATGGCGACGCCCCTTCGCGCTGAACGCAACAGCCTCCGCTTGGCCCTCTCCGTCGATCCGCAGATCTGTCACACCACGATAGCGCGGCACGTCGGCCTTGCGTATCTCGGCCAACAATTTCGCGCCCTTCAGCAGGTATCGCCAGCCGCGCAACGCGCCGAATAAATGCGCCTGCGCCGTAATGAAATCCCGCATCGTCTGCGTCTCGATCAGGGCTAGCGGCGGCGTCCCCGCCCGCACCATTTGCGCCGCGATCAGGTACAGGAGCGGGCCAGAGCCGGCCAGCACCGCGCGGCGGGCGATAATCCCCGATTGCTTGAGCAGGATCTGCCCTGCCCCTGCCGTCATCACCCCCGGCAACGTCCAGCCAGGTATCGGCATCGGCCGCTCCAACGCACCCGTTGCTAGCAAAATGCGCGCGCCGGTGATCTGCGCGGCTTTGCCGCCTTGCGTATAAGAAACGTAAAAACCGTCCTCAATCGCCCAAGCAACAGCACCCGCAATATGCGTGATACCCGCCTGCGAAAGCCCATCCGTCAGGCGTTTGCCATGCAGGTAATCCGGCCCAAGGATCCGCGCTCGAGCGGCGCTGACCTTCTCTACGTCACGGAAAATCTGCCCGCCCGCGCGGGGCTGCTCGTCCAGCACCACAACCGAAAGCCCGCGCTCGGCCGCCTCTTTTGCGGCCGCCATGCCCGCAGGCCCTGCACCGATGATTATCAGGTCATAGCTCTGCATCGTCACCTCCGGCTGCATGGGCAGGGCGCGCAATCTCCATCCCGTCCGCAACTTCCAGCATGCAGGCCTGTCGCGTCACGCCATCAATCTCCACAAGGCAGTCAAAACACGCGCCCATCATGCAAAACGGCGCACGCGGCGCGCCTGACACTGGCGTCTGCCGGAACACATGCACCCCTGCCGCCAGCAACGCGGCGGCAAGGTTGGCCCCCTCGGTCAGCTCCAGTGGCTGCCCGTCAAAGACGATCCGGACCTTCGGCCCCCCATCAAGCTCAAGAAACGGCAAATCGGTCTTCACTGAACACCTCCAGATCAGGCGCCGCCTCGGTGCCTTCCAGCCATTCCGGCAACAGGCGCGCATGGGCCGCCGCAAGCGTGATCCCGCTATGGCAGGTTACAAGATAGGCCCCCGGCAGCTCCGCGCTTTCTTGGTAGATCGGCAACCCGTCGGGCGAAAGCACCCGCAGCGCCCCCCAACTGCGCACCAGTTGCGCCTTGGCGAGCGCCGGATAGGCCGCAATCGCATCCGCCGCGAGCCCCGATAGCCCCGATTGGGTCACGCGGTCGTCCGTTCCGACTTCTTCATTCGTTGCGCCAATCTGGATACCACCTTCATCCACCTGCCGCGCGATCAGCGAGGGGCGGTTGATCAGCTTCGGCATTTTTTCGGTGATCAGCACCTGCCCCCGCTGCGGCCGGATCGGTGCCTTAAAGCCCAGCTTCGGCCCAAGCACCGCCGCGCCCAGCCCCACAGACAGGATCACTTTCGCCGCTTGCAGAACAGTTCCATCACTGCATGTGACACGGAAGCTGTCCGGCTTCGTCACGTCGGTGACGGTCTTGCCGTTCAACACCTGCCCACCCATGCGGCGCACATCATCCGCCAGCGCCGCCAGCAGCTTCAGCGGGTTCGCATGCCCGTCCTGATGGTGCAGAATAGCGCCTACCACCTTCGGCCCGATATGCGGCTCTTCCTTGCGCAAGGCGTTGTGACCCAAAACCTCGTAAGGGTAATCGCCGCCCAGCTGCTCTTTCAAAACTTCATATTTCGCCACCGTTTCCTGCAAACTCTCTTCCGAGAAATGCAGATCATACCCGCCGCGCTGCTCCAACGGCACGGCTTTGCCGGTATTGCTTCCCAGCTCATTGGCAAAATCGGCCCAGATCGCTGCGGATTCCTGCGACCAACGCGCATAGCGCGGCTGTTTCATCCCCTTGGACTGCACCCAGACAAGCCCGAAATTCCCGCGGCTGGCCCGAAACGACCCGTCATCCCCGTCGATCACGATGACACGCTTGCCGCGTTTCAGCAGACCCCACGCAACGGAGAGGCCGACAACACCGCCACCGATGATCGCATAATCCGCTTCCATCGTGCTCTCTCTCCGGTTGGGGTTTCATAAAAACAGGGCGGCAAACACCGCCGCCCTGCCCTGTTCAAATGGCTTACTGGGCCAGTTGGTCAAGGATGCCCTGACCCCACTCGGCGCCCACATCCTGCAACACTTCCGGCCAGACCTCGGCACGGACCTTGCCAGCCATCGCGGCCATCTCGGCGTCAGAAAGTTCCACGATGGTCGCGCCCAGCTCGTCTGCGAGGCGCTGCTCCCACTTGCCCTGATCGGCCTCTGCCACGGTCCAGCGCTGCGCTTCGAAATCAGCCGCAGCCGCCTTAAGCGCCGCTTGATCGTCGGCATCCATCGCCGCCAGCGACTCGTTGGAGATGATCATGTACCACACCTCGAAGTGTGTATTAGCGGGGATATAGGCCTTGGTCACGTCGCGGAACGAGGCGTAGTAGCCTTCCGCACCGGAGCCGATCACGCCATCAACAACGCCGGTCTGAATCGCGGTAAACGCTTCCGAGAACGGGATCGGCGCAGGGATATAGCCAAGCGCTTCGCCGGTCAGCTGGAAGGATTTGATGCCCGGCACGCGCACCTTGATGCCGTTGGACTGCGACGGATCACCCGGGTTCACCGGATCGGTGTTCAGGGAGATACCGCCAAAGTACACAGGGTACGCCGCCAGCATGGTGATGTCCTGCTCGGAATACAGTTCTGCCATCACGTTGCGCACAGGGCCGTTCGGGCCATAGGCGGCGCGCGCCTCATCCCAGCTGTTAGCAAGGTAAGGGAAAGAGCTGATCTGCATACGACGGTCAGCCGCCGTGGCTGCAGGCTGCGTTGCCATGTCAATCGCACCAACGCTGACGCGCTCTTGCACGGTCGTGTAATCGCCCAGCGCCGAGGCGGGGAAGATTTCGATATTCACGTCGCCGCCTGTGGCTTCGGCCACCGTGGCCGAGAAGGCACGCAGTTCCACGTCAATGGTGGCGTCCTGCGGGCGCACATGGCTCATCTTGAGGTCTTGTGCGCTGGCCATACCGGAAAGCGCGATCAGCGCTGCGGCAGCGGTGCCGGTCAAGAAATGTTTCATTTGGGTTTCCTCCGTTGGATTAACTTGGTTTGGATTAGTAGCCGAACAGGCGCGGCAGATAGAGCGACAGGTCGGGCCAGAGAGATGTCAGAAAGACGACAGGCACATAGCCGGTCACGATCAGGACCATTGCAGGCGGGATCACTTTTGTGACCTTCACCTTGCCGATCCGCGCGCCCAGATACAGGATCGAGGCATAGGGCGGCGTGACCCCGCCCATCGCGGTATTGACGCCCATGATGGCGGCAAATTGCACAGGGCTCACCCCGATCGCATTCATCAAGGGCAGCAACAGCGGCGCAATCAGAATGATCGCGGTCACGTCATTGACCACCATGCCCACAAGGAACAGCAGAATGTTGATCAGGATCAGCAGCAGAACCTTGTTTTCGGTGATTTCAAAGATTGAGCTGACAAGATTTTGCGGGATGCTTTCGTAAACGAACATCTGCCCGAGGATCATCGAGAACAGGATCATGATCATGATCGCGCCCACCGCCGTCGCGGCTTCCTTTCCCGCAAACAGGAAGTTCTCCCAGCGCAAACCCTTGTAGATGAAAAAGCCCACAGGGATCGCATAGATCACCGCCAATGCGGCGGCCTCCGTCGGGGTCATCACCCCGCCATAAATCCCGCCGAGGATCATCACCGGCATCAACAGCGCGGGCGTCGCGTTGAAGCCCCGCTTCGCCACTTCGCTCGACAGTTCCTTGAAGGTCGGCTTCTCGTCGAGCTTCAGGTCGAACTTGCGCGACATGAACAGGTTCACCACCGAGAAATTGAACATGATGAACAGCCCCGGCCCCAGCGTGGCAAGGAAACAGGCAAGGATCGACGTATCCGTCACCCAGCCATAAACGATCATCGTCACCGACGGCGGGATCAATAGCCCGAGGATCGACGAGTTGGCGATCAAGGCAGTCGCATATTCACGCGGATAGCCGCGCTTCTCCATTTCCGGGATCAACAGCGGACCGATAGCGGCAATACCCGTCAGGCCAGAGCCCGAGATCGCACCGATCACCGCGCAAGACACCGCCGCAACCACGCCCAATCCGCCCCTGATATGGCCGATAAAGGCGTTCACAAACCGCAAGAGCGAGGCCGCAATCCCGCTTTCCGACATTATCGTTCCCGCCAGCACAAAGAGCGGAATCGCCAGCAAAACCGGATTCCCCATCTGCTGGAAGCCCCAGAGCATCATGCCCTTCATCGTCACGTCACCGATGAAATACATCACCATCAGCGCGGCGCCAAAGCAATACGGCAGCGGCACGCCCAAGGTCAGCGTCAGCACCAGAACGGCAATTGCCAGTAGCGCGATCTCAATCATTGGGCATTTCCTTTCGCCAGATCACGCACATGCCCCAGCAGGTGCCACGCAGTGTAGACCATCATCAGCGTCAGCCCGATCACCAGCGCCACGTCAGAGTAAAATGTCGGGATGTAGAGCGTCGGGCTTTCCTTCCAGACCCGCCACGCATAGCGCGTGTAGTCCCACGCCCATGACAGCAGCCACAGCCCAACGATCAGACTTATGACCTCGCCGATAATCGCCAGCACCTTGTGCTGCACATCCGTCGTAAGCCAGATTTCCAGCACATTCGCGCGGATATGGGTGTTCTCGCGCGAGGCATTGATCGCGCCGAACATATAGAGCCACAGCGTCGGATAGAGCATCGTCTCTTCCAGCCCCATTACGGGGATCTGTAAGACGTAGCGCGTGATCACCTGCACGAACTGTCCCAACGCGACAATAAGGATCAGCGCGGTCAGCAAAAATTTCGAGAATGTATCCATGTCCCCCCCGTGGCGGCGATCGTCCGCACGCCATGCATCAACGAAACAGTGCCTTGATCATAAAATCAATTTGATAATATCTTTGATCCCATCAATTGGATTTATACCCATGCATCTTTCCCTTCGACAGCTCACCACCTTTCGCGAGGTCATGCGCTCAGGCTCGATCAGTCAGGCCGCACGCAGCGTCGGGCGCACGCAGCCTGCGGTTTCGACGATGATACAAACACTTGAGGCACAACTTGGCTTCGCCCTGTTCGATCGGACCCAAGGCAAACTGACCCCAACACCCGAGGCCCGTTTCTTTCTGGAAGAATGCGAAGACATCCTCGCCCGCGTCGAACGCACCGAACGCACCCTCCAGCGCATCAGCGCACTCGATTCCGGCAAGTTGCGCATCGCTTGTCATCCGGCGGCATCGAGCGTGTTTCTTCCCCGCCTGCTGACCGACTTTCTACGCGACAAAGAGGCGCTCGACGTCTCGCTCATCATGCGCTCCTCCGACCTGATCGAAGAACTCGTCGCTTCCCAGCAGTTCGATATAGGCTTTTCAGAAACCCCCGCGCCCCGCGCCTCGATCCGGCAAACCGATTTCGAGCTTGAATGCGTCTGCATCCTGCCTGCCGATGATCCCTTGGCACAGGCCGAATTCGTCACCCCCGCCCATCTTGATGGTCGCCCGATGGCGGTGCTGTTTGATGAGCACCAAACAGCCCTGCAAACCGAAGCCGCCTTCAAGGCAACCGGCCACCACTTCAATAAGCGGCTGGAATTACGGACCTTTCTCCCCGGACTTCAGTTCGTCAGCGCGGGGCTGTGCGTGATGATCAGCGATATGATAACCGCCTATAGCCATCTGCTTCAGGCGCCCGACCCAAAACCCCTCGCGATCCGGCGCTTCAGCCCAAAAATCTCCAACAGCGTGTCGATCCTGACACCGGCTTTCGCGACCCAGTCTTTGGTCAGCGCGGCCTTCATCACCAAGCTCGAAGCCGAGGTCCGCAAGATGCAGAGCGATATCGCCAAAGCGCTCGATGCCTGACACGAGCGCTCACGCAGCGCTCTCCGCCTCCGGCAATTGCGCCAGCAACCATGACCGAAACCGCAGCGCCTCCGGTTTCTCCGCATTGACCGACAGGTAATACCCCTCCTGACCGGCAATCGCGCCCTCATGCGCCCGCACCAACACGCCAGTTTCCACCGCATGTTTCGCCAAAAGCGCACTGACCAAGGCCACGCCGTTGCCATGCGCGGCCAGTTGCAGCGCCATCCCGTAGCTATCGACAAAGATCTCAGGCCGCATCACGCGGCCCATCTCCGCGCCCCACGCCCGCCATCCGCTCGATGTCCCCACCGCCTCGATCAGCGGCAACTCTTCCAGTGGGCCTTCCAGATCGGGCGATTTCAGCGCCACAAGCCGGTCAGGCTTGAGCCGTTCCGCATTGCCGCCAACTTGTTTTGCCGATCCAAAGCGGATCTCCACATCCGCCCGCGCATTGTGAAAATCATCCGGCCAGATCGCGCTCAAGAACCGCACCTGCACCTCTGGGTTCAACGCGGTGAACTCCGGCAGGCGGGGCGAGATAACCCATTGCGCGATACTGATCGATGCCGCGACCGTCAGCAGCCGGTCCACCGGCCCCGCATCATATACTTCCGTTGCATCCGCCAGCGTGCCCAGCGCCGCTTCCACCTGCGGCAACAGCCGCCGCCCGTGATCTGTCAGCGAAAGACCCCGCGCATGACGGGTGAACAGCGCCACCCCAAGCCGTGTTTCCAGCGCCTTGACCTGCTGGCTCACCGCCGATTGCGTCATCGCAATCTCTTCCGCCGCAGCGGTAAAGCTCAGGCGTCGCCCCGCCGCCTCAAAAGCGCGGAACCATGTCAGGGGAGGAAGGGATTTCGCCATGATAGAAGTAAGCCATTAGTATTCGTAATACCTAAGCGCTGAATTACTTCGTTTGTCAAAAAAATTGCAGCACCGGATAACGGCAAGGCGACGAATAGGAGAACAGAATGCTGCCCGAAATCCGTAAAATCGTGACCTATGACGAAGAGGTTCTGATCGAAGGCTTCCGCGCCGCCGACAAACCGTGGCGGATGTTCGCGGTGGCCGCTGTTGTGCGCAACCCGTGGGCTGGCCGCTACGTCGAAGACCTGAAGCCCGAAATTCAGGTCTATGGCCCTATCCTCGGCGAAATGATGACCGACCGGATGATCGCCCTCGCTGGCAGCGGCGAGGCGATCGAAGCCTATGGCAAAGCCGCTGTCGTCGGAATTGACGGCGAGATCGAACATGCCTCCGGCCTGATCCATACCCTGCGTTTCGGCAATTTCTACCGCGAGGCCGTGGGCGCCAAATCTTACCTCGCCTTCACCAATACGCGCGGTGGCGCCAACACCCCGATCATGGTGCCTTTGATGGACAAGAACGACGCTGGCCGCCGCTCGCATTACCTGACCATCCAATTCGCCATTCCCGATGCTCCGCGCAATGACGAGATCGTCGTCGTCCTCGGCGGCGCGACAGGCGGCCGCCCGCACCACCGCATCGGTGATCGCTATCAGGATTTGAAGGATCTCGGGCATGATCTGGACAACCCGGCAGCGGTCTGAGGCCGTAGGCCAGCCCGCCATCAACACGGGCAGCGGCCAGCCGGTTTTGCTGATCCACGGCGTTGGCCTGCGGGCCGAGGCGTGGAACCCGCAAATCGACGCACTGGCGGTGCGATATCACGTCACCGCCGTTGATCTGTTAGGCCACGGCGCTGCGCCCCTGCCCTCAAACCCGTTGGCGCTGGTCGATTACACCGATGCGATCGCGGCAGGCATAACCGCGCCCGCGCTCGTCATCGGCCATTCGATGGGCGCGATGGTCGTCCTCGATCTCGCCACCCGCTACCCGCATCTCGTGCGTGGTGTCGCCGCCCTGAACGCCGTTTTCGAACGCCCGCCAGAGGCCGCCCGCGCCGTAAAGGCCCGCGCCGCGCAGCTTGACGGTATCACCACCGCCGATCCCGAAGGCACGCTCCAACGTTGGTTCGGCAGCACCACTTCGCCCGAACGCACAGCTTGCCAAGATTGGCTCACCAGCGTCGATCCCGCCGCCTACCGCGCCGCCTACCGCGTCTTTGCGCAAGCGAACGGCCCCTCCCGCAGGACACTACAGTCATTGCACTGCCCCACCCTTTTTATGACCGGCGCGGACGAGCCGAACTCAACCCCCGCCATGTCGCAGGCCATGGCCGATCTCGCCCCACATGGGCGCGCACTGATCCTTGATGATGCCGCCCATATGATGCCGATGACTCATGCTGCGCAGGTCAGCGCCGCCCTTCTGGCCTTCGCGGAAGAGGTGTTGCCATGACGCAGCTTGATCCCCGCGCCCTGCGCAGCGCCTTTGGCAGCTTCATGACCGGCGTCACCGTCGTCACCAGCCGTGATCCCTCGGGCAAGCCGGTCGGCTTCACCGCCAATTCCTTTTCTTCCGTCTCGCTCGACCCGCCGCTTCTGCTGGTCTGCCCCGGCAAGTTCCTATCCTCCTACGAGGCCTTCGCCCAATGCAGCCACTTCACCGTGAATATTCTGGCAGAGGGTCAGGAGGAGGTGTCCAACACCTTCGCAGGCTACAAAGGCGACCGCTTCGCCAAGGTGCCGCACCACTTTGATCTGCATGACATGCCGCTGAACGAAGGCGCTCTGGCGCAGTTCTCCTGCACCACCAATCAATCCATCCCGATGGGCGATCACGCCATCCTGATCGGCGAGGTCAAGGATTTCACCCATAACGATGGGCTCGGCCTCGGTTATGCGGGCGGCAAATATTTCAGCCTCGGCCTCGAACGCGCAGCACTTGCCCCAGCGGCGGGCGAGGTCGTCTACGGCGCCATTATCGAACAGGATGCGCACATCCTTCTGGAAGAAACGGCTACCGGCTTCCGCCCGCCGCAGATCACCAGCCAGAGTCGCGGCAACCTGCGCGATGACCTGCATAAAGCGCTACAGGCGCAAGGCGTCACCGCCGAGGTCGAAGCCGCCTATTCCGTTTTTGACGATACCAAAACCCGCACCCATTACGCCTATTTCCTCGCCACCGCCGCGTCGATCTCCGCCGAGTGCCCGCTGGTCAAAATCCCAACCCGCAGCCTCCCCTCGCTGCGCTACACGCATCCGTCAATCGGCCAGATGATGACCCGCTACGAGATCGAATCCCGCACCCGCAGTTTTACCCTGTACCTCGGCAATACCGAGGCAGGCGACGTTCACAGTTTACAAACAAGGACCTGATCGATGGAGTTTTCGCTTTTCGCCCATATGGAGCGCATGACACCGAACCGCTCTCATGAACAGCTCAACGCCGATTTCATCGAACTGTGCAAAATGGCCGACGATGGCGGCATGCGCGCAGTCTGGACAGGCGAACATCACGGGATGGATTTCACCATAACACCCAACCCGCTTCTGCCGCTGATCAACATCGCCAACCACACCAAGAACCTGCGCCTTGGCACCGGCACGGTGATCGCCCCATTCTGGCACCCGATCAAACTGGCGGGCGAAGCCGCGTCCGCTGACCTGATCACCGGCGGCCGGATCGAGCTTGGCATCGCACGCGGCGCGTATTCCTATGAATATGAGCGCCTGATGCCCGGTCTTGATGCATGGGAAGCAGGCCAACGCATGCGCGAAATGGCCCCATTGCTGCCCAAGCTCTGGGCCGGCGATTGCGCCCATGAGGGCGAGTTCTTCAGCTTCCCTGCCACCACCTCTGCGCCCAAGCCCCTGCAAGAGAACGGCCCACCGATCTGGATCGCGGCCCGCGATCCCAACAGCCACGAATTCGGCGTCCATAACGGCTTCAACATTCAGGTCACGCCGCTCTGGCAGGGCATGGAAGAGATCGAAACCCTGATGAGCCGCTTCAATGCCGCCTGCGACAGCTACTCCGGCCCGCGCCCGAAGATCATGCTGCTGCACCACACCTATGTCGGCAAGGACGACGCCGATGTCGCCCACGCTGCGCAGGAATTGTCCCAGTGGTACTGCTATTTCGGCGCATGGTTCCAGAACAAGCGCCCCGTTTCACAAGGGCTCATTCAGGAACTCACTGCCGATGAAATGGCCGCCAACACCATGATGGCCCCCGAAAACCTCCACCGTGACTTGACGATAGGCACCGCACAGGATGTGATCGACCAGATCAAACGCTACGAAGACTTGGGCTATGACGAGTTTTCGTTCTGGAACGACAACGGTATGAGCTTCGAGCGCAAGCGCGACAACCTCGCCCGCTTCATCGACGACGTCATGCCCGCCTTTCAATGAGGACACCAATGAGCCAGAAACCACATTACCAGCTCTTTATCGACGGCGCGTGGGTCGATGGCGCAGACGGTCAGGTCATGTCCTCGCAAAACCCCGCCACCGGCACGGATTGGGCCACCTTCGCCTGCGCCGCGCCTTCGGATGTGGAACGCGCCATCTCCGCCGCGCGGCGGGCGCTCGGTGATCCCGCATGGCGCGACATCACCCAAACCCAGCGCGGCAAGCTGCTCTATCGTCTTGCTGACCTGATCGAAAGAAACGCCCAGCATATCGGCGCGATCGAGACGACAGACAGCGGCAAGCTGCTGGCAGAAACGGCGACCCAATCCGCCTATGTCGCGGATTATTACCGTTATTATGCGGGCCTCGCTGACAAGATAGAAGGCGCTGTCCTGCCGATCGACAAGCCTGATATGCATGTCTTCACCCGCCGCGAACCGATCGGCGTGGTCGTGGCGATCGTGCCGTGGAACGCGCAGATGTTCCTCACCGCCACCAAGCTCGGCCCTGCCTTGGCCGCTGGCTGCACCGTGGCCCTGAAAGCATCAGAGATCGCGCCAGCGCCGATGCTCGAATTCGCCAAACTGATAGAGGAGGCAGGCTTCCCGCCCGGTGTCGTGTCAGTCATCACAGGCGACGCCGAAAACTGCGCAATCCCCCTCACCCGCCACCCCGATGTCGACCGCATCGCCTTCACCGGCGGCCCCGAAACCGCCCGCCATGTGGTCCGCAATTCCGCCGAGAACTTCGCGGTCACGACGCTGGAACTTGGCGGCAAATCCCCGATCATCGTGTTCGAGGATGCCGATCTCGATGGCGCCGCAAACGGGCTGATCGCTGGCAATTTCGGTGCCTCCGGCCAAAGCTGCGTCGCCGGGACGCGCGGCTTGGTGCACCGCTCCATCCTTGAAAAGCTCGCCACCCTGATCGAAGAAAAGATGCAAGGCGTGGTGATTGGCGATCCACTATCATCCGACACCCATATCGGACCGCTCTGCACACAGGCCCAAATCGCCAAGATCGAAAGCACCCTTGCCGCAGCCACGGCAGGCGGCGCGCGCATCCGCTTTGGCGGCACCCCGCTGGACCGCCCCGGCAATTTCATGGCACCAACGCTCGTCGAATGCGCCGACACCAGCACCGAAACGCTGAAGATCGAGATGTTCGGCCCCGTGATGTCGCTCCTGCCCTTCGATACCGAGGAAGAAGCCATCGCCATCGCCAACAGCACCCCGTTCGGGCTTGGCTCCGGCGTTTTCACGCAAAATGTCGCGCGGGCGCATCGGGTGTCGGCACGGCTCAAGGCCGGTATCTGCTGGGTGAACACCTACCGCGCGGTGTCCCCCATCGCGCCCTTCGGTGGCTTCGATCAATCCGGCTACGGGCGCGAGGCAGGGCAGGAAGCAATCCTTGATTACACCCGCACCAAAACCACTTGGATCAACACATCCGACAAGCCGATGGCCAATCCGTTTGTCATGCGGTGATCGCTGGCGCCGTGGTGCGCCAGCCCCTCACGCCGCCGCGCGCGCCGCCTGCACCCACTGATCCAGCGCCACAATCTCATCCGCGCTCAGCCGCAGCCCCAGCTTGTTGCGCCGCCAGACCACGTCATCGGCGCTGCGGGCGTATTCCTTGTCCATCAGCCAGCGCACTTCCGCCTCTGTCAGCGTCGCGCCAAAATCCTCGCCCAGATCAGCCACCGTGGTGGCCGCGCCCAGAATATCCCGCGCCTCGGTGCCATAGGCGCGCACCAGCCGCCGCGCCCAACGCGCGGTCAGAAACGGGTAACTTGCCCGCAATTCCGCGATCAAGGCGTCAACCCCATCCACCGGAAAGTCCCCACCCGGCAGCGGCACACCCGCCGTCCACGGGCCTTTCGCAACGTCCAACTCACCCGCGATCTTTTCCAACGCGCTTTCGGCTAGGCGCCGGTAAGTGGTGATCTTGCCGCCAAAAATATTCAGCACCGGCGCCCCCGCGCTGCGATCCACCTTCAGCGTATAGTCCCGCGTCGCCGCCGTCGCGCTGCTCGCCCCGTCGTCATAGAGCGGCCGCACACCAGAATAAGTCCAAACGACATCATCGCGCGTCAGCGTCTGGCGGAAATACTGATTGGCAAAATTCAACAGATAGTCCTGCTCCGCCTCGGTGCAGACAGGTTTCTCCGACGGGTCACTGTGCTCCGCATCCGTGGTGCCGATGAGGGTAAAATCCGTCTCGTAGGGGATGGCAAAGATGATCCGCCCGTCGGTTCCTTGAAAGAAGTAGCATTTCTCGTGATCATAAAGCCGCTTCGTCACAATGTGACTGCCCCGCACTAGCCGGACCCCTTCGCGCGAATTTAGCCCGATCTTGCTCTGAATCACATCGCCCACCCACGGCCCTGCGGCATTCACCACCATCCGCGCGCGGACCTGCCGCACCGCGCCCGTCTCCGTGTCGCGTGTCTCGACATGCCAAATGCCGTTCTCGCTCCGCGCCGAGGTCACTTCCGTCCGCACCAGCACTTCAGCGCCCCGCGCCTCCGCATCCCGCGCATTGAGCACAACCAGCCGCGAATCCTCGATCCAGCAATCGGAATACTCGTAGGCCGTCTCGAACCGTGCTTCCAGCGGTGCGCCTTCTGGCGCGGCCTTGAGCTTCAGCGTCGCTGTGGGGGGCAAGATCTTCCGCCCGCCCAGATGATCGTAGAGGAATAAGCCAAGCCGGATCAGCCATGCGGGCCTGCGCCCCTTCATCCACGGCATGATCACGCCCAGCAGCTTGGAGGTCGGCGTATCGGATTCAAACCGCATGTCCTTGTGATACGGCAGCACGAAGCGCATCGGCCAACTGATATGCGGCATCGCGCTCAGCAAAACCTCCCGCTCGATCAGCGCCTCCCGCACCAAGCGGAACTCGAAATACTCCAGATAGCGCAACCCGCCGTGAAACAGCTTGGTTGATGCCGAGGAGGTTGCCGAGGCGAGGTCGTTCTTCTCTGCCAGCGTCACCGACAGCCCCCGCCCCGCCGCATCCCGCGCGATGCCGCAGCCATTGATCCCGCCACCAATGACAAAAAGATCACGAATATCCGTCTCAGCCGATGAATTCACGCGCGCCTCCAGCACCGTTTTCGCAGCGTCTTTCTCAAATTACGAAGCAAAACGCAATCAATTTATGTTCGTTTAAGTTCTCTTTGGCGCATTTCGCGCGATTTCGCAGACCGAAAACTTTACTTCGCGCATATTCGCTGCAACAGTCGCGCGGCAAACGGTCAGGAGCCCCCATGTCACAATCCTTCCGGCAACCGGAAATCCTCGAAATTGCCCGCCGCGAAGGCAAAGTCACCGTCGAAGGGCTCGCCGCGCATTTCGGTGTCACCTTGCAAACCATCCGGCGTGACCTCAGCGACCTTGCCGAAGCAGGCCGCCTTGAGCGGGTCCACGGCGGCGCGGTGCTTTCTTCTGGCACCGCCAATATCGGCTACGCTGAACGCCGCGCCCTGAACAAGGACGCCAAACGCGCCATCGCCCGCGCCTGTGCGTCCGAGGTGCCCAACAACTGCTCGCTGTTCCTCAATATCGGCACCTCGACGGAGGCCGTGGCAGAGGCGCTTCTGGATCACCAGAACCTGCTCGTCGTCACCAATAACATGAACGTCGCCACGATCCTCGCTGCCAACCAAAGCTGCGATGTCATCGTCACCGGCGGCCAACTGCGCCGCGCCGATGGTGGTCTGGTCGGCAACCTCGCCGCCGAGACGATCCGCCAGTTCAAATTCGATCTCGCCGTGATCGGCTGCTCCGCCCTCGACAAAGAAGGCGATCTTCTCGATTTCGACATTCAGGAAGTCACCGTCAGCCAGACGATCCTGCGCCAATCGCGCAAGACCCTCCTCGTGGCCGATCACACCAAGTTCACCCGCAGCGCCCCTGCGCGGATCGCCTCGCTGGCCGATCTCGACACGCTGTTCACCGATGCCCCCCTGCCCGCGCCTTTGGCGCAGTCCTGCCGGTCATGGGGCACCCGGGTGGTGATTACCCCCTAGCTATTCCGCGTTGTGGCAGGCCACCCGCGCCGCGCCGATCCCGCGCATTTCAGGCTGTTGCTTCTTGCAGATATCGGTCGCCATCGGGCAACGCGGGTGAAACGCACAGCCGCTCGGTGGGTTGATCGCATCGGGAATCTCCCCTTTCGGCGGCTCTACTTCGCGGCCAAACCCGTCCATCTTGGGGGCCGCATCAAACAACATTTGCGTATAGGGGTGGCGCGGCGTTGCAAACAGTTCGTCCCGTGGCGCCTCCTCTACCAAGCGGCCCAGATACAGCACCCCGATCACATCAGCCATGTGCTGCACAACCGTCAGGTCATGGCTGATGAACACATAGGTGAGGCCGTATTCCTCGCGCAGATCGCTCATCAGGTTCAACACCTGCGCCTGCACCGAGACATCCAGCGCCGATGTCGGTTCATCGCACACGATCACACGCGGTTCCGAGGCCAGCGCCCGCGCGATACAAATCCGCTGCCGCTGCCCGCCCGAAAATTCGTGCGGAAATTTCTCCGCATCCTCAGCCGAAAGGCCGACCTGCTCCAACAACCGCTCCGCCACGCCCGCCGTTGGTTTCTTCCGCACGGCGAGCGGCTCAACGATAATATCACGCACCCGCCAACGGGGATTGAGCGATGCATAGGGATCTTGAAAGATCATCTGGATATCGCTGCGCACGCGCTCGATCCGCGCCGCATCCTGTTCAGAGGCAAGGTCGATACCGTCGATCTCCACCGCCCCCGTGCTCGGGTTCAAAAGCCCGACAATCATCTTCCCGATCGTCGATTTTCCGGAGCCGCTTTCACCCACAAGCGCATAGACGGACTTCTCCGCCACATCGAAACTCACATCCGCTACAGCCGTCAAATGTCGCTTCGGCAGGCGCTCCACCACGCGGTTCAGCCACGGCTTCGACACATCGAAAACCCGCCCCAGCCCTTGAATGCGGATCAATGGCATCATGCCTCTTGCTCCTTCCTGGCGTCCAGCGGGAACCAGCACGCAGCGCGCCCCGCCCCATCCGAAATATGTGGCCCTGGGTTCATCCGGCATTTGTCCTGCGCATAATCACACCGTGGATGAAACGCACAGCCGTCCGGCAAGTTGCCCAAACGCGGCATTGATCCCGGAATTTGCCGCAACCGCCGGCGTCCTTGGCTCGCCAATGGCGTCGACGCCATCAGGCCTGCGGTATAGGGATGCGACGCCCGCGTCAGCACCTCCCGCACCGGCCCCAGTTCGGCCAAACGCCCCGCATACATCACCGCCACGCGGTCTGCGGCCTCGGCGATCACGCCCATGTCATGCGTCACAAGCATCACCGCAACGCCACGCTCGCGGCACAACCGCTTCAACAACGCAATGATCTGCGCCTGCACCGAAACATCAAGCGCCGTGGTCGGTTCGTCGGCAATGACCAGCTCCGGCTCGGCGCATAGCGCCAAGGCAATCACGACGCGCTGCCGCATCCCGCCTGAGAACTCATGCGGATAACTATCGATCCTGTCCCGCGCAGCCGGAATGCCCACTTCCTCAAGCCCCGCGATCGCCCGCTCCCGCGCCTCGGCGGCAGTGACTGGCAGATGTTCGAGGATCGTCTCGGTCAATTGATCGCCAATTGTCAGCAACGGGTTGAGCGATGTCAGCGGATCCTGAAAAATCATCCCGATCCGCCGCCCCCGCAGCTTCCGCATCGGCGCGCCACTCAGCCCGTCAATGCGCGTGTCGCCAAGCCATATTTCTCCGCCAGTGATGCGTGCGGGGCGGTCCAGCAGGCCGATCACCGCATTGCCGGTCATTGACTTGCCCGCGCCACTTTCCCCCACAACACCAAGGATTTCACCCCGCGCGATATCGTAGCTCACCCCGTCCACAGGGCGCAGTACACCGCGGCGGGTCGGAATTTCGACCACAAGATCGCGTACCGAAAGAACCGTCTCGCTCATTATCTCAGCCTCGGGTTCAAAGCGTCGCGCAACCAGTCTCCCAACAGGTTGACCGACAGCGCCAGCGCCAACAGCGTCGCCGCTGGGAATAGCAAAATCCACCACTCACCCGAGAACAGGAATCCCTGCCCGATACGGATCAACGTCCCCAACGATGGCTGGGTCGGTGGCGCGCCCACGCCGAGGAATGACAGCGTCGCCTCCGCGATGATCGCCAACGCAAGGCTGATCGTCGCGATCACCAGCACAGGGTTCAGCACGTTGGGCAGGATATGGCGCAGCATGATCGCAAGCGGCGCGCGGCCAATCAGGCGGGCCGCCTGCACATATTCCTTGTTCTTCTCAACGAGCGTCGCGCCCCGCACCACCCGCGCGAACTGCACCCAGTCACTCAGTCCGATGGCGAGGATCAGCACCCAAATCGCCATCTGGTCGCGGTATTCAGGTGGCGTAATCCCCTTCGCGATCCCGAAGATCAGCATCGCCACAAGGATCGCCGGAAAGGTCAGCTGCACGTCTGCCACCCGCATGATGACCGTTTCGGTCCAGCCACCCAGATAGCCGGCCAGCAGGCCCAGCACCACGCCCAGCACAAGCGCCAGCATCACCGCCGCAAAACCCACAAACAGCGAAATGCGCATGCCAAACAGGATCGTGGAGAACACATCCCGCCCCTGATCGTCGGTGCCAAGCCAGAAGGTTTCGCCGGTAAAGGCGTTCGGCTCCATCGGCGGGGTGAACCCGTTCATCAGGTTCAGCGTCGCTGGGTTGAACGGATCAAACGGCGCTATCAACGGCGCGAAAACCGCCGCCAGCACCATCAGCAAGACCACGCCAGCCGAGGCCAAGGCCACCGGCGCATGGCGGAAAGAATAGACGAAATCACTTTGCCAGATTTCTGCCAGCCGCCGCCGCATTGGGGAGGACGTCGTTCCACTCATTTTCCCGCACCTCCCGAACGATCCACCCGCAAGCGCGGATCAATGGCAAAATACAGCAGATCAACAATCAAGTTGATCCCCACAAACATCACCGAAATCAGCATCAGATAAGCCGCCATCACGGGGATATCGACGAACTGGATCGCATTGATGAACAGCAACCCAACCCCCGGCCACTGAAAGACCGTCTCGGTAATGATCGCAAAGGCGATGATCGAACCAAGCTGAAGGCCGGTGATCGTAATAACCGGGACCAGCGTGTTCTTCAGCGCATGGCGGAAATTCACCGCCCGCTCCCGCAGCCCCCGCGCCCGCGCAAACCGGATGTAATCCTGCCGCAGCACTTCCAGCATCTCGGTGCGAACAAGCCGCATGATCAGCGTCATTTGATAAAGCCCCAGCGTGATCGACGGCAGGATCAGCGCCTTCAGGCCCGACAACGTCAAGAAGCCGGTCGTCCACCCGCCAACATCCACCACCTCGCCGCGCCCAAAGCTGGGCAGCCAGCCCAGTTCCACTGAGAACAAGTAAATCAGCAATATCCCGATCAGGAAGGTCGGCAATGATACCCCGACCAAACTGAGCGTCATGATCACACTGGCCGAAAATCCGCGTCGTCGGATAGCGGTAAAGACGCCAAGCCCGATCCCCATCACCAGCGCCATCATCCCCGAAACCGCTGCCAGCTCCAGCGTTGCGGGCGCGCGTTCCATTAGGATCTCCGATACGGGCCGCCCTTGCCGGTAACTCAAGCCAAAGTTGCCCTGTGCCGCTTCTTGCAAGAAACGCCAGTACTGAACGGGAAACGGCAGATCGAGCCCCAGCCTATCGCGCAGCCGCTCGATATCAGCCTGCGTGCGCTCCTGCCCAAGCATGTTATCGACCGGATCACCGACGTAACGGAACATTGCAAAGGCAACCAATCCAACGATCAGCAGCACGATCGCTGATTGGAAAACGCGTCTGAGAACATAGGCGAGCATGGGACCCCGAATGGTTGCCCGCCCGCGCGGGTTTTACGGCCGCGCGGGCGGGTTAAACACAAAGAGAGACGGCGCCTCAGCGCCGCCCCATCCTTATCAGTTCATGGTGAAGAACTTCATCTTCGGATCGTCTTCCGGGCTCACTTCGATGCCCACGGCATCGGTCATACCCCAGTTCAGCACCTGATGGTGGATCGGGATATAGAGCTGGTCGTCCTGAACATGATCCCAGATCGCCTGAATGGTAGCGTTACGGGCGTCCAGATCCGTTTCCGAAGCAAGGCTCTGGATCATCGCATCCACCTCGGCATTCGCGTAGCCAGTACCGTTCCAGCTGCCGCGCTCGTCGCCACGGGTATGAACAAGGAAGTTGAAGATGTACTCGGAGTCATATGTCGGCACACCCCAGCCCAGCATGTAGAAGTCCGTCTGATCATTGGTGATGAGCGGGAAGTGCTGCGCCTTCGGCTTCGCATCGAGGTTCACGGTGATGCCGATCTGCGCCAACATACCAACCGTGGCCTGACAGATCGCCTCATCGTTGATGTAGCGGTCATTCGGGCAGTCCAGCTGGATCGAGAAACCGTCCTCATACCCCGCCTCGGCCATCAACGCCGTCGCCGCTTCAATATCGGTTTTCGACGCGGCATCCATTTCGGCGGTCCAGCCGTTCACGAAGGGCGGCGCGATCATACCAGCCGGCTCCGACTGGCCGCGCATCACCACCTGCTTGATGGCATCGCGGTTGATCGCCATGCTCATCGCGCGGCGTACCCGCACATCGGCCAGCGGGTTCGCACCTTCAACGTTGTCGTTGGCGATGTCATCCGCGCCTTGGTTCATCCCGAAGAAGATCACGCGGTTTTGCGGTGCGGTCTTCACGGTCAGCCCGTCAGTGCTTGCAACACGGTCAAGGTCTTGCACCGGCACGTCTTGAATGAAGTCCACTTCACCCGACAACAGCGCCGCAACGCGGGTCGCAGCGTTCTGGATCGGGGTGTAGACGATTTCCGTCACTTCGAGCGGGAACTCCCCCATGCCCCAGTAGTCGGGGTTCTGGGTCAGCACCGTCTTTACGTCCGGCTCACGGCTAACAAGCATATACGGGCCGGTGCCGTTGGTGTTGGTTGAGGCATAGGTCGTCTCGCCACCTTCAACATCCTGCACATCAACAGCGCCATTGGCCTCGGCCCAGCCGCTGTCCATCATGAACAGGTTCGTCAGGTTGGACGAAAGGATCGGGTTCGGACCATCCGTCACGATCTCAACCGTGTAATCATCCGCCGCCCGCACTTCGACGATCGACGTCAGCAATTCTTTCATGTCCGAGTTCTCGGACTTCGCGCGATTGATCGAGAACACAACGTCCTCGGCAGTGAAATCCGCGCCGTCATGGTACTTCACGCCTTGGCGGAGGTTAAAGACCCAGACATTCGGATCATCAGCGGAAGGCGCCCAATCGGTCGCCAATGCGGGCTGGAACTGTCCGGCCATATCACGAATGATCAGCGGCTCGTAAATCTGGTGGGCAAGCGTATGGGTCGGCCCTTCGTTCTGCGCATGCGGGTCCAGCGTCAGCGAATCGCCCGCGCGCGCCCAGCGCAACGTTTCAGCCGATGCGCCCACGGCTGTCGTGGCAAGCAAAGCCACTGCAAGTAAACCTGTGCGTGTTTTCATTAAATCGTCTCCCCTGGTGAAGGCCATTTTTTTGACCAATTGGACAGCAAGGTAATCAGCCCTGCATATGGGTCAACCCATCTTCATGAAAACCAGACGCATTTCGCCTCTGCACAACGCTATAGAACGCAGCGTCACATATTCAGAATGCTCATGCAGGTTGCGCCAACCCCCTCAATCCACTGATTTTTCAACTCACAGGCGCTACAATGAAGCTCAACTCAAAGGTGCAAATAGCAGCCTCCCCAGCGCCTCCCGCGTTGGAGACGCCGCCAATTATTTCGCAAATCACTCTATTGGTTTCGCTCCGCGTAGTGAGGCAAGGATCACTTTGGTTCCAAGCCCCGCTCGACACCAAGACGGTCCGCGCCCTCTGCGTCAGCCGCCCTTCAAACGGTTCATCAGGTACACTTCTGCCCCCGGCGGGATCGGGACATGCCGGCCAACATGGATCTCTCCATCCACCGCGACGGATACCCCTTGTGCGATGATCGGCTCCAGCGCCGGATGCGCCGCTACCAGCGCA
This sequence comes from Pelagovum sp. HNIBRBA483, assembly GCF_040931995.1. Taxonomy (NCBI): domain Bacteria; kingdom Pseudomonadati; phylum Pseudomonadota; class Alphaproteobacteria; order Rhodobacterales; family Paracoccaceae; genus Pelagovum; species Pelagovum sp. HNIBRBA483. The sequence continues at coordinate 2,495,962 of NZ_CP162412.1, forward strand.
TCCAACATTTCTCCGATGGTTTCGGCTTCAACCTCAACGACGAGCTCATCACCCACGAAGCGGCGCATACCGGACCAAAGGTTCACCTCAACCATTCCGCTGCGCCTTCATCGCGGCAAGAACGCTCGGCGGGTTCATCGGCAAGTCACGCAACCGCGTGCCAGTGGCCGAATGGATCGCATTGGCAATTGCCGGCAGTGGCGGCGCGATGCCTGTCTCGCCAACCCCGCGTACCCCGAACGGGTGGCCCGGGTTCGGCACTTCCACGATCACCGTGTCGATCATCGGCAGGTCAGAGGCCACAGGCACGCGATAATCGAGGAACACGCTGTTTTGCAGCCGCCCGTCATCGCCATAGACATAGCCCTCATTGAGCGCCCAGCCGATGCCCTGCGCCGCGCCGCCCTGATACTGCCCTTCCACATAGGCAGGGTGGATCGCGCGGCCCGCATCCTGCACCACCAGATAGCGCAGCACCGTCGTCCGGCCGGTTTCGGGGTCCACTTCCACATCGACCACATGGCAGCCGAAGCTCGCGCCATAGCCGCTCAGGTTGCCCTCGTGGTGGCCCGAAATCGGGCCGCCGGTATCGCCCATGTTGCCCGCAATCTCGGCGATGCTCATCGGCGGGAATTTACCTGCATTTGGCCCTGCGGGTCTTACAGCGCCGTCCACCCATTCAACGGCTTCAGGGTCGATCCCCCATTCCACCGCCGCACGGCGGCACATTTCCTTGATCGCCGCGTTGCTGGCTTCCACTGCGGCCTTGCCGGTGGCAAAGGTCGCGCGGCTGCCGTGGGTCGGCTCGTTGACGCCCAGCGCGCCGGTTTCAACGATGTTCACCCGCACGTTCTCGTAGGGGATGCCAAACGTCTCCGCCGTCATCAGCGCAATCGAGGCACGGCTGCCACCGATATCGGGCGTACCGGCAGAAACCGTCACCGTCCCGTCCTCCGAAAGCGCCACCGTCACGGACGTCTCGCCGCCGTGGTTGAACCAGAAGCCCGCCGCCACGCCGCGCCCTTGGTTCGGGCCAAGCGGTGCAGAAAGGTTCGGATGTGCCTTCGCGGCTTCGAGCGTTTCCACAAGGCCGATTTTCTTGAATTTCGGCCCGTAGCTCGATTTGTCGCCTTCCCGCACGGCGTTCTTGAGGCGCATCTCCAGCGGATCAAGGCCCAGTTCACGGCACATCTCGTCGATCAGGCTCTCCACCGCGAACGCCGCCATCGGCGATCCCGGTGCGCGGTAGGCCGCAGCCTTCGGGCGGTTCGCCAGCACATCATAGCCGATATGCATGACCGCCGGCATTTTGTACGGCGCAAAGGCACAATCCAGCGCCATATCCACCGGCGCTCCCCAGAACGCGCCACCCTGCATGCGGAATTCCACATGCCCTGCGGTCAGCATCCCGTCCTTGCTCATGCCGATCTTCACATCCATAGAGGCCGAGGCAGTCGGCCCCGTCGCCCGCAGCACTTCCGAACGGCTCATCACGATCTTCACAGGGCGGCCACCCGCCTTGCGGCTCAGCGCCAGCGACAGTGGCTCCATAAAGATCGTCGTCTTGCCGCCAAAGCCGCCACCGATCTCCGATGGCGTCACCCGCAGTTGCGACTTTTCAAGGCCCAGAACATCGGCACACATCTTGCGAATGTACCACTGCCCCTGCGTGCATACCCACATCTCGCCCTTGCCATCGGCACCAAGCTGCCCGAGGCAGGCATGCGGCTCGATATACCCCTGATGGGTGGCTTCGGTCTTGTAAGTCTTTTCCATCACCAGATCGGCAGCCGCAAATCCGGCCTCCAGATCGCCGCGCCCGTTCTCGAAATACCGCACCACGTTCGGCGGCATCCCTTCGGGTACGCTGGGCAGCGCCGCCCCTTCGCGGATCACCACCGCATCAGGCTTGATCGCTTCGTCCACGTCCACCACATGCGGCAGAACCTCGTACTCGACCTCGATCAACCGCGCGGCTTCCTCGGCCCGCAGCTTCGATGTGGCAGCAACGGCAGCAACGGCATGGCCGTCATAAAGCGCCTTCTCGCCCGCCATGGTGTTTTCTTGCAGGTCCCACTCGTCGCCGGTCAGGCCGGTGGGGAAATCGGCGCGCGTCACCACCGCTTTGACGCCGGTAAGCGCCTCGGCCTTCGAGGTGTCGATCTTCACGATCCGCGCATGTGCATGCGGCGAGCGGACAACAGCGCCCCACAGCATACCAGGTGCAGAGATATCCGCGCCGTAACGGGCGCGGCCAGTGACCTTGTCCAGCCCGTCAGGGCGATCAGGACGTGTACCAACAAGCCGATACTGGTTGAATTCGTCTTTCGCCATCACACTGCCTCCTGCCGCATTTCGGCTGCCGCATCCATCACGGCCCGCACGATCTTGTCATAGCCCGTGCACCGGCACAGGTTGCCCGCCAGCCAATAGCGGACTTCGGTTTCGGTCGGGTCGGGGTTCTTCTCCAAAAGCGCCTTCGCCGCAACGAGGAACCCCGGCGTGCAAAAGCCGCATTGCAGCGCCGCATGTTCAATGAACTTGCGCTGTAGCGGGTGCAACTCATGGCCCTCTGCCATCCCCTCGACAGTGCCGATCTCGCGGCCCTCGGCCTCGATCCCCAACACGAGGCACGAGCAAACAAGCGTGCCGTCCAGAGTCACCGAACAGGCGCCGCAATCGCCAGTGCCGCAGCCTTCTTTGGTGCCGGTCAGGTCCAGCTGGTCGCGCAAACAGTCGAGCAACGTCTCGCGCGGATCGGCAAGAAACTCAACCCTGTCGCCATTGACAGTGGTGCTAACGTGGATCTTGCTCATACCTTCTCTCCTTTCGCGCGGGCATAGGCCACCAGCGCCACGCGCCGTGCCAATACGCCCACAACTTCCGTTCTGAATTCGGTGGTGCCGCGCTTATCGCTGATCGGGCTTGCCGCCGCGCTCACCGCTGCCGCCAGCGCCGCAAGCGCCGCGTCATCGAGCGTGCTGCCGATGATCGCGTCAGCGGCGTCCTTCACCAGCCGGATCGTCGGCGCCACCGCGCCGATGGCAACCCGCGCTTCGGTCACGGTATCGCCCTCAACCCGCAGGTTAATCGCACAGCCAGCCACCGCGATGTCCATCTCGGTCCGTGGGATAAAGCGCTGATAGGCATCACCGCCCCCCGCGCCACGCGCCGGAAGGCGCACTGCGGCAATCACTTCGCCCTTGGCCAGCGTTGTCTTGCCGGGGCCTGCGGGGATTTCTTCGATCGGCACCACGCGGCTGCCCGAGGGGCCAACGATCTTCGCCACAGCACCAGCCGCCACCAATCCGGGCACTCCGTCCGCCGCAGGCGAGCCGTTGCACAGGTTGCCAGTGAGCGTCGCCCGCCCCTGTACCTGCGTTGAACCAACAAGCTCCATACCTTCCACAACACCGGGCCAATCGGCACAAAGCGCCTCATGCGCACCAAGCCGCGCGCCAGCCACGGCGACGCCGATTTCCCAGCTGCCATCCTCGAGGCGGGTAATATCATTGACGCCCGCGATGTGCTTGAGATCAATCAGATCGTCCGGCGTCACAATCCCCGCGCGCATCTGCACCAGCACATCGGTGCCACCGGCCATGAACCGCGTGACGCCTTCGGCCTTTTCCGCGATTGCGGCAGCTTCTTCGAATGACTTTGCTGCGTGATACCGCATCGTCTCTCCTATCGCTAAATCTTCTGCGGCTACCAGCAGCGGTACCGCCTCGCCTCCTGATGGGGCAGCTAGAGCACCCCATTTCGCGGTCAATAAATCCACTCTCGCAGAACTCCGCAACCGCTTCCAGCGACAACGGACGGTTTCTCGGCGTCAATTTCACCAAAAACCCGATTTCCCCCACATATCGCCCAACCAAACACGCCACCGCACCCTTTGAAAAGCCCCTCGCATTAGCCTTCAGCAATAACGGACCGCTTGCCATACGCCCGGTTCCGGTGTTGATGATCTCATGCGTATCGCCAAGGCCCCTTCAATCCTCGAAACCGTCGCCATTTCGGCCCTGCTGATGGCGACCGTGGCGCTTTCGATCGATGTGTTGCTCCCCGCCCTCGGCCCGATGGCGACCGAGCTGGGCGTAGATGCGGGCAACAGCCGGCAATTGATCATCACATTCGTCTTTCTCGGCCTTGCGGCGGGACAGCTGGTTTTCGGGCCACTCTCCGATAGCATCGGTCGTCGCCCCGCCATCGCTATCGGCGTCGGGCTGTTTGCCCTCGGCGGCCTAACATGCGCGCTTGCACAAAGCTTCGAGATGCTCCTCGCAGGGCGTTTCTTGCAAGGCATCGGCGCAGCCGGCCCGCGCTTGGTGACGACAGCGATGATCCGCGACCGTTACTCGGGGCGCGAAATGGCGCGTATCATGTCCTTCGTGATCGGCATTTTCATTCTGGTCCCGGTGATCGGCCCGTCAATTGGCCAAGCGCTGTTGCTCTTCCTGCCGTGGCGTGGCCTGTTCAACCTGTTGTCGGTGGTCACGGTGCTCGGGGTTGTCTGGCTTTACTTGCGCCAGCCCGAAACCCTCGTCGCCCCGCGCTCCTTCCGCCTCACACCCATCCTGCGCGCCTTTGTCGAGGTGCTGCGGGACCGCTGCGCCATGGCCTACAGCTTCGCCAGCGGGCTGTGCTACGGGGCCATCATGGGCTACGTCAACTCTTCACAACAGGTGTTTCAGGAGTTTTACAGCGCGGGCGCGCTCTACTCGGTCCTGTTCGGGATCGGCGGCGCCTTCATCGCATTGGCGACGATCTCCAACTCCCGCCTCCTCACCTATTTCGGGATGGAGCAAGTCTGCCGTGCCGCGATGCTCCTGCTTGTTGCGCTCAGCCTTGGCTTCCTCGCGCTGCTCTTCAACACGCCGCAACCGCCGCTTTGGCAATTCATGGCGTTCACCGCGCTCGCGATGTTCTTCCTTGGCCTGACCTTCGGCAATATCCAAGCCATCGCGCTGGAAAACCTCGGCCATATCGCCGGCCTGGCCACGGCCATCTTCGCGACGATCTCGACCCTCAGCGGCATGGCCGTCGCCAGCATCATCGGCCTCAATTTCAACATGACCCTCTTCCCTATTATCTTCGGCTACCTCGGCGCGGGCGTCTTCGCCTATCTCTTGATGGTCTGGGTCGCCCCTTCCGCGAAGCTCGGCGCAGAAGTCTAATCGGGCGTTCTCAGTCCTCCAGCGGCTCCAGCAACTCCGGCCCGCTGGCGCGGTTGGAGTTCACCGCCTTGCCCACCCGATAGGTCCGCACCACTCCCTCGGAAGGGGGCTGCATCAACAGTGCCGCGCCGTGACCCTCCTCGCCCAGCCACTTGCCCCAATCGCCTTCCTCCAAAATCACCGGACTGCGGTGATGGATGCGGGCAATCTCGCCCGTGGCTTCGGTCGTCACTACCGCACAGGTCGTCAGGCGTTGCCCGTCGCCCTCCCAATCCTGCCAAATACCGGCAAAGACCATCGGCGCCCCATCCGCCCGCTGCACGAACCACGGCAGCTTCTCACCGCCATCCGGCCGCTCCCATTCATAAAACCCCGCCGCAGGGATCAAACACCGCCGCGCACGGCACGCCGCCTTAAAGGCAGGCTTCTCGGCAATCGTCTCCGCCCGCGCGTTGATCAATAACGGCCCGCCATTCGCCGCCTTGTACCAATGCGGGATAAACCCCCAGCGCATCGGCCGCAGCCGCCGCACCGTTGTCTCCGATGTCACCACCGCCACCGATACCGTGGGGCAGACGTTATAATTCGGCACATCGGGTAAATCATTCGCCATCGCCGCGCCAAAAAGCTGCGCCATCGCGTCATGCGGCAAAAGCGTCGCCATCCGCCCGCACATCTACTTGCGCCACGCTTTGCACGCGATCTCGATCCGCGCATCCATCATCGACATCTCTTTCATGATATCCCGCCGCCGCGTCCGGTCGCCGGTTTCCCTCAGCTCTTCCCTGAGCTTCTGCAATTCCCGCGACAACGAGACAAACTCCGGCACAGCGCCGTTTTCCTTCACCAAACGGTGCAACAGCGCATTCTCTGGGTCGTCGCACTCCGGCAGCGGCTTGCCCGCGCCGGGCAAGTCGTCAAAATCGCCGCGCGCCTCGGACTCGGCAATACGGGCATTGATCAGGTCAATCAGCGGATGGTCCATGCATCAATTCTAAACCAGCCTGCGCGCAAAAGAAACGCCCCCGCCGTTGCCAGCGGAGGCGTTATTGATAAGGTGCGACCCTTAGTTGCCGATCACCGTGATCCGCCCGTCCGTGTAGGGCGTGTAGGGTGCATTCTCGGCCATGTATTCCGCCGTCACATCGGCCAAATCAGGGCCAAAGTCATAGGCGTTCATCGCATCGCGGAACATCGCGTAACCATCACCGCCATTGCGCACATAGTTGTTGGACACCACGCCATAGGTCGCCGCCATATCAATCGGCGCACCGCCAACCATGACATCGCTCACGCGCGCGCCCGGCTCCTGCGAGAGGTCAACCGTAAACGAAATCCCCGCCACTTGCGGGAAGCGCCCAGCGCCGTCCTCTACTTCGCTCACGCCATTCTCAAGCGCTGCGACGATGGTTTCGCCCGTCACTTCGAATGTCGCCAGCGTGTTCTGGAACGGCAGCACAGTCAGCACCTCGCCCATCGTCACTTCGCCCGCGTCGATCGAGGCACGGATACCGCCACCGTTCTGGATGGCCACCTGCACGCCCTGATCGGCCACACGCGCCAGCATCGCATCGGCAATCAGGTTACCCGCCGCGCATTCCATCGCACGGCACACCGAACGGTCGCCCTCAATGGCATCAGCAGCTTCCGCCACAACCATGTTGCGGATCTCGTCCAGCGGCTGCGCCAGTTCAGCAATCCGCGCAACGGTATCGCTGTCCTCGGCAACCTCGGCATCCATGATCAGCGGCCCGCCTGCGGCGCTAACGATCTCACCCGCGTCATCAAAGACCACATTCAACTCGCCCAAGAACTTGCCATAGGCATAGGCCGAGATGATCGCGGTATTACCCACCATGGTCGGGTATGGGCCTTCCGCGTCCTCGTCATTGCTGTTGAGGTAGGTGTTCGAATGCCCGCCCACGATCACATCAACGCCGGTCGTATTGGCGGCAACTTCCTGATCCACGCCGTAACCAGAATGCGAAAGTACCACGATCTTGTTCACGCCCATCGCGGTGAGCTTATCCACTTCGCCCTGCACTGCCGCCGCCGGATCCGTGAAGGATACATTCGGTCCGGGGCTTGCCAGCTCGTCGGTATCTTCCGGCGTCAGGCCGATCATGCCGATCTTCTCGCCGCCGACTTCGACCACAGCCGATTTCTGCAAGGCACCGGCAAGCAATTCCTCACCGTCGAAATCCGCGTTCGACATCAGCACCGGAAAGTTCACGCTGTCCATGAAGCCGCGCAGCACTTCCGGCCCGTCGTCAAACTCGTGGTTGCCCACGGTCATGCCGTCATAGCCGAGCTTGTTCATGAACTCGGCCACCATCGCGCCCTTGTAATAAGTGTAGAACAGCGTGCCTTGGAACTGGTCGCCGCCATCGACAAGGATCGAGTTTTCGGCCCGCGCGCGCGCCTCTTCCACGGCGGTCACAAGCCGCGCCGTCCCGCCAAAACACTCGCCCGCCGCGTTGTCTTCGGCAGAGCAGCCGGAGTCGAATCGGCTGATCGGCTCGAATCGGGCATGGAAGTCATTGGTGTGCAAAATCGTCAGCGAGAAATCCGCCGCAGCAGCCCCCGCCGTCAGCGCCAATGCAGCGCCCGTCGTCATCAAAGTTCTCATCATTTTGGAATCCCCCAGTTGGAATGCGCACAGCTTACGCGGTTTTACTGTTCGGTCAATTTTAACCTAAGGGTAAACTATACGCATGTTTCGTAACGTTTTGTTAACGTTGCTGCAGGTGCGATATGCATAAGTTGTGCATCAGTTGTGCATGGATTGTGCATCGCTGTTTTTACCCGATCTTGACCGCAGCGCTGCATGGCGGCATCAGGGGGCATGCTGATTTACAAGATATTCCGCGCGCCCGAATGGGCTGCACTTCAGGCCCAAGGCGAGACGCTCGGCGCCCCAATCGACGTGACCGATGGCTACGTCCATTTCTCCACCGCCGAACAGGCCGCAGAAACCGCTGCCAAGCATTTTGCAGGCGAGGACGGACTGGTTCTTTTGGCGCTCGACAGCGCGGCACTCGGTGACGATCTGCGCTGGGAACCATCGCGCGGCGGGGCGCTCTTTCCGCATCTCTATCGGCCCTTGCAGATGGCCGATATCCTCTGGAGCATGCCGCTCCCGCTCGTTGATGGGCAGCACCAATTTCCGAAAGACATGGCATGAGAGCGCTCGAAAATATCGGCCTGAAATTCCTGCGCAGCGTCGACCCTGAAAAGGCGCATGGCCTCGCGCTGACCGCGCTACAAACGGGCCTCGGCCCGCGCTCCGGCCCCGTCACATCGCCACGCCTTCGCACGCAGTTTTGCGGCATGGACCTGCCCAACCCCATCGGCCTCGCCGCCGGATTTGACAAGAATGCCAACGCCTTGGCCCCACTCGCGCGCTGCGGCTTCGGCTTTGTCGAGGTGGGCGCCGCCACCCCGCGCCCGCAACCGGGCAACCCCAAGCCGCGCCTGTTCCGGCTCTCTGAGGATCAAGCCGCGATCAACCGTTTCGGCTTCAACAATGACGGGATGGAGGCCATCGCCGCGCGTCTCGCCAAGCGGCCCGCGGGCAGCATCGTCGGCCTCAATCTCGGCGCCAACAAGGACAGCGCCGACCGCGCATCCGACTTCGCCAAGGTACTCGCCTGCTGCGGCCCGCATATTGATTTCGCAACGGTGAATGTCTCCTCCCCCAACACCGAGAAGCTACGCGATCTTCAAGGCGCTGCCGCGCTTTCCGCGCTCCTCGCCGGTGTGATGGAGGCCAACGCCGGTCTGATGAAACCTTTACCTATTTTCCTCAAAATCGCCCCTGATCTCGATGATCGGGAGCTGGCCGAGATCGCCACCGTAGCCGAACAATCCGGCCTCGCTGCCATCATCGCGACCAACACCACGCTGTCCCGCGAAGGCCTCTCTTCGCCGCACCGCAGCGAAACCGGCGGCCTCTCCGGCCAGCCCCTATACACAAAGTCCACCCGCGTTCTTGCAAAGCTGGCGGGCCAGACAAGCCTTCCCCTGATTGGGGTCGGCGGCGTAGCAACGGCAGAGCAAGCCTACGCCAAGATCCGCGCCGGCGCCTCGGCGGTGCAGCTCTATACCGGCCTTGTCTATGGCGGCATCAGCCTCGCCAATGACATCGCCCAAGGCCTCGACGCGCTGCTCAAGCGCGATGGTTACGAAAACGTTAACGCCGCGGTCGGCACAGATCGGGAGCAATGGCTGTGACAACCATCTGGCACAATCCCCGCTGTTCTAAGTCCCGCCAGACCCTCACCCTGCTGGAGGAGAACGGCCACATCCCGACCATCCGGCTCTACCTGAATGACACCCCCACAAAGGCCGAGATCGAGGCCGTACTCGCCGAACTGGGGCTATCCCCGTCAGACCTGCTACGCAAAGGCGAAAAGCTCTATAAAGAGCTGCAACTCTCCGGTGCCAGCGAGGATCAGATCCTTGCTTCAATGGTCGAACATCCGGTTCTGATCGAACGCCCGATCGTGCTCCACAACGGTCGCGCCGCCATTGGCCGCCCGCCCGAACAGGTTCTCGCGCTGTTCAGCTAGCAGCGACAGAGGCCTCTAGCGCCCGATAGCGCCACGCAAGCGTACAAGCCCGCGCCACGAAACTGATCATCAGCGCCGCCCACAGCCCCGTATTGCCCAGCGACGGGACCAACGCAGCCGCACTGATCGCGTAGATGAAGGTGGAAACCAGCATCATGTTTCGCATGTCCCTTGTCCGCGTCGCCCCGATGAAAATACCGTCCAAGATCCACGCCGCGAACCCCACCAGAGGCGCGGCAATCATCCACGGCAAATAGGCCCGCGCCGCAGCACGCACCGCGTCCGCCGTGGTCATAATGTCAACGATCCAGCCCCCCAATACCGCGAAGCCAATCGCCAGCATCAGGCCCGTCAAACCGGCCCAAAACGCGCTGAGCAGTGCCGCCCGCCGCAGCCGCTGCCGGTTCCGTTGTCCCAGCGCTTGGCCCACCAGCGTCTCGGCTGCAAAGGCAAAGCCGTCCAAGCCGTATGAGGTGATATAGAGGAATTGCAACAGCACTTGGTTCGCCGCCAAGGTCACATCGCCAAAGTCGGATGCGAGGAACAAAAAACTGATGAAGATGCCCTGTAACAGCACGGATCGGAACAGGATGTCCCCGTTCACCCGCCACATCTGCCCCAGCTTGTCTCGCGCGAAAAGCACCGCAGGATCTGCCCACCCCTTCGGCGTAAAGACCTCCCGCGCGAACCAAAGCCCCAGGAGAACGCCACTCCATTCCGCAATCACGGTCGCCGCCGCGACCCCACCGACGGAAAGTCCCAACCCAAGCACAAAGACAAAATCCAAGAGGATATTCAGCCCATTCATGGCAACTTGCAGCACCAGAACGGCGCGTGTCCGTTCTTGCGCGATCAGCCATCCGGTCAGACCGTAAACAGCAATCGCCGCCGGCGCTGACCACACACGAATAGAAAGATACTCCCGTGCAAGGCTTTCAACCTCGTCGCTGGCTGGGGCCAGCCAGAAGGCCGCTGAAAATAACAGCGATTGCAGCAGGATAATCACCGCCCCTGCCGCACCAGCAAAGAGCAGCGCCCGCAGCAGTAACGCACGCACCTCCACCGCGTCGGCCCGCCCAATGGCCTGCGCGGCGAGGCCCGTCGTGCCCATCCGCAGAAAGCCGAAAATCCAGTAAAGGCCGGAAAGGATGATCGCGCCGATCCCAACCGCGCCAATCGGCGCCGCTTCTCCCAACTGCCCGATCACGCCGGTGTCCACGGCGCCCAATATTGGCACCGTCGCATTAGAGAGCACAATCGGCAGGGCAATAGTTAGCACACGGCGGTGCGTGAGTTTATCGGGCATCCCGTTCCGGCATCAGAAAATGCCCCGTCGCCTGCGCAAACAGCCGCGAGCGGTTATCCTGCCACCCCTCGACATGCACGCTCGCATAGCGCCGCCCAGAGCGGTTCACTCGCGCCCGCGCATAGGCATCGCGCGGCAGGCCCGCACGCAGGTAGTCAACGGTAAAATCGATGGTTTTCGGCATACGCGGCAGATGGTCGCCCACAGGCAAACCTTTATTCTCGGGGCTCTCCATCTCCTCCCACAGCAGCTGCCATGACAGCTCGATAATCGCAGATATTTCGAGGAATGAGGCCGTCGCACCGCCATGTAAGGCAGGCAGCATGGGGTTGCCGATCAAGGACTCGCGATAGGGCAAAACCGCAGTCAGTTCGTCGCCGTGGCGCTCGAATTCTATGCCCATGAACTGCACATAAGGAACCGCCTCAACCAAGCGTCGCAGCGCTTTGTCCCGCCGTTCCTTGACCACCTGCACCGGTTCTGGCCTTTTCATCGCGGCATCCTCCGTTCCACGCTAAAGGTCGCGGCAACCGTCGCAACTGGCGTTTCACCTTCGCCGTCATGCGCAGTTGCCCTGACAAAAGCCACGCTTTGTGTCACATGATAGCATTCTGCGCGGGCGATGATGTCCTTCCCCACCGTGGCAGGGCGCATATAATCGATGCGCAAATCCAGCGTCGCCGTGCCGGTGACGGCCTCAGGGTGGATCAACACGGCAGTCCCACAGCAGGTATCCATCAAAGCCGAAACAGCGCCTCCGGCAATAACCCCTGTATCCGGCTGGCCCACAAGCTCTTCGCGATACGGCATCCACATTTCACAAACATTGCCTTCGAGGCTCACAAGCTCAAGGCCCAGCGCCCGTGAAAACGGCAGCGCCGAGACGAACTGTCCGGCAATCTTTAATTTACGCGCGTCATCCATAGTGGTCATCTGCATCCTCCGCGCGGCAAACTCGCTCCTCACCCGTTTGGCTGCAAGTGCTAATTCGGTGTCAGCAATCTCGGGTCACCATAAAACGCGCCGCGAAACGTAGGTGAGGAGGTGAAGAAAGGGTTAACATCCATCGTGCAAAAGAGCGGCCTGATGACTTTTGCAACTCGCGCGTTTAACAGCTTCGACATGCTGCCCCGCGCGGTGACATCATCGTTCAAAAGCACTTCTCGGTTGAAGCTCAGGCGCCTCGCAGCTACCTTCCCGCTTAGTCAATATGAGGACCAGATGGAAACTGAGCGCCTGTCATTCAAAGAAATGTGCGAACGGTTTGACGTAACCCCCCGCACTTTGCGCTATTACGAGTACATTGAACTTCTCACTCCGGAACGAAAAGGCCGCAGCCGCTTCTACGGCCCGAAAGAAATCGCGCGGATGACCCTGATCCTACGCGGCAGACGGTTCGGTTTTCAGCTTGAGGAAATCCGCCAATGGCTCCTGATCTATGAAAGCGAAGGAACCGAAGCCCAGATGCAGAAATGGATTGAACTCGCGGACAGGCAGATCACCCAACTCGAAGATGAAAAGACACAGCTCGAACAAACACTTGCCGAGCTGAAAAACCTCCGCGACCAGACCCTCCGCACTCTCTCGTGACCCTATGAAAGACTACTGACGCGACGTTACGCTTACGTCAACGTCAATTGTAAGTTTTACTCTCCCCCAAGGCGACTACCTGTCACTGTCCAAGGGAGGTTTACCAATGAGCGAAGAGACTTTCACAATCAGTGAATTGTGCGATGCCTTCGACGTAACCACCCGCACCTTGCGGTTTTACGAGTCAAAAGAACTCCTTTCGCCAGCGAGAATCGGTCAGAAGCGTATCTACTCCCGCAAAGATCGTGCTCGGCTGAAACTGATCCTGCGGGGCAAGCGCTTCGGGTTCTCGCTCGAAGAAATCCGACAATTGCTTGAGCTATACCATAGGGGTGATCAGCAACTGACTCAACTCGAGCAAACTTACGAGCTTGCCACCCAACACCTTAAAGAGATGGAAGAAAAGCGCACCGAACTGGATCTCGCCATTGAAGACCTGCACCAGCAAATGCGCTGGTGCGAAGACCGGATCGCCACCCTCAAGAAAGGTTCCGCGGCTTAACTGCCGTTTGTTTCGACGGAGATTACCCGATGCCATCCTACACTGCCCCGATCAAAGACCTTCAATTCGTGCTGCACGATGTCTTGAAAATCAGTGAGCAGCCGATCGACGGCTTTGACGAACTCGACCGCGACTTCACCGCTGCTGTCCTCGAAGAAGCTGGCAAGCTCGCCAGCGAAGTCTTGGCGCCGCTCAACGCCGTTGGTGATACCGAAGGCTGTACCCTCGAAAACGGCACGGTTCGTACGCCGACGGGCTTCAAAGCCGCCTTCGATCAAATGCGCTCCGGTGGCTGGACCTCTGTTGACTGTGATCCAGCCTATGGCGGGCAGGGCCTGCCCTATGCCCTCCACACAGCGACGCAAGAGCCTCAGGTTTCGGCCAACATGGCATTCAACATGTACCAAGGCCTCACCCATGGCGCCTACTCCGCCATTTGGTGGCACGGATCGGAGGCGCAAAAACAGACCTATCTGCCCAGGCTCACAACCTGCGAATGGACCGGCACCATGAACCTTACCGAGCCGCATTGCGGCACGGATTTGGGCCTCATGCGAACAAAAGCAGAGCCGCACGATGACGGAACTTACCGGATCACAGGCCAAAAGATCTTCATTTCGGCAGGGGATCATGACCTCGCCGAAAACATCATCCACCTCGTGCTCGCCAAGATCCCCGATGGGCCGGACGGCATTAAAGGCGTATCTCTCTTCATCGTTCCCAAATTCCTCGTCAATGAGGATGGCAGCTTGGGTGATCGCAACGCGGTTTCTGTTGGCAAGCTGGAAAAGAAGATGGGCATTCACGGCAACGCGACCTGCGTGATGAACTATGATGGTGCGACGGGCTTCCTCGTTGGCGAAGCACATAAAGGCATGCGGGCCATGTTCACCATGATGAACGAAGCCCGCCTCGGTGTAGGTCTGCAAGGCTACGCCCAAGCCGAAGCGGCCTATCAAAATGCTTTGATTTACGCGAAAGAACGTCTGCAAGGGCGCGATGTCATGGGCGCGAAAAACCCGGACGGCCCTGCCGACCCTCTGATCGTTCACCCTGATATTCGTCGCAATCTGATGGAGCAGAAAAGCTTCATCGAAGGTGCGCGCGCACTAACCGTTTGGGGTGCCTATCTCATTGATCGCGCACACCGCCTAAATGACGAGGCAGCAGACGGCCTGATTTCGCTCCTCACCCCAGTCATCAAAGGCTTTCAGACTGACCTCGGCTTCCAAAGTTGCGTGCAAGCACAGCAAGTTTATGGCGGGCACGGCTATATTGAGGAAACCGGCATGTCCCAGTTCGCCCGCGATGCCCGTATCGCCATGATTTACGAGGGTGCAAACGGCATTCAGGCGCTCGATCTGGTCGGCCGGAAGCTCGCACAAAGCGGCGGCAAACACATCATGGCCTTCTTTGAACTGGTCAAAACGGAGTGCAAATCCCACGCAGATGATCCACGCATGGAGCCTTTCGTTGAACCGCTTAAGACAGCCTCCAAACAACTCCAGCAAGCCGCCGCATATTTTATGCAAGCGGGCATGAAGAACCCGAACAATGCGCTGGCCGGCTCATACGACTTTATGCATTTGATGGGCCACGTCTGCCTTGGCCTGATGTGGACGCAGATGGCTAAAGCCGCCTACAGCGCCCTTGATAGTGGCGAAGAGGATACTGATTTCTTTAATGCCAAGATCAAAACCGGCCAGTTCTACATGGCACGCCAGCTTCCCGCATGCGCGGCACATCTCGCCCGTATTGAAAGCGGCGCTGAAACAGTCATGGGTCTGGAGGAGGCCCAGTTCTAAGGGCCAATCCATCAGAGCGAAAAGGAAAAGGTGACCACATGCCAAAACGCTTTCGACTGACCAGACGCTTCCCCGTGGCGATGACCGAGGACGGCTACCGGCGTTTGAAGCGCTTTGCAGAGGAAACGGGACTCGAAGAGGGTGAGGCACTGTCTTTTCTTTTCGAGAACTTCAACAGCGTGATCAACGAAGACACCTTCTCCCACCGGCTCAACCTGTTTTTGCGTGAGATCGAGGCGCGCAAGAAATGATCCACCTCGACCAAATACCTTGGGTGGGGCTAGAGGGCGTTTTGGCCCCGCAAACCCAACTAACGCACTGGCACTGTACCCGAAATTCTCATCCCCCGGCGCGAAGGAACGAAGATGACTGACGCATTCATTTACGACGCTGTTAGAACCCCGCGTGGAAAAGGTCGCAAAGACGGCAGCTTGCACGAGGTAACGTCCGTCAGGCTCAGCGCCCAAGTGCTCGACGCACTTCGCGAGCGCAACAACCTCGACGGCCATGCGGTCGAAGATGTCATTTGGGGCAATGTCACGCAGGTTGGTGAGCAAGGCGGCTGTCTCGCACGCTCCGCCGTTCTCGCTTCTCAACTGGATGAATCCATCCCAGGCCTCGCGATCAATCGCTTCTGTGCCTCGGGGATGGAGGCCGTCAATCTTGCCGCAAACCAGATCAAAGGCGGCGGCGGTGAGGCCTATATCGCTGGCGGCGTAGAGATGATGGGCCGCGTTGCGATGGGCTCGGACGGCGCTGCGATCGCCGTGGACCCGTCCCTCGCGATGGAAACGTACTTCGTCCCGCAAGGCATTTCCGCTGATATAATTGCAACCGAATACGGGTTTTCACGCGATGATGCCGATGCCTTGGCGGTAGAGAGCCAGAAGCGCGCCAAAGCAGCGTGGGATGATGGCCGGTTCGCGCGGTCCATCATCACCGTCAAGGACATCAACGGCCTACCGATCCTAGATCATGATGAATACATGCGACCGGAGACGGACATGCAAACATTAGGCGCTCTCAAAGCCTCCTTCCGCGAAATGGGCGAGGTCATGCCCGGTTTCGACAAGGTCGCGCTGATGAAATACCCCCATCTTGAGCGAATCAACCATATCCACCACGCGGGCAATTCCTCTGGCATCGTCGACGGCGCGGCGGGGCTCTTGATCGGCAGCAAAGAGTTCGGCGAAAAGTTCGGCCTAAAGCCCCGCGCCCGCATCCGCGCAACCGCCAAGATCGGCACAGATCCAACAATCATGCTTACTGGCCCCGTCCCCGTGACCGAGAAAATCCTCGCCGACAATGGCATGGCCATCTCAGATATCGACCTATTCGAAGTGAATGAGGCATTCGCATCCGTGGTGCTGCGCTTCATGCAGGCCTTCGATGTCGATCCCTCTTTGGTTAACGTCAACGGAGGCTCGATCGCTATGGGTCATCCCTTGGGCGCGACTGGCGCAATCATCCTTGGCACCCTGCTCGACGAGATGGAACGCAGCGACAAAGAGGTCGGGCTCGCAACCCTCTGCATCGCATCCGGCATGGGTGCCGCGACCATCATTGAACGCGTGTAATCCGGTGGCATCGGCACACCTTCGCGCCAAACGATCAATCCCGATTTTAGGGCAGCACACCGCGCCTTTTTTCGGAAAAGGAGACACAAATGCCTGATTTTTCAATGACCACTGACGGTGACGGCATTGCCACCATCACTTGGGATGTCCCCAACAAATCAATGAACGTCCTCTGCCTTGAGGGATGGGACGAGCTAGACACATTGGTTACATCCGCGCTCGAGGATCAGAACACCAAAGGCATCATCATCACCTCTGGCAAGAAGGACTTCGCCGGAGGTATGGACTTGAATGTCATTGCCAAGATGAAAGACAGCGCGGGCGATGATCCGGCCGCGGGTTTGATGCAGGGTTTGATGAAGTCCCATGCCATCCTTCGCAAGATTGAACGCGCGGGAATGGACCCCAAAACCAACAAAGGCGGTAAACCTATTGTCGCAGCCCTCCCTGGAACCGCTCTTGGCATCGGTCTTGAAATTCCCCTTGCCTGCCATTTCATCATCGCCGCAGATAATCCAAAAGCCAAGATCGGCTTACCAGAGATTAAGGTTGGCATCTTTCCCGGCATGGGTGGCACCACGCGCCTCGTTCGGAAAATGGGCGCAATGGCAGCCTCTCCGATCCTGCTTGAAGGCAAGCTCTTCTCACCGCAAAAAGCTGTTTCGGCAGGCTTGATCAACGAATGCGTTCCCCCTGAAAAGCTGCTTGAGAGGGCAAAGGAATGGATCTTGGCAGCGTCAGACTCAGACCTGCTCAAACCTTGGGATGCCAAAGGATACAAAATACCGGGTGGTGCGCCTTATCATCCAGCAGGCTTTATGACCTTTGTCGGCGCCAATGCGATGGTTCACGGTCAGACCCAAGGCGTTTACCCCGCCGCCAAGGCTTTGCTTTCGGCAGTTTATGAGGGTGCGCTTGTCCCCTTTGATACCGCATTAAAGATCGAGGCCCGCTGGTTCACCCATGTTCTGATGAACCCAAGCTCCTCTGCGATGATCCGCTCGCTGTTTGTGTCAAAAGGCGCTTTGGAAAAAGGCGCGAACCGGCCCGAGGCCCCAAATCAATCCGTTTCGAAACTCGGTGTGTTGGGCGCAGGCATGATGGGTGCAGGTATTGCCCTCGTCGCAGCACAGGCTGGGATCGAGGTTATCCTCCTCGATCAAACCGTCGAAGCGGCCGAGAAAGGCAAAAGCTACAGCACCAGCTACATGGACAAAGGGATCAGCCGGAGAAAGTCGACGCTAGAGCAGAAAGAGGCGCTCTTGGCACGCATTACGCCCACGTCAGACGCCAACACCCTTTCTGAGTGTGATTTGATTATCGAGGCCGTCTTCGAAGACCCTTCAGTTAAGGCGGAGATCACCAAGCGGGTGGAAGCTATCATCAGTCCCGATTGCATCTTCGCAACAAACACCTCGACACTGCCAATTACCGAACTAGCAGGCGCAAGTGAGCGACCCGAAAATTTCGTCGGAATTCACTTCTTCTCGCCGGTTGAGAAGATGCTGCTGGTGGAAATCATCAAAGGCAAAAAGACAGGCAATCGCGCTATCGCCAAGGCATTGGATTTTGTTCGCCAAATTCGAAAAACCCCGATCGTGGTGAACGATGCGCGCTTCTTCTACGCAAATCGCTGCATTATTCCCTACCTCAACGAGGGCATCAGAATGGTGCGAGAAGGCGTGGAACCGGCCCTGATCGAAAATGCGGCAAAGCTCGTCGGCATGCCGCTTGGCCCTCTTCAGCTTGTTGATGAAACCTCAATCGACCTTGGCGTGAAGATCGCCAAAGCGACGCGCAGCGCGCTAGGCGATGCATATCCCGATCAACAAGTCGACGACGTTCTGTTCTGGCTGGCTGAACAGGGGCGGTTGGGCAGAAAGTCTGCAGCAGGCTTCTATAGCTATGACGAAAAAGGCAAGCGCACTGGTCTTTGGGAAGGCCTGAAAAACAGGTTTGTTCCCCTCGACGAGCAGCCCGACCTTCAGTCTGTACAGGAACGCCTGTTGTTTGCCCAAGTGTTGGAGGCCGTGCGCGCACTGGAGGATGGCGTGCTTACGGATGTGAGGGAAGGCGATGTGGGCGCTATTCTGGGCTGGGGCTTTGCACCTTGGTCCGGTGGCCCATTCAGCTGGCTCGACATCATCGGCGCGCCCTATGCCGTCGAAAGATGCCAAGCCCTATCTCAGGAACACGGGGCGAGATTTGCGGTCCCCGAATTGCTGCAACAAATGGCGGATAAAGGCACACAATTCTACTCAACAGGTGCAGGGGAGAAAATCGCCTCCTAATGCACCGAAATCGTAGATGACAAATTTGACCTCGAAACCAAGTTCCGAGGTTGAGTTTTATGTTCTCAGTTTTGGCTCAAAGTATTGAGAGCATTTGTCTGGCAGCCTATACACACA
Organism: Pelagovum sp. HNIBRBA483; assembly: GCF_040931995.1. Lineage (NCBI taxonomy): Bacteria > Pseudomonadati > Pseudomonadota > Alphaproteobacteria > Rhodobacterales > Paracoccaceae > Pelagovum > Pelagovum sp. HNIBRBA483. The sequence goes on from NZ_CP162412.1 coordinate 2,514,898, forward strand.
CTCAATATGTGGGCACTCTGCCCCAAAGCGCCCCGAAAGCACAGTAACGCATCAAGGACTTCATCGGAGAAAAGTCACGGATGGCACGGCGCAGAAAAACCGCACTCAAGAAGTTCGAGCGCCTTGAAAGCCTCGCTTTATGGAGAAGTGAACCCGATGCGCACCGCCGAGAGGTGACGCTGTCATTCGGGATGTCATCTCTCATCATCACCGACCATGCAGAGCGTCCGCTCGGCCACTGGTCACTCGCCACAATCGAGCGCTTGAACCCTGGCGGATCACCAGCACTCTATGCGCCGGACTCCGAAGCCAGCGAGACACTGGAAATCGAAGATAATTTGATGGTCGAAGCCATAGAGACCGTCAGAAAGGCGATAGGAAGAAAGCGCCCCAAACGTGGCCGCCTTCGCCTGACGATCGCATTAAGTGCAAGTGTGCTTATCTTCGCAGCCGTGTTTTTAGCCCTACCGAAAACGCTTCGCGACCAAGCTTCGAGAAGCTTGCCAAGCGCGACTCGCGCAGAAATCTCGCAGCTCATAAAAGAAGAACTCTGGAAAACGAATGGCCGCCCATGTAGCACTGCATTCTCAAAAAATGCGATTAGTCGCCTTCAAGAACGCTTGTTTGAACCGTTCAGCTCGAACCAGATCACCTTTGTAAAATTTGCAGGCGACGACGTATGGGAGCTGCCAGACGGAACATTCGTCGTTGGCTCAGCCTTGGTGGAAGATTTCGATACCCCCCACGTCGTTGCAGGGTTCATCGCGGCAGCGATTCTTGAGGCAGAGCGCACACCTGCAATTGACGCTTTTGTTAACAGTTTACGCATTTTTGAACTCATCGATCTGCTGACCTCAGGCACCGTCTCGGGTCAAGCCGCCTCTCGCTTCGCGCTGCAGATGATCACCGCGCCAAGCGGATTGAAAGTTGACGACGCATTTGTCGACTTCGCTCAGGAAAAAGAACTCGCGCTATCGGCCTTGATCGGCGCGGTAACACCTTTGGAGGGCAGTTCGGAAGTTCTCAACGAAGCAGTGAACAACAATCAAGCTATAGCAACGCCCATTATGAGTGATGGCGATTGGGTCGCGCTACAAGCAATTTGCGAGGACCGCACCTAGCGCACGAACGCATCACGGAACCCGGCCGCGCGAATGCGCGACAGGGCGGATGAAACGTCGGACAGGGCAACCGGCCCAGCGGCAATCACCGCAAGCGACCGCCCGTTGCGCTCCATTTGATCTCGCTCAGTGGATAGCCCCAAGTCTTGCAACATTGCTTCGGTTCGTTCCGCATTGGCTGCTACTCCGAAAACCCCGACTTGAATGTATTTCACTCTGTCGCCGGATTGTACGTTCTGCGCAGTTGATCCGGTGGGAATTCCCCTTTGAGTGTTTAGACGTCCATCATTCCAAACCGGTTCATACCCTTCAGGAACCGCTGCGCTCTGAGGTTGCGAGGTAGTGGTGGAATTGCCGCTTAAGAGAGGCATGTGAGCTACAGCTCTTTTACCGTGTTGAGACGGTTGAGATGCATAGGGACGCTCGGCCTGCGGTACACAACGATAAGGCACCCCGTTACCGCCCCGAAAATACTCGTCGATTGTTCCAATCACGTAGCGACATGCACCTACCCCAGCAACAGCAACAGGAACTGCTTCTGCCGCGGCGGGAGCCGAAAGGCGCGCTGGCGCTACAGGGGAAATCTCCTCCTGCATAGGAGTTTGCGCCCCGATCGAAACCACACGGAAACGGCGATTTGGTCCAACGTTCCCGCAATCCAAAGCCGCTCCCGATTTCAAGATATAGTTCCGCCCTGTCGCATTCGTATCGGCACAAATTTGCGCCAATGTAAGCATATTGCCCCGCTCTAAGGCAGTTTCTGGCATTGCTGTGGTTGCTGGTGCAGCTTCGGGTTGCTGCACTTGTAAAGGCGCTGAAGGCGCAGTTCCAGCAGCCACCGGCTTTTCTTCTTCCGTCCCACAATCCACCGGCTCTCCGGTTTCTTCCACGCGGTATCCTTGCTGGATGCCAGTCTTCCCGTCACAAACGTCGGAAAGCCTAAGTGAAGAGATTGCCGCCGCGGGTGCATCCTGTTCAGGCACTTCCACGGCAGGCACCTTTGCTACGTCCGACGCCGCTTCAGTTCCCAGAGAAACAACCTGCGTCAACTGGGGGATCTCAATTATCAGATCGTCCGGGATCTCGGGTGACAGGGCAGTTCTCTCATCTGTGGTCAGCGACGGCTCGAAACCACACATTGCTTCCCTTGCTCGATTGACGCGCGGAACCCACGATACAACACCGCCGATCCCCGCACGGACAAACACGCAGCCTTCACTGTCGACGTATTGGCTCGCGGTATAGCCTTCGGGAGGAAGTTCCGCTGGTTGTCGTTGGGTTGTGAACTGAGCGCTCGCGCCAGTAGCTACCCCGCTTACGACAAAGGACAGCGCAACCAAGAGGCGATACATCGACAAAACCTTCCCTCGCTAGAGACTGTTTGAAGATGCATGACAATCGCAAAACTGTAAAGGAAAACCCCTCTATCTTGTGCCGAAAATGCGATCTCCCGCATCCCCTAGTCCTGGCACAATATATCCGTTGCTATTGAGCATTTCGTCCACAGCGGCAGTGATCACAGGTACATCAGGATGCGCAGAAGCCATGCGCTGAACCCCTTCCGGTGCAGAGAGGAGGCAAATAAATTTCAGATCTTTGGCCCCTTCCCGCTTAAGGAGATCAATCGCCGCGACGGCCGAATTGCCTGTCGCCAGCATCGGATCGACGACAAAAACCGTCCTTTCACCGAGATTAGGAGGCGCCTTGAAATAATATTCGACAGGTTCAAGCGTCTCTTCATTCCTGTACAGCCCAACAAATCCTACGCGCGCAGTCGGGAGGATACTCAAGAAACCGTCCAGCATACCGTTTCCCGCCCGTAAGATCGAAATCAAGGCCGGTTTCCTGCCGGACAAAAGCGGCGCCTCGGTTAACTGGATCGGGGTTTCAATAGGCTTTTTGACAACCGGCATATCGCGGGTGGCCTCAAAGGTCAGAAGCTGACCTATCTCCCCAACGAGCGCTCTAAACTGCACCGTTGGCGTGTCCTGCTGCCGCAACAATGATAGCTTATGTTGCACAAGCGGATGATCCACGACCGTTAAGTGACTCATTGACCCTCCTCCATTCGCTTGATCACCCTCACTCGCGTTTCATCATCGCAGAACGCGGCATTCATCGCCGTCCTGTTCATCTCGTGGAAATCGTTATCGGCCCAGCCAAAGATCTGCGAAAGTTTCTGGTACTCGTAGCTCATATTGGTTTTGAAGAACGGAGGATCATCAGTTGAAATTGTGACTTTCACACCGGCATCGCGGAACTTGGCAATAGGATGTGAAGCCCAGCCTTCGCTCGCTCGCAAGATGACATTCGACCCGGGGCAAACTTCTAGCACAATTTCCCGATCAACCAACTCTCGGATCAAATCGTCGTCCTTGATTGCATTGATCCCGTGGCCGATCCTTTCCACACCAAGGTCACGGATCGTATCACGCACCATATCAGCGCCGCCCCACTCCCCCGCATGACAGGTCAATCGCAACCCTGCCTCTCGCGCCATATCGAACGAATACGCGAAGTCACCCGGTCGGCCCGCCAGCTCTCCGCCCGCCATGCCGAAACCTGTTAGGAAGTTTGATCGGGTTTCCGCAGCGCACAGCGCAGCATTCTTCGCTTTTTCGGGCCCAAAATGCCGAATGCACGTCACAATCCCGCGCAGTGTGATCCCGAAATCACGCTCAGCTTGGATCGCTGCGTCCTCAATTGCAGCAAGATAGTCCCGCCAAGCGGCTAGATCGGAACCGCCACAAAAATCGGGGCTCAGAAATGTTTCAGAGTAGATCACGCCGTGCTCGGCGCTTTGTTCGAGAACGGCCAATGTCAGCCGCCGGAAATCTTCAGGAGTTTGAAGGGTGGCGCATGCCGCTTCATAGACCTTCAAGAAATGATCAAAGTCTCTGAAATCATAATCTCCAGTTTCGGTAAAAATACCGCCGATATCCATATGCTTTTCGCGCGCCAATCCCGAGATGAATGCGGGAGGGGCCGCACCTTCCAAATGCAAATGCAGTTCGGCTTTTGGCATATCTCTGAACTTCATAGAAAACTCCTCCCTTGACCGCGACGTGGAATGTTCAAAAACGCGGCAACCGAAGCGGCAACGTCTGAGAAGGCTCTTCGTCCGATAGTTCCGGCTCCGGCGCCCAGCACCAATATCGGCACCTGCTCCCGCGTATGATCCGTGCCAAACCAAGTCGGATCATTTCCGTGATCTGCGGTTACGATGAGCAGGTCATCGTCTCGCAACCTTTCATGCAGCTTGGCGAGAACGCTGTCGAACCATTCAAGATGTCCCGCATATCCGGCAACATCGCGTCGGTGGCCATACTCACTGTCAAATTCAACAAAATTCGCAAATACAAGGGCGCCGTCCTCGGCCCCCTCCGCCAAGGACAGTAGATGATCGGCCAGCTCAGTATCCTTGCCTTGAAGCGCCTCTGAAATTCCCTGCATTGAAAAAATATCGCCTATTTTTCCAACTGCGTAGACTTTCCGTCCCTGTCCAATCACCCAATCACAAAGCGTCGGAGATGGCGGCGCGATGGCAAAATCTTTACGGTTCGGTGTCCTCGAGAATGGCTCGGTTACGCCGTCACCAACAAATGGCCTCGCGATAACGCGACCAATGCGCATCGGGTGCACGACTGATGCACAGGCGCGACAAACCTCATAGAGTCGCTCCAACCCAAAATGGTCTTCGTGGACGGCAATTTGCAGGACGCTGTCGGCCGATGTGTAACAGATCGGCATTCCTGTCTCGATATGTTGCCTTCCGAAACGATCGATGACTTCCGTTCCGGACGCATGGCAGTTTGCCAAAATGCCCGAGGTGCCTGCTGCACGCGCAATTGCATCACTCACTTCAGACGGGAATGACGGCACCTCCTGCGGAAAGTAGCCCCATTCCCACGGCACCGGAACACCCGTCAATTCCCAGTGACCTGACGGTGTGTCCTTCCCTTTTGAACTTTCAATACCACTTCCCCAAAGTCCAACAGGGTCAGTCGCACCAACAGCGCCGGCGGGCATTCCACTCGCCAACTCCAGTGCATGATACAGTCCCATTCGCGCCAACATCGGGAGCGTTAATGGACCAGATCGACCGACTTCAGCCTCTCCGTTTGTGCATGCTTCATAGATGTGGCCAATCGTGTTCGCTCCGTTATCGGGCTTGCCGTCATTAAAGAACTGATCGGCGTCCGGTGCCCCCCCGATACCCACACTGTCCATTACAACCAGAAACGCGCGCCCCATCTAAAGGTCCCATTCATATGTCAAAGGTGGAATTTCCGACCGTTCACCAATCTCGCACGCCTCCAAGATTGCCTTCGCGGCTGCCTGCGCCTCATCTTCCGTGCGCACATGTACACAGCAAAGCCGATCACCAGACGAAAATGACCGACCAAGCGGTGCAAACGCAGAGATGCCAACGGAGTAATCTATCCGATCCGTTTCGACCTTGCGCCCAGCGCCAAGAGTGACATTCGCGCGCCCCAGTTCCTGCCCATCAATTGATTTCAGGTAACCGGGGTGAGGCACGATCACATCGCGCACCACCGGAGCGCCGGGGAGATAGTCGCGCCACCGCTCGCAAAAATCCATCGGCCCACCCAATGCCGCGATCATTGCTGCGAACCGCTCCATCGCCTTGCCGGAGTCAAGAGAGCGGCTAATCCGGCTTTCCGCCTCCTTCTCGGACATTTCGTCGCTCGCCAATGCACGACCTCCAAGCGTGACGACCAATTCCCGCAAACGGGGCGCGGCATCTCTTGCACCGTTTAACACACGCATGCATTCAGCGATTTCCAACGAATTTCCCAATGACGGGGCAAGTGGTTGCGACATGTCAGAGATAATAGCCTCTGTCCGGCAGCCTGCATTGTTTCCAGTTGTGACAAGCGCCTCGGCCAGCGCCTTGGCCTCTTCGAAATTGGTCATGAAGGCGCCGGTTCCGCATTTGACGTCCAAGATCAACACATCCGGACTAACCGCCAATTTCTTTGACAAAATCGACGCGCAGATCAGATCGATGCTTGGAACAGTCGCGGTTACGTCTCGCACGGCGTAGAGACGCCGATCTGCTGGCGCGATGTCGTTCGAGGCACCCGCAATGATACACCCGCAGTCTGCCACGATAGACTTGAGACTTTCCGTCGAAACGGTCGTCGAAACGCCCGGTATTGCCTCAAGTTTATCGAGCGTCCCGCCTGTATGACCGAGACCGCGCCCCGAAATCATAGGAACGTAAGCGCCACATGCTGCCAAGGCGGGGGCGAGGACAATCGATACACAATCGCCTACACCCCCAGTCGAATGCTTGTCGATGACCGGGCCAGGGAGGTTCCACTCAATTACTTGCCCCGAATCCCGCATCGCAATGGTCAAAATGGCACGATCTTCTTCTGACAGTCCTCGCAAAACGGTCGCCATCGCGAAAGCTCCGGCCTGAGCATCGCTGACAGCGCCGCTCGCAAGCCCTTTGGCAAACCATTGCAGCTCATCAATGGTCAAAGGCGCGCGATCCCTGACCCGCGCGAGGATCGACTGCGCATCCATGGTATCAGCTCCGCGCCATATGCTCCGTCGAGAATACACTTGGCAAAAGCTCTCCAATGGTTGTTTCGATCAGCAGACCGTCCGTCGTACCAAGAACGACTTTCGTATCAGCCTTACCGAATTCAGCCAGCTTTTGACGACAACCGCCGCATGGGCTGACAGGGGTCGGGCTATCCGCAATGACAGCAACTTCCTGAATGTCGAGGTCACCTGCGGCCACCATTGCCGCAATTGCCCCCGCCTCAGCGCAGGTTCCTTCGGGGTAGGCCACGTTCTCCACATTGCAACCAACATGGACTGTGCCGGAACTGGCACGCAGTGCCGCACCCACCTTGAAGTTCGAATATGGCACATAAGCTCGCTCGCGCACCGCTCTTGCATCATCCATCAATGACATCGCCACACCTTTTGACCAATTACTCAAATTTAATGAGATCGTGGCGCAACTCACCAATAATAACAACCCATAGAAAGGGTCGAGCGGCACGGCCAGACTCACCGATCTCCACACGCAAAAGCGAAAGCCCTTTTCCTCGGAGCTAGATTAGTTTAACATTAAACAATCCATCAATGGAGGCCAATTTTGACCGATCAAACGAGAGAAGCGCTCCGCCAGGCTGCGCTTGAGTACCACCGCTCGCCGAAACCCGGAAAATTGGAAATTCGCGCCACCAAACCGCTTGCGAATGGCCGCGATCTGGCACGCGCCTATAGCCCAGGGGTGGCCGAGGCATGTATCGAAATCAAAGCCAACGAAGACGCTGCACGAGATTATACCGCACGCGGAAATCTGGTGGCAGTCGTCTCGAACGGAACCGCTGTGCTTGGCCTCGGTAATATCGGCGCACTTGCCTCCAAGCCTGTGATGGAAGGCAAAGCGGTTCTTTTCAAAAAATTCGCCAATATCGATTGTTTCGATATCGAAGTGAACGAAACGGACCCTGAAAAACTTGCTGACATCGTTTGCGCGCTTGAGCCAACCTTCGGCGCGATCAATCTTGAGGACATCAAGGCGCCGGACTGCTTTATCGTAGAAAAAATCTGTCGCGAACGGATGAAAATTCCGGTCTTTCACGATGATCAACACGGCACGGCGATTGTTGTAGGAGCCGCTGTGCGAAACGCGGTCGAAATTGCAGGCAAACGATTTGAGGATATCAAGGTCGTCTCAACCGGAGGCGGCGCCGCAGGAATCGCGTGCCTAAACATGCTGCTCAAGCTGGGCGTGCGGCGCGAGAACGTATTCCTCTGCGATTTGGAAGGGCTTGTCTACGAGGGCCGTGTAAAGGACATGACACCGCAGAAAGCGGAATACGCACAAGGAACGACGCCCGCAAAGCTGATCGATATCATCGACGGCGCAGATCTGTTTCTAGGCCTCTCTGGACCAGGGGTTTTGACGCAGGAAATGGTCAAGGAAATGGCCGGCAGGCCAATCATCTTCGCGCTCGCAAACCCAAACCCGGAAATCACCCCCGAACTGGCGCGAGAAGTCGCGCCGGACGCAATTATTGCGACAGGCAGGAGCGATTTTCCAAACCAAGTGAATAACGTCCTTTGCTTCCCGTTCATCTTCCGAGGTGCGCTTGATGTTGGCGCCACCGAGATAAACGACGAAATGAAGATTGCTTGCATAGAAGGCATCGCAGCGCTCGCGCGCGCCACGACCAGCGCGGAAGCGGCCGCTGCATATAGTAGCGAACAGCTCACATTCGGACCGGAATACCTGATCCCCAAGCCCTTTGATCCAAGGCTTATGGGCGTTGTTGCCACTGCGGTTGCGCAAGCGGCGATGCAGTCGGGCGTGGCGCTTAGACCGTTGCAAGATATTGCCGCCTACAAAGCGCAATTGGACAGCTCTGTCTTTAAATCCGCGCTGCTGATGCGTCCGGTTTTTGATGCAGCACGTCAATCTGCCCGCCGGATAGTATTCGCCGAAGGCGAGGATGAACGCGTGCTGCGAGCCGCTCAGGCAATCATGGAAGAAACAACCGACGCGCCGATCCTGATTGGACGACCAGAAGTGATAGAAGCACGCTGTGAGCGCGCGGGCCTGAAAATAAGGCCAGGCATTGATGTACAGATCGTCAATCCAGAGAACGATGCCCGATACCGTGATTATTGGAGCACCTATCACCAGCTCATGGCGCGACAGGGCGTCACCCCAGATCTTGCAAAAGCGATCATGCGGACCAACACAACGGCCATCGCCGCTGTCATGGTACACCGAGAAGAAGCAGATAGCATGATCTGCGGAACCTTCGGGCAATTTCTGTGGCACCTGAACTATGTTTCTCAGGTACTTGGCCGAGATGGCCGGCATCCAGTCGGCGCACTTAGTATGATGATCCTCGAGGATGGGCCGCTATTCATCGCTGACACGCAGGTACACCCCAACCCGACGCCTGAGCAAATTGCCGAAACCGTTACCGGCTGCGCACGGCATGTGCGGCGCTTTGGCCTGACACCACAAATCGCGCTCTGCTCCCATTCCCAGTTCGGCAATCTAGATTGTCAGACGGGACGCCAGATGCGCAAAGCGCTAGAGATTTTGGACTCGCAACCACGCGACTATCAGTACGAAGGTGAAATGCATGTCGATTCCGCACTTGATGTGGAATTGCGCGAACGCATTTTCCCTGGCGGTCGTTTGAGGGGGCCAGCGAATGTGCTTGTATTTGCAAATTCCGACGCCGCATCCGGCGTTAGAAACGTTCTCAAGATGAAAGGTGGCGGCCTCGAAGTCGGGCCGATCCTGATGGGCATGCAAAACAAGGCACATATCGTCACCCCATCGATCACAGCGAGGGGACTGCTCAACATGTCAGCACTGGCTGGCACGCCAGTTGCGCATTACGGCTAGATGGAATCAGACAACAGATAAGGGTCCGGCGTTTTGCAAAAGGGGTGACGGCATCGCACGGAAATGCGAACGCAGTTACATTTTGCAAATATTTGCAATTATGACAGGCAAATAAGTGCAAACTTTTGTCGCAGTCGCGCGGGTTTGCAATTTGAAAACTTGCTCGCTCCCGCGCCTCTCCTTAACACCGTAGGGGAATAGAGGAGGACACGATCATGGGCTTCAAAGACGTATACGCGTCATGGCAGCGGAATCCCGATGCCTTTTGGATGGAACAGGCACAAGCCATTTCGTGGGACAAACAGCCTACGAAAGCTCTTTTCGACGAAAACAAGCCTCTCTACGAGTGGTTCTCTGATGGCATGGTCAACACCTGCTACAACGCAGTCGACCGGCATGTAGAAGCAGGGCGCGGCGATCAGTCCGCTATCATCTACGACAGCCCAATCACAGGCACCAAATCTAATATCAGCTACAGCGAACTACAGACCCGCGTGAGCACGCTTGCGGGTGCGCTGCGCGCCAAAGGTATCGAAAAGGGTGACCGCGTCATCATCTATATGCCGATGGTGCCGGAAGCTCTGATTTCAATGCTTGCAGTGACACGAATCGGCGCGATCCATTCGGTGGTATTTGGTGGGTTCGCGGCAAACGAGCTTGCCGTTCGCATCGACGACGCAACCCCAAAAGCAATTATTGCGGGTTCCTGCGGGATCGAGCCGGGAAGGATAGTGGCCTACAAGCCGCTGCTCGATGGCGCAATTGAAATGGCGACGCACAAACCCGAGTTCTGCGTGATCCTGCAACGGGAGCAGGCAGCAGCGGACCTTATCGCCGGACGTGATTTCGAATGGGAAGCATTCCAGCAAGGCGTTGCACCCGCTGATTGCCTCCCGGTAGAGGGCAACCACCCTGCCTATATTCTTTATACATCCGGTACGACTGGCGCTCCCAAAGGGGTGGTTCGTCCGACCGGCGGCCATCTGGTTGCGCTCAACTGGACCATGAAGAACATCTATAATGTCGATCCCGGTGATGTTTTCTGGGCGGCATCGGATGTCGGTTGGGTCGTCGGGCACAGTTACATCTGTTACGCGCCGCTGATCCACGGCAATACAACGATTGTATTTGAGGGTAAGCCTGTTGGCACACCTGATGCGGGCACCTTCTGGCGCGTGATATCAGAATATAACGTCAAAGCCTTCTTCACGGCACCGACGGCACTGCGCGCCATCAAACGCGACGACCCGCAAGGCGAAATGATCAAAGGCTACGATATCTCGCAACTGAAAGCGCTTTATCTCGCCGGGGAGCGGGCGGACCCCGATACGATCGAGTGGGCGCAGCGTGTCATGGGCGTCCCCGTCTATGACCATTGGTGGCAAACCGAAACGGGCTACACCATTGCAGGCAATCCGGCAGGGATTGAGGCGCTGCCTGTTAAAATAGGATCGCCGACTGTCGCTATGCCCGGGTACGACGTTCAGATCCTCGACGAAGGTGGTAATCCCGTTTCCAATGGTGAGCTTGGCGCCATCGCAGTCAAACTCCCCCTGCCCCCGGGTACGTTGCCAACGCTATGGAATGCCGATGATCGCTTCCGCAAATCTTATTTGACCACTTTCCCAGGCTATTACGAAACCGGCGATGCCGGCATGATCGATGAGGACGGCTACCTTTACATCATGGCCCGTACCGATGACGTTATCAACGTTGCCGGTCACAGGCTCTCGACCGGCGGCATGGAGGAAGTCCTCGCAAGCCACCCAGACGTGGCCGAATGCGCGGTGATTGGCGTTGCTGATCAGCTTAAGGGTCAGCTCCCAATGGGGTTTCTCTGCCTCAACAAAGGATGTGAAAAGGATCACGCCGATATCATCGCTGAATGCGTGAAACTGGTCCGCGAAAAAATCGGACCTGTCGCGGCCTTTAAATTAGCTGTCGTCGTCGACCGACTACCCAAGACCCGCTCAGGAAAAATACTGCGGGGCACAATGGCGAAGATTGCAGATAACGAAGGCTTCAAGATGCCGGCCACCATCGACGATCCGGCGATCCTTGATGAAATACGCGCGGCGGTACAGTCTTTGGGATACGCGCAAGGCAGCTGAATCTCCTTTGAGCGGCGGCGTTTCCGTTGTTTACTCTGATTATGTTACGGAGGGGCAAACCATGGAAACGCTTTTAATGACAATTCATTTCTTATCGCTAGCGGTAGGAATTGGCGGTGGCGTCGCAACTGCTATTGCGGGGGCACAGTCAGCAAACGAGGAACCAAGCAGCGCGATGGCGCTTGCAAAACTTCAATCCCGCGTTGGCAATGTAGGATATGTCGCGCTGATATTGCTCTGGGTTACCGGCATCTGGATGGTATTTGCCAAATACGGTGGATTTGGCGAGCTTACCGCCAGCTTCAACTTGAAAATGCTCGGTGTTCTTGGCCTCACCGGGGCATTGACTGGCATTCAGATTACCAAGCGCCGCGCGATCGCGGCTGGAAAAGCACCAGACCCAGCGCGGATGAAGATGATGGGTCAAATCGCTCTTTTGTCGGCTGTATTCACCGTAATCATGGCAGTCGTCACATTTGGCTAGTGAAAGACAGCCATGGCTCAGGCAAATTGTTCTTGAATGAGCCGTTCTTCCAACCCGTGGCCTGGATCGAAAAGAATTTGATGCCTGATTGTCGGCTCTGACCGGATTGTCACTGTAGCGACATTCCTAACGGAACGACTATCCGCATCTGCCATCACCGGGCGCTTTTGTGGATTGATCACCTCAAAACGCACCTCTGCGGACTTGGGAAGTAAGGCTCCGCGCCAACGCCGCGGCCGGAAAGCCGCCATCGCCGTCAATGCGAGGACATCCGCGCCAATCGGTAAAATCGGGCCGTGAGCGGAGTAATTATAAGCGGTAGAGCCCGCAGGAGTAGCGATGAGGGCTCCGTCACAAACCAGTTCCTGCATGCGGAGCCGCCCATCAACATAGATCCGCAATTTTGCTGCCTGCGGCCCCTCACGCAGCAGCGAGACTTCGTTAATGGCTAGAGCCGCTGCTTGGCGTCCATCAACGCAAACTGCGTCCATGCGCAGAGGGTTTAGCACGGCGATTTCTGCGGCTTCCAGCCGGTAGAGAAGGTCGTCTTCATGGTATTCGTTCATCAAGAAACCGACCGTGCCACGGTTCATTCCATAGACAGGCACATCAAATTCTTGTGTGTCATGCAGCGTCTGGAGCATGAAGCCATCCCCGCCCAGAGCTACGATTACTTGCGCCTCTTCAATGGGATAATTGCCATATCTCTCGATCAGAACGCTTTTGGCATCCTGCGCAATTGACGTATCTCCTGCGGTAAAGGCAATCTTCTTCATCTTGCTCCATTCTGAGCGAAAATGTTTCTCGTACCATCTTGCTAACAAATCTCTCAGATTTTGCTAGCCACCTTTGCTCTGATCCACCTCAAACACTGCGGTCACCATGATCAACAATTGTTGCCCTTCAGAAAGAGACGCGACAAATTGCTTCGCTTCTCAAGAAGAATATGACGTTTTCGAGGGTTCACCTCTCCCATCAATGCCCCTAATGATCCGTCAACGAAACCCCTCATGAGAGGAACCGACATGAACGCCACGACCCGTGATTCCGGCTTCTTCACCGAAAGCCTTTCTTCCCGCGATCCAGAATTGTTTGGTGCAATCCGCTCCGAATTGGGCCGCCAGCGCGACGAAATCGAGCTGATCGCTTCTGAAAACATCGTCTCTGCCGCCGTCATGGAGGCACAAGGGTCGGTAATGACAAACAAATACGCCGAAGGGTATCCGGGGCGGCGTTACTACGGTGGCTGCGAATATGTGGACGTCGCAGAGAACCTGGCAATCGAACGTGGATGCGAACTGTTCAATTGCGCATTTGCCAACGTACAGCCAAACTCCGGCTCACAGGCAAACCAAGGCGTGTTCCAAGCGCTTCTTCAGCCCGGCGATACGATCCTGGGCATGAGCCTCGACGCAGGTGGCCACCTGACGCATGGCGCACGCCCGAACCAGTCGGGCAAGTGGTTCAATGCTGTTCAATACGGTGTTCGCCAACAAGATAGCCTAATCGACTATGAACAGGTTCAGGCTCTCGCAACCGAACACCAGCCCAAGATGATCATTGCCGGTGGTTCTGCCATTCCGCGTATCATCGACTTCGCGAAGATGCGCGAAATCGCCGACAGCGTTGGCGCATATCTGCTGGTTGATATGGCACACTTCGCAGGCCTCGTTGCCGCTGGACTGTACCCATCTCCGTTCCCGCATGCGCATGTCGCCACGACGACCACCCACAAGACCCTGCGCGGCCCCAGGGGTGGCGCGATCTTCACAAACGATGAAGCAATTGCGAAAAAAGTGAACTCGGCGATTTTCCCTGGAATTCAGGGCGGTCCGCTGATGCATGTAATTGCAGCAAAGGCAGTTGCTTTTGGTGAAGCGTTGCGACCTGAATTCAAGCTCTATCAGGAGCAGGTCATCAAGAACGCTCAAGCCCTTGCAGATCAGTTGATGAAAGGCGGATTGGATATCGTGACTGGCGGTACTGACAGCCACGTCATGCTGGTCGACCTGCGCCCCAAGGGCGTCAAGGGGAACGCCACTGAAAAGGCACTTGGTCGCGCGCATATCACCTGCAACAAGAACGGCATTCCGTTCGACCCCGAAAAACCGACCGTCACATCGGGTATCCGCCTTGGATCGCCAGCTGGCACCACGCGCGGTTTTTCTGAAGCAGAGTTCCGCCAAATTGCTGACTGGATCGTCGAAGTGGTGGATGGGCTTGCAGCCAATGGCGAAGAGGGCAACGCAGAGGTGGAGGCGAAGGTACGCAGCGAAGTGCAAGCACTGTGCGCTCAGTTCCCGCTCTACCCGTCACTTTGATCAGCTCGAGTCACTTGGTATAGGGGCGCTTCGGCGCCCCTTTTTTCATTAGACTGGAACATAATTGGCAAGCTGGATGAGTCTAGGCACATGCTGAACGTCGTACAACAAACTCAAAACGGTCGTCCGAAGCTGCTAGTCGTACATGGGCTGTATGGCTCTGCGCGCAATTGGGGGATAATTTCAAAGCGTCTATCGGATATTCGCGATGTGAGTGCGGTCGACATGCGCAACCACGGATACAGCCCATGGTTCGATAGCCATACATATCATGACATGGGCGATGACCTCGCAGAGGTTGTGAGCAAGATGGGCGGCCCCGTCGATGTCATCGGGCATTCAATGGGGGGAAAGGCTGCTATGATGCTCGCGCTCACGCGGCCCGAAATGGTGAACAAACTCATTGTCGCAGACATCGCCCCAGTAGCTTACTCGCACAACCCAGTCGAAAATATTCTCGCCATGCGGAGGGTCGATCTTACAAAGATCGAACGACGTGCTGACGCTTTAGAGCAACTTACCGGGCTTGATCAGGGCTTGGCCGAATTCTTTCTGCAAAGTCTGGACATGAAAGAGAAACGGTGGCGGCTTAATCTCGATATTCTCGAAAAACATATGTCTGATATTGTTGGCTGGCCGAACCCAGACGGGACTTTTATGGGGGAAACCTTCTTCCTATCAGGGGCGCTTTCAAACTATGTCGAGCCAAACCATAAAATGATTATCAAAGACCTATTCCCAAAGGCGCGATTTGCGCGTTTGAACGGCGCAGGGCACTGGCTCCATGCCGAGAAACCCAGAGAATTCGAAGCGGCAGTCCGAGCGTTCCTTCAAATGAGCTGAACTTCCGTTCGCAATCCATTCTTATGATCCAACTGGTGTAATCTAACGTATACTTTGCATTCTATATTCAAAGGCGCTCTAAATGAACAAATTGTCCTTTTCTGCTGCCGGCTTCTTGCTAAGCGCAATCACTTCCGCGCAGGCACACACGCCCATCATAGATGATGGCGCCAAAACATTGCGCGATCCGATGGTGATCGAAGATCCAGAGCATTCGAAGGCGATCTTTTCCACATTGCAAGGTGACGCGCAGTACTATCGCTTCAGCGCGACGGACAGTTTTGATTTTTATGTCGGGATTACCGCGCCCAAACTGGATGCCTGCGACCTGCAACGGACTTTCTCTTTCGACATTTTGAACGACCGGCTCGAGGTCATTGACAGCCGAGACGGAGACGATTTCGATTGGTGGCCGTGGTATGAAGAGTATGGCAAGACTTGGTATTGGGTTGGCCCAGAAATAGGCGAGGATTTTGGCTCCACGCAGCAATTGCCGGCAGGCACATATTATGTGCGCGTCTACAACGACACAAATCTTGGAGAATATGCGCTCGCAATAGGTGACGAAGAACGCATGGGAATCGGCACCATGTTACGCCTGCCCGGAACCCTTAGAACGATGCGCAATGTTTACTGGGACGACAGTGAATGTAACTAAAGCATAAGGCGGGAAGTGCTTCCCGCCTTATGCTTTTGAAGTTAGCTGTCCATTTTCAATGCACTAATGAATGCCTCTTGCGGAATATCGACCTTACCGAATTGCCGCATCTTTTTCTTCCCAGCCTTTTGCTTGTCCAACAGCTTGCGCTTGCGCGTGGCGTCACCACCATAGCATTTGGCTGTTACGTCCTTCCGCAACGCCGAAAGGGTTTCGCGTGCGATGACCTTGCCGCCGATTGCTGCCTGAATCGGAATCTTGAACATGTGGCGCGGGATCAGGTCTTTCAGCTTTTCACACATGGCGCGACCGCGCATCTCCGCACGATCCCTATGCACCATCATTGAAAGAGCGTCGACCGGCTCGTCATTGACCAAGACCTGCATCTTGACGAGATTATCCTGACGATACCCTGTGAGGTGATAATCGAAAGAGGCGTACCCTTTAGTGACCGACTTCAGCCGGTCATAGAAATCGAAAACCACCTCGTTAAGTGGCAGGTCATATACAACCATCGCGCGGCTACCCGCATAGGTTAGATCCTGCTGGATACCGCGACGGTCCTGGCATAATTTCAAAACATCGCCAAGATATTCGTCGGGAACCAAAATAGTTGCTTTGATACGCGGTTCCTCGACGTGGTCGACATGCGTAAGATCGGGCATATCTGCTGGATTGTGAAGCTCCCGCTGAGTGCCGTCCTTCATGAAGATATGATAAACCACGGACGGTGCCGTTGTGATCAGCTCGATATCGTACTCACGCTCGATACGGTCTCGGATCACTTCCAGATGCAAAAGACCGAGGAACCCGCATCGGAAACCAAAACCGAGTGCGGCGGAGGTTTCCATTTCGAATGAGAAACTCGCATCGTTCAGCGCCAGTTTTTCGATCGCATCCCGCAAATCCTCGAATTCTGCGCTATCGACGGGGAAAAGCCCGCAGAACACCACCGGCACCGAAGGTTTGAAGCCCGGCAGCGGGGTTTCCGCGCCCTTTTTCTCGTGGGTGATTGTATCGCCGACCTTGGTATCGCGAACCTGCTTGATCGAAGCAGTTAAGAAACCGATTTCCCCTGGACCGAGTTCATCCACGTTCTGCATCGCAGGTCGAAATACGCCGATTCGGTCAACGCCATATGATGCACCTGTTTGCATCATCTTGATCTTGTCGCCCTTCTTCAGGACACCGTCCATGATGCGAACAAGAACGACCACCCCAAGATAGGCGTCATACCAGCTATCGACCAGCATTGCCTTCAGCGGAGCATTCCTCTCCCCTTTCGGCGCAGGCAGTTTCTTGACAATAGCTTCGAGCGTTTCCTTGATACCGACACCAGTTTTCGCCGATACGCGGATCGCATCCATTGCTTCAATGCCGATCACATCCTCAATTTGCTCTGCAACGCGATCGCATTCCGAAGCCGGCAAATCGATCTTGTTCAGGATCGGTACGATTTCGTGATCCGCATCAATTGCCTGATACACGTTAGCAAGTGTTTGCGCCTCGACCCCTTGGGTGGAATCAACCACCAGCAATGATCCCTCAACCGCGCGCATGGAACGGGAGACCTCGTAAGTGAAATCGACGTGTCCTGGCGTGTCGATCAAGTTGAGAACATACTTCTCGCCATCTTCAGCAACGTAGTCGATCCGTACTGTATTGGCTTTGATCGTGATGCCGCGCTCACGCTCGATGTCCATCGCATCAAGGAGCTGTTCCTTCATATCCCGATCTTGAACGGTGCCCGTCGACTGGATCAAACGGTCAGCGAGCGTCGACTTTCCATGATCGATGTGAGCGACAATCGAGAAGTTTCTGATATGAGCAAGATCGGTCATTTCATTCCGGATGCTGGCAAAAGACTATCAGGCTGAATGCAGCGCATCGCGTGTTATTGCAAGGGGTTTAGAGCGAATAGGCGAAAGACAGTGCGGTATTCAACGATAGGCAGCAACCAGACCCGCTATGCACTTCTTGATCAATACAATGCAGCCTTCAAAATCCAACGTGTAGTAAGGGTCAGGGATTTCGCACTCATCGTCAGGGCTAAAATCGGTCAATAATCGAATTGGTGGTCGATCCGTCCCGGGCGCAAGTGCTTCGATCGCTGCGCGGTTCTTTTCGTCCATGGCGATAATGAGATCAAAGCGCCCTAAATCGGCCTTTACCAGCTGGCGCCCGCGCAACTCATCCATATGAAGGCCGTGCTTTCGTGCGGCCTCCCTCATGGGGCCATACGGCGCTTCTCCCACATGCCAATCGGAGGTGCCCGCACTATCGATCGTCCAATTCGGTGCAACTTCGCGCGCCACAGCCTCAGCCGTTGGCGAGCGGCAGATATTCCCTAAACAGACAAAAAGAACGCGCATCGATACCAAACTTAATGATCGTGAGCGCCTTGATGCTCACTGTGCCCGTCTTCACCGTGAGACATATGTTCCTCCATGGCACCATGCCCACCACCAGCGTTTGCAGCCATTACCTCGACCTGTACGAGAATCTCAGTTCCGTCGTCGAATACCAAAGTAAGCGGGAACTCGGTGCCAATTTCATATTCAGAGCCGACACCCATCAACATGATGTGGTCGGCACCACGAGCGAGTTCGGCCGTGCCACCAGCGACGACCGGAATTCCACCCTCGATGCGCATCATTCTCATCACACCATTTTCATCTTCTATGTTGGTGTGCAATTCGACACGCGCGGCCACGTCGGAAGACACGGCAAGCAGTCTCCTATCTTCATCTGAATTGTTGTGAATGACCATGAAAGCGGCCCCTGCCATCGCCATTGCACCACTTGAAACAGCATAAGGATGGTGCACGGTAAGCGTGTCGGCGGATTGCGCATGAGCGGAAACCGAATAAACCGCCAGAGCGATGATAATGGATAGAGGCTTCTTAAACATGAAAAACTCCTGATGTTTCCCGCATGCGTATGCCGATCCCGGATCATAGGGACGATGACACATCGTCGCGCACAAAACAAAAGGCCCGGCGTTAAGAACGTCGGGCCCCAAAAAAACCTAACCAAAAATGGTTATGCGCCGGCTTGTGCCTTGGCGATCTCTTTCTTGACTTTAAGAGCGGCCGCGGACAGTTCGTTATCTTTCGCTTTTGCAAGGAAAGCATCGAGGCCACCGCGGTGGTCCACGGTCCGCAGAGCAGCCGAGGATACACGGAAGCGGAAGGAGCGGCCGAGCAGATCAGACTGAAGGGTCACATCCTGAAGGTTGGGAAGAAAGCGACGCCGTGTTCTGTTCTTGGCGTGGCTGACATTGTTGCCAGTCATCGGGCCTTTGCCCGTCAATTCGCATTTGCGCGACATAGGAAATTCCTTTTTGTTTTTTCCGGCCACCAGGGCTGGTTGGGTAAATGGGCAAACGCCCAGCGCTCAAAGAACTCAAGCACCTACAGGCGGCGTGAAATAGGGGCAAAGGGAGATGCAGTCAAGCATTATTGGACTCAATGAACTGACGCACAATTTTCGCGGCTGCCTGCGCCGGCGCAGCCTCGCCCCGCGCTACCGCGCCCTCCTCCTGCGCCAAAACGGTCGCGAGGTTTGGATCTCGAACAAGTTCTTCAAGCAGTTGCGATCGCACTTCCTCAGAGAACCAATGCAATGCCTGCGCCTTGCGGGTCGTCTCCCATATTCCCTTTTCGCGCCGCCAATCGGCGAGAGCCTGAATTTCACCCCAGACCGCTTCCAGACCCTGCTCCTCGATAGCGGAAACGAGCAGCGCCTTGGGGAAGCCTTCAGGGTCTTGTGGTCGTTTCCTCAATAGTCGGAGCGCGCCAGAATAATCAGCGCACGTCCGTTGCGCCTGTGCGCGCAGATCCCCATCCGCCTTATTGACCAAAATAAGATCTGCAATCTCCATTATGCCGCGCTTGACGCCCTGCAATTCGTCACCCCCAGCCGGAGCAAGCAAGAGCAGGAACAGGTCCGACATTTGGGCAACCATGGTTTCAGATTGGCCCACTCCGACTGTCTCGATCAAAATAACATCAAAGCCAGCCGCTTCACACAAATGCACCGCATCACGCGTCCGCCGCGCGACGCCACCAAGCTGCGTTTGTGACGGAGAAGGGCGAATGAACGCATGTGGCTCACGCGAAAGCAGCGCCATGCGCGTTTTGTCTCCGAGGATCGAGCCGCCACTACGGCTGGATGAAGGATCGACGGCCAATACAGCGACCCGCAAACCCTGCCGGACAAGAAACAGACCGAAGCTCTCAATAAATGTCGATTTCCCTACGCCGGGCGTGCCTGAGAGCCCGATCCTGAGTGCTTGGCGTCCTGTTCCACATGCTGCAAGCAAATCAAGGGCTTGCTGGCGATGATCGGAACGCAAACTTTCAACGAGCGTAATCGCACGCGATAGCGCACGGCGGTCTCCGTTTCGGATTTTTTCAGCAATTGCGGCGAGTTCTTTCATACTTGCTTCATATCGTCTGTCCTGCGCATGTCCAGCCAAAGGGTTTAACTTGACGAGAACATCGAGCATATCAATTTGCAGTCCATGACGCATTTTCCACATCAAATAACCTCGTGGTTCACCGCGCAAGGTTGGGACGTACATCCCCACCAGCGCGCTGTCTTTGAAAATGCGCATGAGCGATCTGTCCTGCTAATCGCGCCCACGGGTGGCGGAAAGACAATGGCGGGCTTCTTGCCGACTTTGGCAGAGTTACTGCACAATCAGCAAACCGGCCTTCACACAGTTTATGTCTCCCCCCTGAAAGCCCTCACAGCGGATATCCAAAGAAATCTGCTCAAACCTATCGAATTCCTTGGTCTTGATATCCGCGTCGAAGATCGGACGGGTGACACCTCGCAAACGACCAAACGGCGCCAGCGGGTAGATCCCCCTCACATCTTGCTGACGACACCCGAAAGCCTCGCTCTCCTGTTATCCTACGAGGAAGCACCAAAAATATTCGCGACGGTGAGACGGGTTATCATCGACGAAGCCCACGCCCTCAGCGAAAGCAAACGCGGCGATCAACTGATGCTCGCACTCTCGCGGCTCCAGGCCATTTCGCCCCAGATGAGCCGGATCGCTCTGTCCGCCACCGTCGATCAACCAGAAGCGCTGGCGGCGGAGATTGCGCCGTCACCGGCCCAAACAAAAGTCATTTTCGCCGATCCCGGTCCCGCTCCCGACATTCGCATGCTGACCTCAGAGAACCGCGTGCCTTGGTCGGGCGGCGGGGGACGCCACGCGATTCCGGATATTCTCGATGAAATCAGCCGACATCAGACGACACTGATTTTTCACAACACACGCGCACAGGCAGAAATCTTTTTCCACCATTTGTGGATGGCGAATGAAGATGATCTCCCAATCGGCATCCATCACGGAAGCCTGTCGAAATCCGCCAGGGCAAAGGTCGAACAGGCGATGGTCAACGGCCAAATGAGGGCCATCGTTTGCACGGGCTCGTTAGACCTCGGCATTGACTGGGGGAATGTAGATCTTGTCATTCAGGTGGGGGCACCCAAAAACATCAAGCGACTTGTTCAGCGGATTGGACGTGCAAATCATCGCTACAACGCCCCTTCCAAAGCGATAATAGTACCCGCAAACCAGTTCGAAGTCGTGGAATGCATCGCTGCACTCGATGCCGTTAGGGACAGCGCGCTGGACGGAACAGCAAAAGCGGCGGGGCCATTGGATGTTCTCTGCCAACATATTCTGGTCCGCGCATGTTCGAGCCCTTTCGATGCGAATGACCTGTTCGAAGAGGTCACAACGGCCGGCGCGTATAAAGGTCTAGATCGAAAGGCATTTGACGATTGCCTAAACTTTTGCGCGACCGGCGGATATGCGCTCCGCGCTTATGACAAGTGGAAGCGTCTGAGGCAGGATGATCACGGAAACTGGTCCCTCCGCGACCCGCGAACCGCCGCAATCATTCGCATGAATATCGGCACCATCCAAGACACTGACACCCTGAAGGTGAAGATGCGCGGTGGCGGACAGCCACTCGGTGAAGTCGAAGAGGCCTTTGCCGCGTCGCTCACACCTGGAGACACTTTCTTGATTGGCGGAAAGATTGTCCGCTATGACGCCTTGAAAGAACTCACAGTTCAGGTGAGTAGTTCAGCTTCGAAATCGCCAAAAGTAGCGGTATTCAACGGAACAAAGTTCGCTACATCTCTCCAGCTCTCAGAGGGAATATTGAAGATTCTCAATAATCCCGAGCGGGCTGATCTTCCGAAAAAAAGTAAAGAATGGCTAAAACTGCAGGCACAGTTTTCCAAAATCCCACAAGCAGCCGAATTACTCGTTGAGAGTTTCGAGCATGACGGCCGTCAGCACAACTGCCTCTACGGCTTCGCAGGTCGAAATGCCCAACAGACCCTCGGCCTGCTGTTGACACACCGGATGGAGCGAACGGGACTGGCCCCGCTTGGCTTCGTCGCGACTGACTATGCCACTTTGATATGGGGTTTGGAGCGTGTTGAAGACTGGTCCAATCTGCTCTCCGATACTAACCTTCGTAGTGATCTGGAGGGCTGGTTGGCTGGTAATACGGTGATGAAACGCACCTTTCGTTCCGTCGCTACGATCTCCGGCCTGATCGAACGGAACAGTCCGCAGCAACGTAAGTCCGGGAAACAAGCCACATTCTCAAGCGATATCTTGTACGATACGTTGCGAAAATATGACCCTGAACATCTCTTGTTAAGGATGACCAGGTCCGAAGCTGTAGCTGGTCTTGTCGACTTTGGCAGGATTGAAGAAATGCTGCACCGCACCAAAGGTGCCATAAGGCACATGCACCTCGAACGGGTCAGCCCACTTGCCGCACCGCTGCTGCTTGAAGCGGGGAAAATTCCAATTCATGGTGAAGGGCGCGCACGCCTAGAAGAACGTGAAGCTGAAAAACTCCTTCGTGCGGCAGGACTCGGATGACGACAATGACCTTGACGAGCCAGTGCGCTCAAAAATCATGACAGGCTATCGCTTTCAACTGAATGACACACTTCTCGAAGCCCAGAACAGTGGTGCGCTTTGGGTTGAGAGATTACAATTGCTTTGCGTTTCCGATCTGCACTTGGGCAAATCCGACAGGCTCGCCCGTAGTCGTGGCGTCCTGCTACCTCCGTATGAGACGATGGAAACGCTTAGTCGCCTAGCAGATGCCATAACGCTATTTGACCCCAAAATTGTGGTCTGTTTGGGCGATAGCTTCGATGATCCACTGGCCGAAAACAGCCTATCTGAAACAGAGCGCGATACCCTCGCAACTCTTCAGGCAGGGCGCGAATGGATTTGGATTGCCGGCAATCACGACCCCGCTCCTGTTTCAGTCGCAGGCCAAAGCAAAATTGCCTACTCGACGAGCGGGCTGACTTTCCGGCACGAAGCGACTGATAACGCTTTTGAAATTTCAGGGCATTTTCACCCCAAGCACAAAGTGCCTTCGGGGCGGCTCCGCCCGGCGTTCATTCATGACACCACCCGGCTCATAATGCCCGCTTTTGGTCTATATACTGGAGGACTGCCGGTGAAAGCCCCGGAACTACAAAAGTGGTTCCCGAGCGGTGGTATCGCCGTTCTATGCGGCGGCTCAAGGCCCCTTCCGGTCCCGTTCTGAGATACCAAAGTGCGCAACCAAGGCCGTGACAGTTTCGTGATATTTCTTGCCGACGGGTACGACGTCATTCGACGAAAGACGCACGATCCATTTCCCCTCGGATTTCTCAAAGTCTTTGATCGCGGAATTTGCAGCCCAATGCGAGCGATGCACCTGGGTACCTTCGACACCGTCCATCTCATCAATCGCATCAGACAGTCGCATTAACAAGCGATGGGTACTGCCATCATCGAGCCGAACAATCACATAGTGATCTTCGCTGCGGATATGGATGATGTTTGCCGTCGCGTCATCGGGCAACCTTTGTTTCAACCGGATAAGTTCGGGCCTGAACCCTGCAACGCTACCCGCAGATGACCCGTTCAAATCAAATAGAAGGATACGCCCAACTGTCAGAGCAACCCCAATGGCCAATACCAGAATGAACACTTTCTGGAAAAACGAAGGTGAAAGTGAAGCAACAGGAAGTACAACAGCACTGAAGCCAACGAATACAGGTGTACAGATGAGCGAAAACACAAGCAGCGTAAGCAGGTCACGCACCCAACGGGAGGACGACGAACCAAGAACTCCCTCTACAGATCGAGAAAGGATCAACGCGATCAGCGTACCCGCCGCACAAACTGCGCACCAGTAAGCGAGACGTACGGGCCAATCCAATGCCTGATAGGAGCCGAATGGCCCAGACACCCCAATAGCGGCGCCCGTGATCGTGGCGGCGGCCACAGCGCGCACAGGTCCTGCTTTTCGAAGAGACACTACTGATTGCATCAATTGTCTCAAGATGGTCCCCCGCCGCAACAAAATTTGCGTGTCCCCTACCCCATGAAGATAGGGGGCCCCGCAGAATTTTCTACCACTATGCGGTTAGGCCCTCAGGTTCTGCCAGGTCGTTTGCGCGGCAGCAGGCGGTAAGTGTGTTAGCCAGAAGACAGGCAATGGTCATCGGCCCCACACCACCGGGAACGGGTGTTATGGCGCCGGCAACAGCGGCACAGCTTTCGTAGTGACAATCACCGACGAGACGCGCTTTGCCTTCGGCGCCTTCAATACGGTTAATACCAACGTCTATAACGGTCGCACCTGGCTTGATCCAATCTCCAGTAACCATTTCGGGGCGACCTACCGCGGCAACAACAATATCAGCTTGGCGCACGACCTCAGGTAGATCCTTCGTGCGGCTATGTGCAATTGTCACTGTGCAGCTATCGCCGAGCAGCAATTGAGCCATAGGCTTGCCAACAATGTTCGAGCGGCCGACAACGACTGCACTAAGCCCCGACAGTGAACCGTGATGTTCACGCAGCATCATCAAGCACCCAAGCGGGGTACACGGGACCATGGATTTCTGTCCTGTACCGAGCAGACCGACATTGGAGATATGGAAGCCATCTACATCCTTGGCCGGATCGATGGAATTGATCACCAAATCACTGTCAAGGTGAGCAGGCAAAGGCAGTTGGACCAATATGCCATGCACATCTGGGTCATTATTCAGTTTCGCAATGAGCGCGAGGAGATCCGCCTCAGACGTATCAGCGTCAAGCCTGTGCTCATATGAATTCATACCGACTTCAACAGTCTGTTTGCCTTTCGAGCGGACGTAAACTTGGCTCGCGGGATCTTCACCGACCAATACAACGGCCAGACCGGGCGTGATCCCATTTTCGCTTTTCAGCTTAGTAACATGCGCCGCGACTTGCTCTCGCACACCTGCGGCAAATTTTTTGCCATCAATAACCGTCGCACCCATCATCAAACCTCCGTTTTAGCGTAAGCGTCGCTGTATGCTTCCATCTGAAGCCGCGTCGCATGAATTGCGTTGCGCATAAGAACTGCAACAGTAACTGGCCCCACGCCTCCAGGCACCGGCGTCAACCATCCCGCTACCTCGGCACAAGACACGAAATCGGCGTCACCGACTGTCTTACCGTCGACACGGTTGATGCCGATATCAATCAAAGCAGCACCAGGTTTGATCATGTCGCCAGTGACCAAACCGGGTTTACCAACAGCGACAAAAACCGCATCCGCCGCCCGCGAATGCATAGCCACGGATCGTGTCATGTGGTGGCAGACCGTGACCGTTGCCCCAAGCCCCATAAGCAGGAACGCGATCGGCTTACCGACAATCTCAGAATGACCGATGACCGTAACGTCCAGCCCTTCGATCTTCAGGGGCAATGTCTTGAGGAGCTCAACGGCCGCAACAGCGGTGCATGGTCCCAATTGCAGATCGTTATAAACAATATTACCGATCGATGCGGGGTGCATCCCTTCCACGTCCTTTAAGGGATGGACGGCTTTTTGAAGGGTCTTGACTGGAATATGTGAAGGGAGTGGACGTTGAACGATAATCCCGTTCACACGCGGATCAGCGTTAAGGCCTTGCAACACACCAACGAGTTGCTCCATTGAAATGTCATTCGGGTAATTGCG
Organism: Pelagovum sp. HNIBRBA483; assembly: GCF_040931995.1. NCBI lineage: Bacteria > Pseudomonadati > Pseudomonadota > Alphaproteobacteria > Rhodobacterales > Paracoccaceae > Pelagovum > Pelagovum sp. HNIBRBA483. Next base: position 2,540,904 of record NZ_CP162412.1, read on the forward strand.
TGCCTCGAATTGCACGCCTGCGCTTTCGGCGCTTCGCTGTTGGTTCCTGACATAAATTTCAGATGCCGCAGCATCGCCAACGGAGATCGACACCAACCTCGGCTGCCAACCCTTCGCTGCGAGTTCCGAAGCCTCTTTGGCAATCTCCTGCCGCATTTCGGCGGCAATCGACTTACCGTCTATCAGTGCAGCGCGCATTATTTCGCCCTCTTGTCAGATTCGCCCAAAACCCGCTCTTCGCGCGAAATGGACCACTCGATAAGTTGCCTCCAAAGTGTCTCCGCAAACTCGGGATCGAACCCCTTCGAATCTGCGTGTACCCGAACCAGTTCGACGACTTCTTCAACCCTTTCGGAAATACGGGCAGGCAACCCAGCGGCAGCTTTAATTTCAATCGCCCGGTCAATCATTTCGGCTCGTTTCGCCAGAAGCTCGATCAGGCCCAAATCAATTCGATCAATCTCAGCACGCAATTCCGCCATTGAGGCGATCTGTTCGGTGCTTTTCATAATAACCTCCGAAAGGGTGCGGGCATGGAAGTGTCCATGCCCGCTTGGAGGACAGAGTTCAAGGGATCAGAAGAGGCCTTCGATATCGCCATCAGCATTTAGCTTGATGTTTTCTGCGGAAGGAACCCGCGGCAGACCGGGCATGGTCATGATCTCACCGCAGATCACTACAACGAAGCCAGCACCAGCGGACAGGCGTACTTCTCTTACCGGTACAGTGTGCCCAGTCGGCGCACCACGCCAATTCGGGTCTGTCGAGAAGCTGTATTGGGTTTTTGCCATGCAGATCGGGAGGTTCCCGTAGCCCTGATCTTCCCACTCACGCAACTGGTCGCGGATCTTTTTGTCAGCGATAACTTCATCGGCATGGTAGATCCGCTTTGCGATCGTATCGATCTTTTGGAACAACGGCATGTCGTCCGGATAGAGCGGCGCGAAGTTGCCCATGCCTGCATCAGCGATTTCTGCAACCCGCGTGGCAAGATCGACCGTGCCTTCCGAACCTTTGGCCCAGTGCTGGCAGAGAATTGCCTCAGAACCCTGCTCGGCAACGTAGGCCTTTACCGCTTCAACTTCGGCGTCGGTGTCAGTCACGAAGTGGTTGATCGCAACGACAACCGGCACACCGAAGGATTTCACATTGGCGATATGGCGACCAAGGTTCGGGCAGCCTTTCTTGACCGCGTCCACGTTTTCCGCGCCAAGGTCAGCCTTGGCGACGCCACCATTCATCTTCATGGCGCGAACGGTCGCGACGAGAACAACCGCATCAGGTGCCAAGCCAGCCTTGCGGCACTTGATGTTCATGAACTTTTCAGCCCCGAGGTCAGCACCGAAACCAGCCTCAGTCACCACATAATCTGCGATTTTGAGGGCAGTCGTCGTTGCCGTTACCGAGTTACAGCCGTGTGCGATGTTGGCAAACGGACCGCCGTGAACGAAGGCAGGGTTGTTTTCCAAGGTTTGCACGAGGTTCGGTTGCATCGCGTCTTTCAGCAGTACAGTCATCGCGCCATCCGCCTTGATGTCGCGGCAGTACACCGGCGTGCGATCACGGCGGTAGGCTACGATCATGTCGCCAAGGCGGCGCTGGAGATCTTCGAGGTCTTTGGCAAGACAGAGGATCGCCATAACTTCGGAAGCAACCGTAATGTCGAAGCCTGCCTCGCGCGGGAAGCCGTTTGCGACGCCACCAAGCGACACGTTGATCTGACGGAGTGCCCGGTCATTCATATCGACCACGCGCCGCCAAGCCACGCGGCGAATATCAATCTCCAGCTCGTTGCCCCAGTAGATATGGTTGTCGATCATCGCGGACAGCAGGTTGTGTGCCGACGTGATCGCGTGGAAGTCGCCGGTGAAGTGAAGGTTCATGTCCTCCATCGGCACAACTTGTGCATAGCCACCACCAGCGGCGCCGCCCTTCATACCAAAGTTCGGCCCGAGCGATGCCTCGCGAATACAGATCGCCGCTTTCTTGCCGATACGGTTCAGACCGTCGCCAAGGCCAACGGTCGTTGTCGTTTTGCCTTCCCCAGCAGGGGTTGGGTTGATCGCTGTGACGAGGATCAATTTGCCGTCTGGACGATCCTGCACGCTATCGATGAACGCTTGGCTAAGCTTCGCTTTATCATGGCCGTAGGGAAGAAGATCGTCGCTACCGATCCCGAGTTTGGCGCCAATTTCTTGGATGGGTTTCTTATTCGCGGCGCGGGCAATTTCGATGTCGGTCTTGAAGCTCATTTTGCTGGTCCCTGTAAAAAGTGAGCACACGGAAACTTTCGCGCATGCGTTGGCACAGCTTTAGCGGTCGCGGAACGCGTCAGGCACCGCATTTCCGACATTTTCGCCACTGGAATCGTCGGCGACAAAGACTGTCGTTTCTGAAAGGAACGGTTTGTCGCCTATGGCTGCCAAGGGCGCTGATCAGGGGTGAATACCCGCAACGACTGACCCAGCCGTAAAGTTCCGGGGCATTCCACCCATGCAGTAACTCCTCGACGGTGCTTCGCTGCGTTTTTGAAGGCGCCACCTTTTCCTGTGAACACCGCTTCAATCGTACGACCGGGGAAGTGGCAGGGGCGGTTTTGCATATCGACCGTAAGGGTCGCACCATCCGGCGCCTGAAGGCGCGTCGATGGCGGCAAATGAGAGAAATCAGGTATACCTGCAACAACAATCGTGGCGCCCAGCCAAGCTGGATCTATCCGCTCTAGCCCCATTTCTTGTGCGATAAGAGCCAGCTCATCCTGACAAACGATTGATATTTGGCGGGTATTCGCAATCGTCGTGCCTTTCGTCGGATATAGACCGAGCACACGAGAACATGACGGGCGCTGCTCGCCACCATGCACGGAGCCCTCTATGCCCGCAAAATCGACAGCCAGTGAGGGGAAGGCCCGCGTCTCAATCTCTGGCGTAACACGTTCTGGAACAACTCCGAGCCAGGTGATGGTGCCTATGAAATCTGTGAGGACAAGAGCTGGCATATTCGCAATTCCGAAAAACTCATCGCCGAGGCCCGCACACATGGGCGGGAAAAAAATCAAAGCCGGCGCGATAGCACCGGCTTTTAATGGCTCAGTTTAAGAAGATGGTTCAGGCTCTAGATCGCCCCCACCTGATTTTGGCTTTTTGGCCTTCGTTTTAGGAATAGAAACGACCGAAGTTGAACTTCCGCTGTCTGACGGCTCTCCGTCTTCGGGCCCAGACTGCGGAGGGTCGCCCCTCATTACGCGCTCGATCTCTGCACCAGTAAGAGTTTCATATTCGAGCAAACCTTCGGCCAGCCGCTCCCACTCAACCTTTTTGTCACGCAGGATCCGAAGCGCATGTTGATAGCCTTCTTCGACGAAGCGTTTGACCTCTTCTTCAATCAACTCTTTCGTATGGGCCGATACCGAGAAGCCTGGCGTCTGACCGGAGTAGCCCTCGTGAGCTTCTGAGTAGTCGATATTGCCAACCTTGTCAGACATTCCCCAGCGCAGCACCATCGCACGCGCTAACTGACTGGCCTGTTGGATATCGCCGGCAGGACCGTTCGAAACCTCGTCTTCACCATATTTCAAGACTTCCGCGGCCTTGCCCGCCATCGTCATCGCGAGTTTCTCTTCGCATTCCGAACGATGCCAGTTCAACCTGTCAATCTCAGGGAGGCTCACAACCATGCCCAACGCACCACCGCGCGGAATAATCGTTGCCTTGTAGACAGGATCGCATTTCGGCAGTGACAGACCAACCACGGCGTGACCCGCCTCATGGTAGGCTGTCTTTTCCTTTTGCTCGGGTGTCAGGACCATAGAACGCCGTTCCGCGCCCATCATCACTTTGTCTTTCGCGTTTTCGAAATCCACCATCGTCACAAACCGGCGTCCGACACGGGCGGCCATCAACGCCGCCTCGTTCACAAGGTTCGCTAGGTCCGCACCGGAAAAGCCGGGTGTACCACGGGCGATGATCCGCAGATCAACATTCGGTCCGAGGGGCGTCTTGCGGGCATGCACCGCAAGAATTTTCTCGCGGCCTTTGATGTCGGGATTCGGCACCGTCACCTGACGATCAAAGCGTCCCGGGCGTAGCAACGCCGGATCGAGCACATCGCGACGGTTCGTGGCCGCGATAATAATGACGCCTTCATTGGCCTCAAAGCCGTCCATTTCCACCAAAAGCTGGTTAAGCGTCTGCTCGCGCTCGTCGTTGCCGCCACCAATGCCGACGCCACGCGCACGACCGACTGCGTCGATCTCGTCAATGAAAACGATACAAGGTGCGTTCTTTTTCGCCTGCTCAAACATATCGCGCACGCGGCTCGCACCTACACCCACGAACATCTCAACAAAATCGGAACCCGAAATCGTGAAAAACGGTACACCGGCCTCGCCCGCAATGGCGCGCGCCAGAAGGGTTTTACCCGTTCCGGGAGGGCCAACAAGCAGGGCACCCTTGGGAATTTTGCCGCCAAGACGGGAAAATTTTTGCGGGCTGCGGAGAAACTCGACAATCTCCTCAAGCTCTTCTTTGGCTTCATCGATACCTGCCACGTCGTCAAAGGTCACACGCCCTTGTTTCTCGGTCAGCAGCTTCGCCTTCGACTTGCCAAACCCCATAGCACCGCCACGGCCACCACCCTGCATACGGTTCATGAAGTAAATCCAAACCCCGATCAGAAGTAGGAAAGGAAGAAGCGAGAGGATGAAAGCTTGGAAAGTTGACGTCTCTTGGCTCTCGGCCCGAACCGGCACACCGCCATCGATAAGCTGCTGCGTCAGCTCGGCGTCTTCCGGTTTGATCGTTACAAAAGAACGTCCGTTCTCGTCGCGGTATTCAACGCGCTCGCCATCCAACGTCACCTCGGCGACGTTGCCAGCCTCAAGAGCCGAAACAAACTGTGAGTAGGTGCGGGTACTGCTTTGCATATTGCTCTGCCCGCCGCTGAACACGTTGAATAGTGCCAGTACAAGCAAGAACAGAACGACCCAAAAAACGATATTGCGCGCGTTGCCCAAGGGGAACTCCTCATAATCGGTTTGCCCGCGTCAGAGTCGCAGGCACCCTCCTAAAATAGAGATCAAGTCCGGTTGTTCAATGCGCTTCCACAAAGGTGATGAAATCCGCGACAATCTGCGCGCTCCATCCCGCTGAAAAACCGGCAACCGGCGCCGAGATCATTGTTTCGCCGTCCCATATAGCGGGAGATGACAGAATAGACACCCATGGCAGCCCCTCAGAGCGCCAATCTGGGCAATTCTTTATGCCATCTTCGCCTAAAACTCGAATTTCAAGACCGTCCCGATGTGGGCCAGTGAATTTCCATCGGTTGTCCCACAGTTTATCGCTGGCGCAAACCGTCCCGCGAACCGAAGAAAACTCCCGCGCGATCCGAAGGGTCTTTTGATCGGCGGTTATCACACAACCACCCAGTGTAGATTTCCAATTATCTTCTTTGACGTTCAACAAGGCTGCAACCGAAGCATACCTCGGAGGATATTCAGCGTTCGATACATACCTTATTGCCATTGCTAACAGCCTACGACGCAGCTCAAACGGGGCCGACGCGAAAGGGACGCGCGAAAAAAGGACATCACCCCGGTCATCTGTAGCGCAAGACCGCGCAAGTCCGCTCGTTTCATTCCGGACGATGTCTCGACTGTCTGCCAATGCGAAAGCCGAATCCGAGACGACTTCCGCCGACAACCCGTAACCTTCGAGGATATCCAACAGTCCTCGCATTTTGACACGATCAAACCGGAGGTCATGATTGCTCGGATCTTCGATCCATCCTCGTCCACACGCCTTCAGGTACGAACGCAGAACCGACCGACTCTCCCGCAGGAGAGGGCGAGCGAACGTAACACCGTTTCGGACAAATCGGTCTGGCATTGCTGCAAGCCCGTCAATGCCAGCACTGCGGGACAGGTTCATTAAGAAAGTTTCAGCCACATCGTTTGAAGTATGCGCGAGAAGCACAATATCACGCGACATCTCAAGCGCCCAATCAGCAAGCAATCGATAGCGGGCCACGCGCGCTGCGTTCTGCAGGTTCCCGTTATTTTGAGTGCCGTCCCAATAAAGAACTTGGTGCGGGATCTCCATATTTTCGCAGACACTTGCCACAAATTCGACTTCAGAGGCGGCCTCTGTGCGCAGTCCGTGATTGACTGTTACCGCAGCAAGGTCCACGTCCCCGCCGCCCCACTCATGAAGCAAGTTCAATAGAGCCATTGAATCTCCGCCACCGGACACCGCAACTCCGATGCGAAGGCCTTTAAGCCCGCTCAGTTCTAAAGCAGCACGCGTTACAAAGCTGGAAGGAAACCCACCCTGTACTTTTTCCTGAGTCACTGACAGCCAAGGACCTGCATGACAGATCGCGCGTCCACGACAGCAGGATGGTTGGGAAAACGCACCTCGACTTCAGAGAGGGTCAAGCATGCATCTTGAGCCTGCCCAATCTCACCGAGCATAAAGCCCAACTTGAACAAAGCATCTGGCGCCACATCCCCGCCTGGATCTACCGAAAAGGAAGCGAGATAGGCTCGCGCCGCATCCGTAAGACGCCCCAGGGCCTCAAGCGCCTCCCCGCGAAAATAATCTGCCTGCGCCGTTAGCGGTCCACCTGGATAGGCCTCCACAAAATCGGCGAAAGCCATTGCTGCGCCTTCAAGGTTGCCTTGCTCCAAAGCTGTGCGAGCCGCATCAAAATCAGCTTGTTCCCCAACCGCCAATGCGGGGCCGTTACTTTCCACCGTTGGCAGGGGCTGTGGCACTTCGGCGGCGCTGTCAACACCCCCTAACGACGGCGTTTCTCCAAGCGATGCGATATCGCAGTTTGGCTCAAGTTCACAAAGGCGAAACTCAAGGTCCCCGACACGGTTCGTACCATCCACGGTGATGCGGTTGATCCGCAACTCCAACGCCTCAGTTTTTGAGGTCAGCCGCTCTACTTCCGATTGGATCGAGTCGAGCCTTTCCAAGGGGGAACCGGTTCCCGACGTCGATGCCGCTCCGCCCGTTGTGGAAAGCTCCGTACGGAGGCGCTGAAGCTCCACATAAAGAATAGTCAATTGCTGGCGGATGTCCGCGAGTGTCTCATCCGTCGATTGCGCCGAAACCGGCAGGCCGACGCATAAAACAGCAGCAATAACTACGGATCGTAAAAACATAACTGTCCGCTATCCCAGTGCCGCGATGGAAATAACCGTCACTGCGCGCCGGTTTTGAGCATAGCAGGCTTCCTCGGAGCAAACGGAAATCGGGCGTTCCTTCCCGTAGGAGACCGTTTGGATACGGGAAGCAGCAACTCCGCCAGTGATCAGATATTCACGCACCGCATTGGCGCGACGGGCACCGAGAGCAAGGTTGTATTCCCGCGTTCCCTGTTCGTCGGCATGTCCTTCAATAACAGCGGCATAATCAGGGTTTTCCATCAGCCATGAAATCTGGCCATCGAGGACAATTTTCGCTTCCGCTGAAAGGGTGGACTCGTCAACCGCGAACAATACGCGATCACCAATCCGCTCATTGAAGAAAGCGGGGCTGGTTGGATCATCGACAGAGCCGAGCGGCCCGAAGCCACCGGCACTTCCGTTGAGGTCAACTGAATCACCCCCAAAACGATTGGGGTTAGTACAAGCGGCCGTCGATAGGGCCAGTACGATGAGCGTGGCTTTGGTCAGGCTGTTCATTGGCTTTGTCCTGTATGTTGTGATGCCTGTTTTCTTCAGATTAGCATCAAATGGAAACTTGTGGAATGCCGTTCAAATTCAGTTCTGAAGCGGCCCCCATGAAGGATCGGAGGCGGCTGTAGCCGTCGGGACCTGCCTCAGGTTTCGACCACTCACATCCACCGAATAAAGTGCGGGAACCCCTTGAGCGCCACGGGTTTCACGGAAAAACATGATCACGCGGCCATTGGGTGACCATGTGGGCCCCTCATCGAGGAACGACGCCGTTAGCAATCTTTCTTCGCTTCCGTCGGTGCGCATGACACCGATATGAAAACGCCCCGCGTTTTGCTTGGTGAAGGCAATCAGGTCACCGCGAGGCGACCAGACGGGTGTGCCATAGCGTCCCGCACCCGAAGATATCCTGCGCGCCTCACCACCATCCGCGCTCATGATATAAAGCTGAGGCGAGCCGGATCTATCGGACTCGAAGACGATACTGCTGCCATCCGGCGAAAAACTGGGAGCTGTTTCAATCGAGGGTGCAGCAGTCAATCGCGTATGCTGACCAGTCGCGAGATCAGTGCGCCAGATGTCGGTATTCCCGCCATTGGCAAGACTGTAGATCACCTGGCGACCGTCGCGCGAGAAACGGGGCGAGAAAGCCATTTCACCTGTTTGAGTGGCCAGCTGGCGCGGCGCGACGTTGGATACCTCAAGCACGTTGATCCTCGGGAAGCCACTTTCGAAGCTCGTATACAAAACCCGATCACCCGTTGGCGAAAACCGTGGAGCAAGGACGAGGCCGGCATTCTCGGTCAGGTACTGAACATTCGCTCCATCAAAATCCATGATTGCAAGCCGCTTTTGGCGATTGTCCTTTGGGCCAGACTCCGCGACATAGACCACGCGGCTATCAAAATACCCTTCCTCGCCGGTTATCCGCGAATAGACTTGATCGGCCACGCGATGCGCCAAGCGACGCCAACCAGAGACTGAGGAGACAAGCTGCATACCGCTGCCCATTTCCTGACCGAGGAACACGTCGTAGAGCCGGAATTTGACGACGACCTGATCACCATTCAGGGCAACGGCACCGATCACCAGCGCCTGTGCGTTGATTGCCCTCCAGTCTGGGAAGGCAACAGCGTTGGTGAACGCTTCGTGCTGACTGATAAAGGCCGATGATGGTATCTGGCGGAACAGTCCAGTTCCCACCAGATCGTCAGCTATGACACGGCTTATATTCTGCGCCATTTCAATCGAAGCGACACTCTCTGCTTGGAAGGACGGAAGCGCAAACGGTAAAGGCTCGATTACACCGTCCGTAATCGTCAGGCGAAGCGGTCCATTTTGCGACCATGCCGGCAAAGCCGCGCAAATCAGCATGAGGACGACCAAGATTTTCTTCATTCTACCGCTCCCGTCTCTTTCGGCCTTCGCACACTCGTGCCGAAAACCTTTCTGATAGTCGATAACACGGCGCGATCTGCCATGCATAATTGAACTTTATTCGATGGTGTTGCGTTCTCATCATCTCAACCTCATCGTAGAGGGGTCGAATGTGACCTCAACATCGCGCCACCGATCATACTTATCTGCTGGCAGATCATAGCCTGATGCGCCGCAACGTAGGATAGCGCGGCGGGCCGACTGGAACGCCGCTAGCGCTTGCTCATCGCTTCCGCCAGTTGCACCAACCAGACGAATATCTCCTTCAATCCTGCCTTCCTGACTGAGCGAGAAGCCAACAGTGACTGTTACGCGGGTCCATTCCGCACCAACATCAACGTTCCAGCACCGCGCAATTGACCTGCGAAATGCGTCTTCCTCGGCCCCCGTCATCGGTGGGCCCGATGGAACCGGTGCCGAAGCTGTCTCTTCGGCGACGGCATCCGCTACGGCCGAAGCGACATCGCTAGCGTTGGACGTTTCCGACTGATCTGTGGGTGGTGCAGGCCGTGTCGGGCGCGCACGAGGCAGAATTGTTGTCTCTGGCGCGCCGGACGGTGTCTCTGCCTCGGTGACAATTTCTGTCGTTGCTTCCTCTGGGGCAGTCGCTTCGACAGGCTCGGCATCCGCTTCAGCCTCTGCCGTTTCAGAGGGCTCGGCACTTTCCTGAACAGAGTCGTCAATCAAAGCATCCTCCGGTGGCGCAGAGATCGGCTCCGGCGCGATGCGCGGTGCTTCGCGTGGCGTTGGCGTGTCTGAGGGCGGCAAGTCAGGTGCCGAGGGTGGCTGGAAATCCGGAAGCTGCGGGATCGTATCGGCGACCGCGACGTCCTCGTCCAGAGGCGTCAAAGGTGCAGGAGGTGGTGCCTCCTCGGCAGGAACCTCTACAACCTCCGGCTCGGTAAGAGTAACATTTTCATCCGAAACTTCCGGCGCGACCGGCGGCACATCCTCAACGGCTGGATCGATGGCGAGGTTCGGCGTGTCGGTGACTGCATCGGGCGTCGTTGCCCTTACAATCGCCTCAAACTCTTCACCGGAAACCACGGAAATTTCTGTCACCTCAAACGGCAATGGCTCGTGTTGCAGCCCCCAACCAACAATCAACCACAGCAGCAACGCTGCATGCATAAAGGATGAAATGTAGGCGCCTATGCTCACTTGGAGCCCCTATTCCGCACCTGTCACCGGTTCGCCGTCCAGCGACGGACCGCCAACATCTGTCACAAGACCGATATTTCCGAAGCCGCCTGCGTTCAACGCGCCCATGATTTGTGCGACACGATCCCAAGCATTCTTTCCGTCCGCCCGCAAATAGATGCGATCACTCGAACGTTCGGCGGCTATGGCGCGCAACTTTCCAACCAGTTCTTCCTCAGGGGTTGGGGTGTTCTGGATCGACACAGAACCGTCATCCGCGATGGTCACGGTAAGAGGTTCTTCCTCATCAGTGGGCAACGCGGTCGCTTCGGTTTTCGGCAACTCCACAGGTATGCCGACCGTCATCAAAGGTGCCGCAACCATGAAGATGATTAGCAACACCAACATCACATCCACAAAGGGTGTTACGTTGATTTCGGCCATCGGCTGGGCACGACTATGACGCCTGCGCCTGCTGCCTCCGCCACCATCTTTCTTCAGGACGCCGGCACCCATATCAGCTGTCCAACTGACGGGAGAGAATGGTATGGAATTCGTCGGCAAATGCCTCGTAGCCTGCAATGATCCTGTCGCTGTCGGCGGAAAGCTTGTTGTAGAAGATGACAGCAGGGATCGCGGCAAGCAATCCAAGACCAGTAGCCAGCAGCGCTTCGGCAATACCCGGGGCAACGACTGCAAGGTTCGTGCTCTGCGCCTCGGCGATCTCGATGAACGCATTCATGATGCCCCAGACCGTGCCGAAAAGGCCAACGAAGGGCGCGGTAGAGCCAACTGTTGCCAAGATCGGTAAACCTTTTTGCAGACTCGCTGCCTCCTTCGCGATAGCCACATCCATCGATCGGTCAATCCGCGCTTGAGCACCCGCGATCAGCGCGCCGTCTTGCCGATGGCTGCGGCGCCACTCCAGCATACCGGAAGCAAAAATTCTCTGTGATGGGCCTGAAGGAGACGGACCGACTTCGTCAAAAAGCTCGTCGAGCGGCTCACCAGACCAAAACGCCCGATCAAAAATTGCAGCTTCAGCGCGGGCTTTTCGGAATTGCAAAAACTTATCTACGATCACCGCCCAGCACCAAACCGATGCAACGAGCAACATAATCATCACGAGTTTGACAATGATCGTAGCGCGGGCAAACAAGGCCCACATCGTATAGTCGGTTGCGACGTCCATTTTACTGCTCTTTGTTTTGGCGTATTCCCGCCTCTTAAAAAGGGGATACTCCAGCTTTATCCAGAAATCCAATGAAACGCACATCACATCGGCGTTTCAATGCGAAATCCTAGGCTAATTTTGAGCGGAGAACCGCCGGAATGCGGCTCGGAGCCCCGTTCGCGGCAAGCGCTACGAGCGTCACCTGTGCAGAGAACAACATTTCGCTGCCACGGGTTACTTCCTGAGTGAGGACTATGCGCGCGCCTGTCGCCTTTTGCACCGTAGTTGCGACATCGAGCATATCGTCAAAAACGGCTGGCGCGATGAAATCCGCTTCGACACGCCGTACCGCAAACACGATTCCGTCTTCGGCCCTCAACCTTTTTTGGTCAATTCCGTGGTGCCTTGCCCATTCTGTCCGAGCGCGCTCGATAAAACGGAGATAGTTCGCGTAGTAGACGATACCCGCCATGTCGGTATCCTCATAGTATACACGACATCCAAAATGGTGGGTCATCGTGACAACTCCGTTCTTGCAGACAGCCGATAGGCGTGGGCGTCGTCATTTGCTGAACAAGGCATCATCGGATCATAAGCTGCGCGGATTAGATCAGCCAGATCCGGTCGAAGCACCGCTGACCCCGATACTGTGACAAGCGGCGAACGCTCCTTAAAAGCGCGGTCAGACCAAAGAACGATCATCTGGACGGCTTCGTTCAAAGCGATTGTTTCGGCAGGCAACTTCGACAACTCCGCATCCATGCGGACAAATGCAAAACACGCCCGAATTGCCGCCTGATCGTCAAATCGAAAGGTGCGGTAGTGGTTGGCACGCATGTCATCAAGCCGCGCAACCAATGCATCCAAGCCCGGCACCATTTCCTCAAGATTGGGAACGTCCAATAGTTCCTTCCAATCCCGAAGGAAAAAGATCATCAAATTCGCACCCAGCTCTGGATCAGTCTCGGCCATTTTATGGTTCGCCAGTGTGACGACCGCCTCTACGGCTCCTTTGATGATTTCGAGAGTCTTTTCCTCAACTCCGAAAACCACTGGAACGATCGGGCGCCCCCACCGCGCAAACAGATATTGCCCATCCGATTTCCGAAAATAGCTCTGGACGTCCTCCGGCGTCATGCATTCTCCCCTGCTCTGCGCAAGCGAACGGCGAGCCCGATCGCCCCAACGCTCTGAAACAATTATCCGAACAAGTCCCTATCGTCAGTTCGGGGCGCTGTCAGCCCCAGATGCTGCCAAGCTTGCCGCGCCAGCATCCGCCCACGGGGCGTCCGTTGGATCAAACCCTGTTGGAGCAGGTAAGGCTCAATCACCTCTTCCAGCGCATCCCGGCTTTCCGACAAAGCCGCCGACAGAGTTTCGATCCCGACAGGACCACCGCCATAGCTTTCCGCAATCAAACTCAGGTAGCGCCGATCCGCACCATCCAAACCCAGATGATCGACACCCAATCGGTTCAGCGCTCGATCGGCGATTTCCCGCGTGACGCGGCCATCACCTTCGACAATCGCGAAATCTACGACGCGCCGCAGCAAACGCCCCGCGATGCGGGGCGTTCCTCTTGCGCGTCGAGCAATCTCCATTGCGCCGTCATCGTCCGCCGGACATCCGACAAGCCGCGCACCGCGGGTCACGATCTGATGCAGTTCATGAACGGTATAGAATTGCAAACGCGTCGGAATGCCAAAACGGTCCCGTAATGGAGTCGTCAACAGCCCGAGCCGCGTGGTCGCACCAACGAGCGTAAACGGCTGCAATTCTATTCTGACCGTTCGCGCCGCCGGCCCCTCGCCAATTACCAAGTCCAACTCGAAGTCTTCGAGCGCTGGGTAAAGTACCTCTTCGACGGCAGGGTTGAGGCGGTGAATTTCGTCAATGAAAAGCACATCGCGCGCCTCGAGATTGGTCAAGATCGCGGCAAGGTCACCTGCCTTGGCAAGCACCGGCCCAGAGGTCATGCGGAAATTGACGCCAAGCTCACGGGCAATGATCTGCGCGAGCGTCGTTTTCCCTAGCCCGGGTGGACCGTGAAAAAGTGTATGATCCATCGCCTCTCCGCGACGGCGTGCGCTTTCGATAAACACCCGCAAATTCGCCCTGGCATCAGCCTGCCCGACGAATTCATCCAAGCTCTGAGGGCGCAGCGCGCGATCTGTGTCTTCAGGCTGGCGCTCTGGGCGCAGGGTTTGATCGGGGTCACTCATAGCCGCGCATTATCCCTTTGGTGCCAGGAGGCGCAAGGCGATGCGGATCAGAGCGGCAGTATCCAAATCGCGGTCATTCGACAAAGCCTCCGCTACAGCGCCCGCCGCTTCTCCAGGTGCATAACCCAAGTTTTGTAACGCCGATAGCGCTTCAGCCTGAGCCGGGCTTCCCGCTCCACCGGATCGCGGACTTTTCGAGGTGGGCGTCGTGGGTGCGGTTTCAACGACGGCATCTGCATCCGCAACAACTTCCCCTCCCATCAACATGACGGACGGCGCCTTGTCTTTCAGTTCCATGATCACGCGCTGCGCAGTTTTGGGACCGACGCCTTTCGCCTTGGCAACTGAATTCCAGTCGCCCAGTGCAATTGCCCGCCCGACACCGTCTTCACCAAGTGCTCCCAAGATAGAAAGCGATGCTTTGGCGCCAATGCCCTGAACACTCGTCAAAAGCCTGTGCCACTCTTTTTCGATGAGCGTTTCGAACCCGAAAAGCTGCATCAAATCCTCACGAACGAGAAGCTCGGTATAAAGCGTGACGGCTTGCCCTTCTCGGGGAAGTGCTGCGCGTGTGCGTTCAGAGACATGTACGATGTAACCCACACCGCGCACATCAATCATGACGTGATCACTCGCACGATAAGCCAGAGTTCCGGTCAAACGTCCGATCATACCGCAGCCCTTTTCAACGCATTGTCCAAATGTCCGGCGGATTGACAATGATGCGCGTGGCAAATTGCAATCGCCAAAGCATCGGCAGCATCAGCTCCATTGATTTCCACGCCAGGCAACTGAAGTCGCACCATGTGCTCGACCTGCTTTTTGTCGGCATGGCCCACGCCAACGACCGCCTTCTTGACCGCATTAGGCAGGTATTCTCCCACACGAATAGAGAACTGCGAAGGAACGAGAAGCGCGATCCCGCGCGCCTGCCCCAATTTCAGGGTTGCAACGGCGTCCTTGTTGACGAACGTTTGCTCGACAGCCGCAAGTTCGGGTCTGAATTCCTCGAAAACCTCGGTCAATGCGAGATGCAAAGACAACAAACGCTCCGCAAGATCGGCGCCCGCAGTGCTTGTTATCGTCCCGTTGGCGATATGCAAAAGGCGCGAACCACGCGATTCGATCACGCCCCAACCCATTTTTCGCAGGCCGGGATCAATTCCGATGACACGCATACTCGCCTCTCAGTTCTTATTTTGGGAAACAATTAGCACAAAACGCGAACACCCACCAAGGTGTAATTTTACCCGTGACTGCCTAATGCGTCACCGAACAGGTCGGAATTCGCCTCTCCAGCACACAAAAGCGACGGTTTTGAGCCATCTGGAAGCCCTTATTTTTATGGCTTCGGCGAAAAATGTCGTCATGTTCAAATCGCATACGACCTATGCAAAAACGACACTGGTTTTTCACTCTCAAGCCCCCTACTTGCCCTGCCAGAACAAACATTGCTGCATTGCAGCGCGCAAGAAAGGACACGGCCATGGTCGCCATCGATACCTCCCGCTCTCCGGCGCCGCACATCGCGGGCCGCTTTATCTCTTCCTTGTTTGAAATGGCTAATACTATTTCCACTTGGCGGAATGCGAAAATCACACGCGATGTACTCTCCAAGCTCAGCAACCGTGAGCTGGACGACATCGGCCTCACCCGCGCCGATATCGATGCGATTGCGTACCGGATCGGCCGTTAATTACGGCCTACAACAACAAAAGGCGGCGCTACTCAGTAGCGCCGCCTTTTTTGTGCTTTGGATTATCTAAAAGAGCGTTCTGAGTTCTTCCACCAGCATACCTGTCAGCGGATCGACCTGCATCACCCAAGCGCCGACTTTCTCAGCGGCGGTTCCATCCGCCAGCTTTCCGACGCGGTCTTGATAATTGCCCTCGCCCAGATAGCTGATTAAGAAGACCTTGAAGGCAAGCAAAGCTCCGAAAAGCACCAGTGTGCCGCGCAGAGGGAACACATAGCGCCGTCGAGAAACGGCCCCGACGATCAACCCGCGTTCATCAACGATCACAACGCGCGAACGACCACTTTTATTAGGATCAGAGGTTATCGCCTGCAGCCGGCGATCAAAATCAACTTGTGATTGGGACATAACATTTCCCCGTACAGAGCCCCCACTCCGACAAGGCATTTCTGTCGCATAATTGTGGCAATATTATGGCAGCAGGTGAAAAATACCTAACTTTGCCTTCTCAACGTCAAATTGCTCCATTCGCCGATCTCCTCACGATGGAGGAGCTCGAAGCCTCGCTCACCATAACAATCGATAATTTCGTCGGCCTGCTCATTTAAAAGCCCAGAAAGTATTGCGATGCCTTGCGGGGCGATGTGCCGCGCCATCTCAGGTGCCAGATGGATCAACGGCGGTTTGAGAATATTGGCAAATACCAAATCGAATTGCGATGCCGCCGCCAATTCCTCATGCTCGAAACCGGCCGCTTCGATGCAAGTGACCTTTCCTTCCATCTGATTGGCCGCAAGGTTTGCAACCGCGACCTCGATCGCAACCGGATCGATGTCAGAAGCCCAATGGCTGGCATCAGGCCACGTCTTTGCCGCCGCCATCGCAAGAACGGCAGTGCCGCAACCTATGTCCGCGGTCCTATTGGGGCTAAAGCCATTCTGGATCAGCCTATCCAAAGCGTTCAGACAACCCAGCGTCGTACCATGATGTCCGGTCCCGAAAGCCATCGAAGCATCAATCAGGAGCGGGACAACATCATCGGGAACATTCTCGGCGTCATGACTGCCATAGACGAAGAAACGCCCAGCGCTGACTGGCGAAAGTTCACGTTTCACCTTTGCGACCCAATCGGTTTCGGGAATTTCAGAAATCACAAATTCACGCGCACCATGCAGACTGGACAGTAAGAAGAGGCCTGCAATATCCGGCGTTTCGGTAAAATAGGTCGTCACCTCATAGAGGCCAGAACCATCCTCGATCTCATATGTGCCGACCCCGATCGGCTCAGGGGCCAACGATTCACATGCCTCTGCCAGTTTTTGGGCCGACTCGAGACTGTCCGTGACAGCGATTGCCGAAAAAGTTGTCATTACGAACTCCTATTGTGCCGGCATGGGCAAAGGTCGGCTGAAGATGGTTTCCCGCCCTGGCACCGGGTGCCGCGGAACCAACAAGGCTAAAATCAGTGAAATGCAGGCCATGCATGCGGCCAAGACAAAGACGCTGGAAGGTGACGAAAGCCACAGATAACCCAAGAGTGCGGGAAGGAACACGGCGGCAATATGGTTGATCGTGAAGGCCACGGCAGCGGTTGGCGCAATGTCCTTGGGGTCAGCGATCTTTTGAAAGTAGGTCTTGAGCGCGAGCGACAGAGCAAAAAAGATATGATCAACAACGTAGAGTGCGGACGCGATCAACACCCCCCAACCGAACCAGTACAAGCCGCCGTAGGAAACGAAAACCACGATCAGGCCGGCATATTCAAAAACCAAAGCCCGCCGCTCGCCAAACAGCGTCACGACGCGACCCATCATCGGCGCAAAAACCATGTTGGAGAGCAAGGTAATTAGGAACAGCGCAGTGATTTCGTGCACTTCTAGACCGAACCGCTCAACCATCATGAAGCCAGCGAAGACGACAAAAATTTGTCGCCGAGCGCCCGACATGAATTGTAGAGCGTAGTAGAGCCAATAACGCCGCCGCAGGACAATCCGTTTTATCTGCGGCTCCGGCGACTCGAATTGCGGGTAAAGAAGAAAACACGCCACAGCAAGTAACGCAGTGGCGCCACCTGAAACCCAGTAGACCAATTCAAAAGAGAGGTCGAAAGCACGCCAAGTGGAAACGATCAACACATAGGAAAGCAAGGTTGCGGCCGACCCTGCCGCCATAATCCAACCCAACATCTGTGGCGCACGACGTTTATCAATCCATTGAAGTTGAAGCGACTGATTAACCGTTTCGAAGAAGTGAAAACCGATAGAAGAGAGCATGGTGATCGTCAGGATACCGCCCAAACTGGGAAATTGCGCCGTCAAGGCCGTTGCGACGCCTAAAAGAATGAGCGACACCAGCCCAAGTACCTGCTCCTTCATAAACAGCAACAGACCAATCACGCCGATAGCTAGGAAGCCGGGGATTTCGCGCACTGTGTGGAGCCACCCGATATCCGAACCGTCGAAGGCAACCACTTCGATAACAAAATTGTTGAGCAGCGCCGACCATGTAGAAAATGCAATCGGCATGGCCGCAGCCATCAGGAAAAGGAGCGCAAGTGGACGCCGCCATGCTGTCAGGGTGGCCGCTTCTGGGAGAGTCATGGTTTTCATGTGGCACCCATAAGCTTCAACCCGCGACGACACCAGCAAAACTAATGGAAGCTCTGCGGGTCTATATCTATGGTCATCCGGACAGAATTGGGAATGCGCACCTGCCCGACCCATTTCAAAATCGCTGTTTGCAGCGGCGTGCCTTTGTCAGCCTTGACGAGCATGCGCACTCGATGCCGCCCGCGGATGCGCGCAATGGGCGCCGGCGCGGGCCCAAAAAGCTGAGCGCCAACAGCATGCAATGGTGCCTGATTGCGCGCAAGAAGACCTCCGAGATCAAAGACTTCCTGAATATCAGGTGACGACAAGATGATCCCGACCATGCGACCATAAGGCGGCACACCTGCTGTACGCCTTTGCGCGGCTTCGGCGCTCCAGAATCCATCTTCGTCGCCGGACAAGATCGCCCGCATAACCGGATGCTCTGGTTGAAAGGTCTGGAGGACAGCTTCACCCGGGATATCGGCGCGCCCTGCCCGACCTGCCACCTGTCGCATGAGTTGGAAGGTTCGTTCTGCTGCACGAAGGTCTGAGCCTTGTAGCCCAAGATCTGCATCGATTACACCGACCAATGTCAGCAGCGGAAAGTTGTGACCCTTGGCGACCAATTGCGTCCCGATGATCACGTCAGCCTCACCCGCCGCAATCGCCTGAATATGTTCTTTCAAGGCGCGCGCGGACGCGAAGCGATCCGATGACAGCAGTGCAATTCGCGCGTCGGGGAATGCTGCCGCAGCCTCCTCGGCGAGCCGCTCGACGCCAGGGCCGACCGGCGCAAGGCGGCCTTCGACTTCGCATGACGGACAGACATTTGGCAGCGGCTTTGTTTCTCCGCATTGATGGCACATCAACCGTTTCAGGAACCGGTGCTCAACCATGCGAGCATCGCAGTGATCGCAAGCGATCTGATGCCCACAAGCGCGACAGATCGTGACCGGCGCGTATCCCCGTCGGTTCAGGAACAGCAGCGCCTGCTCGCCCTTTGACAAACGGTCAGAGACCATCTGCCGGAGCGAAGGTGAAATCCATGTTCCGGTTGGAACGTCTTCGCCCCGCATATCAATTGCGGACATTTGGGGCATCACCGCAGGGCCATAGCGGTTGGCCAGCACCAGCTTGCCGTATTTCCCCGCCTCGACATTGGCCCAACTTTCCAGTGAGGGCGTGGCGGAAGCCAGCACGACCTCACCGCCGAGGATGGACGCCCTCAAAACAGCCATATCCCGCGCGTTATAGAGAACGCCATCCTCTTGCTTGTAAGAGCTGTCATGCTCCTCATCGACAATGATCACGCCTAAATCCCGAAACGGCAGAAACAACGCCGAACGTGCACCAACCACAATCTGCGCATCGCCGGTGGCGACCATCTTCCAGCAACGGCGACGCTCAGTCATGGTAACACCCGAATGCCACTCTGCCGGCAGTGCGCCAAAACGCGCCTCAATACGTTTGATGAACTCAGCCGACAGCGCAATCTCGGGCAGGAGGACAAGCGCCTGCCGACCCACGCGGAGCGCCTCAGCCACGGCTTCGAGATAAACCTCTGTCTTGCCCGAGCCTGTCACACCTTTTAGCAGCGTACCGTGGTAGTCATCCGATCGCACTTGAGCACACAAAACGTCTGCTGCTTCACGCTGCTCAGAGCTCAGTTCCTTTTGAAAATAATCCGGATCAAGTAACGGAAATGGCTGGTCGCGCGGCGCTTCACGCTCTTCTAACGCACCAACTTTCGCCAGGCCTTTCACGACGCTTGCACCGACGCCCGCAAGATCGGCCAATTCGCCCAAAGTAAACGGCAGGCCACCATGTTCCTCCAAAACGTTCAACACACGCCTACGCGCGTCAGTCATTTTTTGAGGGCGGGTATGGCCCAGCGCATAGATTTTGCGTGCCGATGGTGTCTCGGTCAGCCCCGGTGCGCGGGTGGCCAGTCGCAACATCGCATGCAAGGGGGTAAGCGTGTAAGAAGCGGCACGCTCCAAAAAAATGCGCATTTCTTCGCGCAGCGGAGGCACATCCAAAACGGCGTTAACTGCGCGTATCTTGGATGGATCGAAACCGCCCTGCCCCTTTCCCCAAACGACGCCGATCACCTTCCGCGGCCCTAGCGGCACCTCGACAAACGCACCGATAGCGCAGCCTCCTTCTGGGGCGCGATAATCCAGCAATCTGTCTAACGGTTGCGTCGTTAGAACAGATACCAGTTCATCCTGTGAGAAAAAGTCAGACACGTCTTTCCAAGCGCGAAGAACAAATTGTCCTGAATGACTATCCCGCAACAACTGCGCCGCCAACCCCGACTGAGTGTTGAAAAACCTTCCGGTCAAGGATTCCCTTCTGCTATAAGTGGCAAAACAAGGTCGCCAGAAGAGGCCCGCATGACGAGCAGCACCGCAATCGAAGACGTTCTCAGAGAAAAGATCCTGAAGGATCCGGAGACGTTGCTAGAAGACGCCGACATCATGAACGCGCTTGTCGCGGCCAATGAAAAGTCGCTCGGCGGAAACATCGTAGACCTGCGCGGCATAGCCATGCAACGGCTCGAAGCGCGACTTGATCGCTTGGAGGATACGCACCGTTCGGTGATTGCGGCGGCTTATGAGAACCTCGCAGGGACCAACCAGATTCACCGCGCGGTTCTCAGGCTGCTTGAGGCGACGCGCTTCGACACTTTCCTGAGCGATCTTGGCGGTGATGTTGCAAATATTTTGCGCGTGGACTGCGTGCGCTTGGTGCTCGAAACCGAGTCCGACAGCGAAGACCCCGTTATCCAAAAAATGGGCGACGTCCTTTCTATGGCAGAAACCGGCTTTGTGAATGCCTATCTGCGCCGTGGGCGAAATGGACCTGTTCGGCAAGTGACCCTACGCCAGATCAAAGCCGAGGATGGTGGCGTTTATGGAGACAAGGGTGACTACATCCGCTCCGAAGCTTGCTTGCGGCTCGACCTCGGCGCGAAACGCCTCCCCGGAATGCTCCTCTTGGGGGCGGAAGACCCGCATCTTTTCACACCACAGCAGGGGACGGACCTTTTGACCTTCTTCGCAGGGGTTTTCGAGCGGTCCATGCGGCGCTGGCTTGGTTGAACGCCACCTCCCTCCACAACTGACCGATACGCTTGCGGACTGGCTCCGGCATCAGGTCGCGCTGCGCGGTGTATCGGAAAATACGGTGCAAGCGTACCAGCGTGATCTGTTGGGTTTCTTCGGCTTCCTGACTGCCCATTTGGGCACTGGCTTCGGGCTGCAAACGCTCAGAACGCTTTCCGCAACCGACATTCGCGCATGGATGGGGCACGAACGCCGCAGGGGCGTGCAGCCACGATCGATGGCGCGTAGCCTCTCTGCCGTGAAATCCTTTTATCGTTGGCTTTCGGAGCGCGATTCGTTTGATGCGACGGCGGTACTGTCGATTCGCGCACCGCGCTTCAAGAATGGCCTGCCGCGCCCGCTGGATGCCGATGCGGCGCGCGAGGTACTTGATCTTGTCGATCAACAATCTGATGAACCGTGGATTGCCGCGCGTGACACGGCAGTCATCACCATGCTCTATGGATGTGGATTACGAATATCCGAGGCTCTTTCGCTCACCGGAGCAGATACTCCGCTTGCTGATGTCTTGCGGATCATCGGAAAGGGAGGAAAGGAACGATTGGTTCCGGTCCTCCCTGTAGTGCAACAGGCCGTTGCCGAGTATGTGCGCTTGTGCCCTTATCAGCTGACGCCGCAAGAACCCCTTTTCCGAGGTGTGCGCGGAAAGGCACTTTCGGCGCGTCAGATCCAGAAGGTTATGCAGCAGGTCCGAATGCAGTTAGGCCTCCCCCCAACCGCCACGCCACACGCGCTGAGACACAGCTTTGCCACGCATCTTTTGGCCGCGGGCGGGGATCTGCGTTCGATCCAAGAGCTTCTTGGCCATGCCTCCCTTTCGACAACACAAACCTATACGGCTGTCGATGTCGAACACCTGATGGACGTTTATCAAAAATCGCACCCAAAAGCGTGAAATTGCGGGTTTCATTTCGCGTGGTAATCGGACATCACAGTTAGATGAACATAAAAACCAAAGCGCTCGCGGTTCACCTGCTCACCGGCAGTGGGGCCGTTTTTTCGATGTTAGCAATGCTCGCTGCTGTGCAGGAAGCATGGAGCCTGATGTTTCTCTGGCTGGTGATCGCCTTTTTCGTTGATGGTATCGACGGCCCCCTTGCACGAAAATATCACGTCAAAACCAATGCGCCGATCTTTGACGGCGTGCTGCTCGACCTCATCATCGACTATCTGACCTATGTGTTCATCCCCGCATATGCCCTTTTTGCCTCCGGCTTATTGCCGGGATGGACGGGCTGGTTTGCGATCATTGTCATTACCTATGCGAGTGCTCTGTATTTTGCCGATACGCGCATGAAGACAAAGGATAATTCATTCTCCGGCTTCCCTGGATGCTGGAACATGGTCGTCTTGGTGCTGTTTGCGTTGCAGCCAAGTTTTTGGATCAGTCTGGCGTTGGTCACGGTCCTTGCTATCGCGATGTTCCTGCCAATCAAGTTCGTGCATCCAGTTCGGACGCAACGCTGGCGGATCGTGACGCTACCGATGGCCATTTTGTGGACTGCCCTTGCAGGCTGGGCGGCGTGGATCGACTTCCATCCGGAGAGCTGGGCCCATATCGGGTTGGTTATCTCGTCGCTCTATCTGGTCTTTGCAGGCGCGGCCCAACAGCTCATTCATGGCGTTGACGGCTAGGCGCTAGACGCGCGTCAGGATCAATCCAGACACGACGAATAGCGCTGCGAAGACTTTGCGGCGGTTCATCTTCTCAGAAAAGAAGAACCAGCCGAAAAGCACCGCGAAAAGGATCGAGGTTTCCCTCAGTGCAGCAACCAAGGCGATAGGCGCTTTGGTCATTGCCCAAACTGCAATGGCGTATGCACCGTACGACGCCAGCCCAGCCAAACCGCCGACGAGCCAATCCCGACGTGGAGCGATGAAGACGCTTCTGCCTTTGATTGCCAGACATGTCAGCGAGAAAAAGATGACGTCGAGGACGAAGAGCCACGCGACATAGAGCAAGGGATCACCGGACGCTCGTGCGCCCATGCCATCGACAATTGAATAACCGGCGGTGGCCATTGCTGACCCCAGCGCCAAGGGCACGAGCCGGATATTTTCGGCATCAGAGATAACCCCGCGCGACATCATCAAGATGCCAAAGCCGAGCAAGAGGATCGCGAATGCCTCCAACCCCGTCAGGACATCGGGCAAGAAGGCGAAGCTGACAACGGCCACCATCAACGGCGCGGCACCGCGTGCGATAGGATAGACGCGGCTGAGGTCGCCGTGATCGTAGGCGTAGGCGAGGAACAGTTTGTAGGCCGAATGGAACACGCCCGATGCGATGAGCCACGGCCAGGCAGCACTGACAGGAAGCGGGCTGGAGAGGATAAATGGCAATGAAGCCAACGATTGAGCGACGGTTAGGATGACCATGCCGGAGAGGCGTGAACCGCCCAATTTGATCAGCGCGTTCCAGCTTGCATGGAGGAACGCCGCGAACAGGACCGCGAAAAAGATCGTCAACGACATTGCCGCCCAACATCAGAAAAATGAAACCGATGCGCGCAGGATGGCATGGATACAAATAGAAACGTTAGCGGAAAGTTATAGCTCAGATCGCAAACTGAAAAGTGTCTGCCGGAGGGCGCGAGCGCTCCGGCAAGGATTTCTTAACCCAATGCAGCGTCACAACGCCCGCAGACACCCGTATGGGAATGGGTGCCGACCTCTGGAAGAATTTTCCAGCAGCGCTGGCATTTGTCACCATCGGCCTTTTCGAACACCACGCCGATGCCATCGACCTCCGGCAAGCGGAAAGCCTCGGCCGGAGCCGGATCGGTGGATACTGAAATGCCAGAGGTGATGCAGATGTCTTCGAACGTGACGGTCTTGAGCACCTCGGCGGTATCGGCATCGACATGCACGACAGGCGCGGCTTCAAGCGAGGCACCGATGACCTTCTCCGTGCGTTGAACTTCGAGCGCGCCAGTGACAACACGCCGTGCGCGGCGGACCTTACCCCATTTCGCAGCGAGGCTGGCGTCGAGCCAGTCGCGCGGTGTTTCGGGGAAATCGACCAGATGCACCGAGCTGCCGTCACCCGGGAAACGCTCCAGCCAGACCTCTTCCATCGTGAATACGAGCACCGGCGCGAGCCATGTCGTCAGACGGTGGAACAGGAGGTCCAGCACCGTGCGGGCGGCACGGCGGCGCGGCGTGTCGCCATCGCAATAGAGCGCATCCTTGCGGATGTCGAAGTAGAATGCCGAAAGATCGACCGTCGCGAAGTTGAAGATTGCTTGGAACACGCCTTGGAAATCATAGGCGGCGTAGCCCTCGCGGACGACCTTGTCCAACTCGGCCAGACGGTGAAGCACCCAGCGCTCCAGTTCCGGCATATCTGCTGCGGCTGTTCGGTCAGCTTCGGAGAAATCAGCGAGGCTGCCGAGCATGAAGCGCAGCGTGTTGCGCAGACGGCGATAGCTGTCGGCGGTGCCTTTGAGGATTTCCGGTCCGATCCGCTGGTCAGCCGTATAATCGGCCTGAGCCACCCAGAGACGCAAAATATCCGCGCCATATTGCTTGATCACCTGCTCTGGCACGATCGTATTGCCAAGCGACTTGGACATTTTCATGCCCTTTTCATCGAGCGTGAAGCCGTGGGTCACAACATTGCGGTACGGGGCGCGGCCGGTGGTGCCAACCGATTGCAGAAGCGAGGAATGGAACCAGCCGCGATGCTGGTCGGTGCCTTCCATATATACATCCGCGATGCCGTCTTCGGAGCCGTCTTCACGATCCCGCAAAACGAACGAGTGCGTGGAGCCGGAATCGAACCACACATCAAGGATGTCGAAGACCTGATCATAGTCATCAGGGTTGACGATACCGCTGAGGAACCTCTCCTTGGCCCCATCGACGTACCAGCAGTCTGCGCCTTCGGCCTCGAAGGCCGCTGCGATGCGGGCATTCACCTCCGTATTGCGCAGAAGGAAATCCGCGTCGGTGGGCAGTGCGCCTTTCTTGGTGAAACAGGTGAGCGGGACACCCCATGCACGCTGGCGCGAGAGAACCCAGTCAGGCCGTGCCTCGATCATCGAATAGAGACGGTTGCGGCCGGATTGCGGGGTCCACTTGACGTTGTCGATCTCGGTCAGTGCCCGCTCGCGAATGGTTTTGCCGTGCATATCCTGACCGTCGCCCACGGGCTTGTCGATCGCGGCGAACCATTGCGGCGTGTTGCGGAAGATGACGGGCGCCTTTGACCGCCACGAATGCGGGTAGGAGTGCGTCACGCGGCCACGGGCGATGATGCCGCCTGCCTCGACCAGCTTTTCGATCACGGCAGCGTTGGCTTTGCCTTCCTTGCCTTTGCGGTCAAACACCTGAAGCCCTGCAAAGAACGGCACATGGGGGAGGAATTCACTTTCCTCGCCCACGTTATGGGTCATGCGGTCCATCCAGTTGCGCTTGACGAAGGCTTCGTAGTCGTCCGCGCCGTGGCTCGGCGCGGTGTGGACAAAGCCAGTGCCTGCGTCGTCGGTGACGTGATCACCGTCGATCATCGGAACATCGTAATCCCAGAAGCCATCCGCGCCGTCGATACCGTTGAACGGGTGAGCGAGGATCATGCCTTCGAATTCGCTCGCGGCCACTTCGCGCACGCGGGTGAATTCGGTTACGCGGGATTTGCGCAGCGCATCTTCGGCCAAGGCATCGGCAAAGAGATACAGCTCGCCCGGCTTGGTCCAGCTTTCGTCCTGCGTGGCGTCGACGCGGTAGAGGCCGTAGGAGATCGCCGCGTTATAGGCGACCGCCTTGTTGGACGGGATCGTCCAAGGCGTGGTAGTCCAGATCACGACGCGGGCGTTAGTCAAATCACCCGAGCCATTGCGCGGGGCGAACGGCACCCAGATCGTGTGGCTCTTGTGATCGTGGTATTCAATCTCGGCTTCGGCTAGTGCGGTCTTTTCGACCGGCGACCACATGACGGGCTTGGAGCCTTGATAGAGCGTGCCGTTCATAAGGAACTTCATGAATTCCTCGGCGATGACACGCTCGGCGTGGAAATTCATTGTCAGGTAAGGATCGGACCAGTTGCCAGTGATGCCGAGGCGCTTGAATTCTTCACGCTGGATATCGACCCAGCCTTCGGCGAACTTGCGGCATTCCTGACGGAAATCGACGACGTTCACCTCGTCCTTGTTCTTGCCCTTCTGGCGGTATTGCTCCTCGATCTTCCATTCGATGGGAAGACCGTGGCAATCCCAGCCTGGGATGTAGCGGGCATCGAAACCCATCATTTGGTGCGAGCGGACGATCATATCCTTGATCGTCTTGTTCAGCGCGTGGCCGATATGCAGGTGGCCGTTGGCGTAGGGAGGGCCATCATGGAGCGTAAAGCTCTTGCGGCCGGTCTTTTCGCGCAGGCGGTCGTAGACGCCGATCTCATCCCAACGGGCAAGCCATTCCGGCTCGCGCTTGGGCAATCCGGCCCGCATCGGGAAGTCGGTCTTGGGGAGGTTCAGCGTTTCTTTATAGTCGGGAGTGTCGGCGCACATTTTTGGCGTCCTTTTACATCTCGTGAATCTGTGAGCGAATGGCGGTGCGAAGCGTCATACACCTTTGCCCGGCGTCCCTTGTATCAAGGCGCCGGGTTAATAATTCGAATTATGAACGTGCCGATCAGGTCCATAGGCGCCTTATAGGGCGGGGCATCCGAAGGGTAAAGTGCTCTCCCGCCGGGGTTGATTTTCAATTGCACTCGACACGAAAAACCTGTGAAATAGGGGGCGCTGAAGAAGGTAAGGTATGAAGTCGAAACCCCGCTTTCCCATTTCGCAGGAAGAGGTCGGCATTTTTGTCGAGAGGCTTTATATGCGCATTTCGGAAGATCCGGTGCTTGCCCCGATCTACAACAGGCATATCGAAAGCTGGCCGAAGCATATCGAACGGCTGACCGCGTTTTGGGAAAATGTCATTTTTGGCAACGGATCGGACAGCGCGAGCCCGCTGATCAAGCACCTGAGAACAGGGGAAATCCGGCCGGAGCATTTCGAACGGTGGCTGGGTATGTTCCGCAAGGCGGCCGAAGACTCGCTCTCACCAATCGCTGCATCCGCGTGGGAGTTGCTCGCCGAGCGCTTGAGCACCGCCTATGAGCGCAGCGCCCAGCATAACATGAGCGCAATGGCATTCGGTCATCGTGAGGACTTGGAAAACAGTCCCGACACCGAGCGCCCGACAACACCCGAAACCGACGGGCGCGACCCGACCTGAAACGGCATAGGTCGACAGACCTCCATTGCCGCGATGCCGACACGCGCAGTCAGCGCGCCATTGATCACGCCCTCACCAAAGCGGCGCGATACCTTCGTCAACAATCCACCGCCAGCGACCGAACCGATCAAATCGTCCCCGATCGCGATTGCCCCGGTCGCGACGAGATGGGAAAATACCGCGCGATAGAGCCGCCAACTGCCAACGACACCGCTACGGCCGCCGTAGATTTCGGCAATGCGGCGGATCATCGACAGGTTCGTCAGGAGCGCCACAGCCACATCAGCAAGCGCCAAGGGGATAAGGGCAGTGGCAGCGGCGACCTTACGGCTGGCAGTTTCGATCTCCTGCCGAGCAAGGGTGTCGAGGGGCATCAAAAAGCCCCGCTCGACTGCCGCCAAGACCGCATCGGCATCAACCGCGTCTGTGAGGGCGCGGGTCGTATCGGCATGCTGCCACGCCAGTTCGGGACGGCCCCGATAAAGATGCATGACCCTTTCCGCGCTGTTCCGCGCGGCGGGAACATCGGACAGCGATAGCGCCTCGTCTACCGCATGGCGAAGATCATCGATCTTTCGCAAGCGCCCAAGTGCCACCATCTCGCGCAGTAGCACGAACAAGGCCAACACCACGATCACCGCGATCAGGCCGCCGACCACTGCACCAAGGGCCGGTGAACGGGCGATGGATGCCATCAGAAAATCCCATGCCCAGAGGCTGACAGCGAGGCTGACCAAAATGCCAATAGCCGCCGTGAGAAAACCCATGACGCGGCCGCGCGGTGGGCGCGCAGGCATGGCTTGCCTTGGCACCCCTTCCGCAACCTCATGACCGAGATCAGAAATCGGATCAGCAGTAGAAGGATCGAGTTGGGCAGTCGGATCAAGATCCTGAAGCAGCGGGCCGCGCGCTTGTTTTTCTTGGGTCATGTGCAGTCCTCGGTCACAAAAGCGTTGGCGCGGGTGCGTGTCATAGGCGATCCCCCAAAAGAAATTCGCATGCTTTATCAAGCCGGATATGAGGCGGGCCGCCGGTGGTGCTTTGGGTCAGCGGAGCGGGAGCGAAGGAGACGTTGGAAAAGGAACGATCCTTCCACGACGCGCTACGCCGCGCGGCCTCGGCCAACAGCGTTTGCGGGTTTTCGGGCAAGTCACCGGCGTGGAAGGCAACCTGCTTGCCGCCATCCACGATGCGACCTTTGACTACGGCGATATTCGCGCCGCTTGCGTCGGCAACTTCGTCTTCCACCGTGGTACGAAGCGCGGCAATCGACATCGCGGCGGTATCGGCACCAGCAAAGCGGGCGCGGGCACGGGCGTCTTGCAATAAGGCCTCACCCAATGCCGTGAGCGCAGGATGGTGGCTATGGTGCAGGTGGTCTGCCTTGGTGACGGCGAAGAGAATCTTCTCGACGCGGGAAAGTCCGATCAACCTTCCAAGCCGACCAGTGCGCCCGGGCTTGAAGGCTTCGAGCACCTTGCCCATCGTCTTGCGCAGATCGTCGAGCGCGGCGGGGCCTTGTGCGAGGGCACCCAGCGCATCGACCAGAACGATCTGCCGATCTATGCGGGAAAAATGATCGCGGAAGAAGGGCTGAACGACCTTCTTTTTATAGCCTTCGAAGCGGCGTTCGAATTCGCGGTAAAGGGAGCCGCGCTGCCCATTCGCGGGCGCTGGCAGGGGCGCGAAGCTGAGCATGGGCGAGCCTTCGAGATCACCCGGGAGCAGGAGCCGCCCCGGACCACAATCGGCAAAACCTGCCGCTTGCAGGGCGCGTAAATGGGCGCGGAAGGCTTCAGAAATTTCGGTCAGGCGGTCCTCTGAAGGTGGTGGCGCGTCGGGAGAAAGGGTTTGAAGGAGTTCCTGCACTTTGCCACCCTCTGGGGTGCGGGACAGGCCGGCGATGACCTCTTCGGACCACTGGGCGTAACTCGTTGACAAGAGCGCCAGATCAAGCAGCCATTCGCCCGGATAGTCGATGATATCAATGTGCAAGGTGCGCGGCGCGGAGAGGCCCGACAAAAGCCCGCGCGGCTGGATCTTTAGCGACAGGCGCAATTCGCTGATACGGCGGGTGCCTTGGGGCCAGTCGGGTGCATCGCCGGTAAGCGTGGCGAGGTGTTCCTCGTAACGGAAGCGCGGGACGGACACCGCGGGCCGTGGCTCCAGATAGGCGGCGAGCACCCTGCCCTCGGCGGCGGAAATCAGCTGCGGCATGCGGCCGGTATTGAGCAGATTAGCGACCAAAGAGGTAATAAAAACAGTCTTTCCAGAGCGCGAAAGCCCCGTTACGCCAAGGCGGATCGTATTGCTTGAGACACGCTCAACAGTGCTTTCCGCGAGGTGCTCTGCGCGGCGCAGGATGCCATCGGCCAAATCAGTTATGTTCACGCGCGTCTCCTTTGTCGCCCTCCCAAGATAGGGGTTCGCGACGGCAGTTTGTAGGCTTGTGATCTTGATGAGTTTGCCGGAGTGGGATACCGGCTGAATATGCCAAGATATGCTTTGAAAATCGAATACCACGGTACCCCTTTCGCGGGATGGCAGCGGCAGGCGGATCAGCCTTCGGTGCAAGGCGCGATTGAAGCGGCCTTGGCGAAGCTGGAGCCGCGCGCTCATACCATCGCGGCGGCGGGGCGGACGGATGCCGGTGTGCATGCCACGGGGCAGGTTGCGCAGTGCGATATGGAAAAGGAATGGGACCCGTTCCGGCTGTCGGAGGCGCTGAATTTCCACCTCAAACCGGAGCCTGTGGCGATCCTTGATTGTGCGCGGGTGACGGATGATTGGCATGCGCGGTTCAGCGCGGTGGAGCGGCGCTATATGTTCCGCCTGATCAGCCGCCGTGCGCCGCTGACACATGACCGCAACCTCGCGTGGCGGGTCAATCATATGCTCGATGCTCAGGCCATGCAGGAAGGCGCTAACCATCTGATCGGGAAGCATGATTTCACCACCTTCCGCTCCTCGATCTGCCAAGCAGACAGCCCCGTCAAGACGCTCGACGCGCTAGAGGTGGAAACGCGGCAGGAGGCGGGGCAGACGGAGTTCCGGTTTCATGTGCGGGCGCGGTCTTTCCTGCATAATCAGGTGCGTAGTTTTGTGGGCACCTTGGAGCGGGTCGGCGCGGGAGCTTGGGCGCCGGAGGATGTACGCTTGGCGCTAGAGGCGCGTGACCGTGCAGCCTGTGGGCCAGTGAGCCCGCCAGACGGATTGTACCTTGTTGGCGTCGGTTATCCGGACGACCCGTTCACCCAATAAAATTAACCCCTTTTTAACCACGAAAACGGCGTCGATACAGATGATTTGCGTTGTGGTGCCGTTTTGCCGTGTGACCAGACCATTGTAACAGAGCGATCATAATAAATTGTTTCGGGAGCGGTGTGCAGGGCGCGGGGCGTGGCGGATCATCCTTTCAACTTTAAATTCACGAACTTAGTCCGTTTCCAAGGAAGGGTGCGGACCGTTTCGGCAAATCAACGCCGATGGCGTTTCAGGCATTCAAGCGGGCATGGAAACAGGCTAGATTAAGGGGGCACAACCGATGCACAAGTGATGCACAATCCATGCATATCGCAGGTGCAGAAACTTTAACGGGATCTAAACGTGACCACCCGCAAACGCCTTCGCCCCGCCGCCCGTATCGCCGCCCTGACACGCGGCGCTGTGCTGGCTGTGGCAATCGGCGCGACGACCGCCACAACAGCACAAGCAACGGCGCTCGAATTCCGGCTCGACACGGGGAGTGACGCCACACTCGAAGCGGCGCTGGAACAAGGCTCGCTGCTCGCGAGCACGATGGCGGATGCGCAGGCGGCGGCATCGGCGCAAGACCTGATCGCGGCCGCGCAAGCGGATTACCAACGGCTGATCGCGGTGCTCTACGAGGCGGGCTATTTCGGTGCTGAACTGTCGATCAGCATCGACGGGCAGGAGGCGGTGACGCTTTCGCCACTGGACCAGACGCAGCGCATCGACGAGATCACCATAACGGTTGATACCGGCCCCGCGTACCGCTTTGCCGAAGCCACCATCGGCCCGCTGCCGGAAACGGGCGGTTCCCCTGCTCTGCCGGACGGGTTTGCCAGCGGCGCGGTGGCGGGAACGGGCGTGATCCGCGCCGCAGCAAAGGCGGGAGTCGCCGCATGGCGGGCGGCGGGGCATCCGCTGGCGCGGATTGCGGCGCAAGACATCACCGCCCAGCATCAGGACCGCACCCTCTCCGCCCGATTGACGCTGGAGGCGGGACCGGCCGCCGAGATCGCGCAGCCGGTGATCGGGGGCAATATGGCCACGCGCAGCACCCGCATTGCCCAGATCGCGGGCCTGCGGCAGGGGAACAGGTACGACCCGAAGGCAATCGACCAAGCTGCCGCGCGGCTCAGGGACAGTGGCACCTTCCGCAGCGTGGTGATCAGCGAAGGCGAGGCGCTGGATGCCAACGGACAACTGCCGATAGACATTCAAGTGAGCGAGCAACTGCCCCGCCGCTACGGGCTGGGCGCGGAAGTATCGACTGCCGAAGGGCTGACGCTGAGCGGCTTCTGGATGCATCGCAACCTTTTGGGCGGGGCCGAAAACCTGCGGATCGACGCCGAGATCGCGGGGCTGGCGGGCGAAACTGGCGGTATTGATACCTCTATCGACGCGACGCTGCGGCGACCGGCGACATTCACCTCGAAGATCGACATGGTGGCGAGCGCAGAAGTTATGCGGCTTGACGAGCCGGACTTCCGGCTGGACCAAATGCGCGCCGGCGTCAGCTTTGAACGGGATGTGACCGCGACGCTGACCCTTTCGGCGGGCGTCAGCGCGGCAACAGCGCGGGCCACCGAAGGGGCAACAAACCGCAGTTACAGCTTTGCGGCGCTGCCGATTAAAGGCCTGTGGGAACAGCGCGACGACCGCAATACGCCGCGTGAAGGGCTATTTGGCACGTTGGAGATCACGCCTTTTGCCGGTGTGGGTGATCTGGACAGCGGCCTGCGGCTGTTTAGCGAGGGGCGGTATTACCTGCCGTTGGGAGATGCGGCGCGGCCACAAGTGATGGCGCTGCGGGCACAAGCGGGTGCGGTGATGGGCGCGGACGCGACGCGCGCACCGACGGATTACCTCTTTCACAGCGGGGGCAGCGACACGGTGCGCGGCCAGCCCTATCAGGCGCTGGGTGCTGATCTGGCGGGTGACGGCGCCAGCGGTGCGGGCGCGTTTGCCGCGCTCAGCGCGGAATGGCGGCAGCCGCTCAACGGTGCGTTTGGCATGGTTGGCTTTGCCGATATTGGCTGGGTGGCGGCTGACGTGACCGGCAGCAACAGCGATTGGCATGCCGGTGCGGGGCTTGGCCTGCGTTACGATACGGGCATCGGGCCGATCCGGCTGGACGTGGCAACCCCGCTGGGCAAGGGCGAGACGGGCAAGGGCGTGAGCCTTTACGTTGGCATCGGGCAGGCCTTTTGATGCGCGGTGCGATGCGCTTTTTGTTGATGCTCTGGTTGCTGGCGCTGCCGCTCGCCACGCTGGCCCAAGAGAGCGACGACAAGGGTTTTCTGACGCGGTTGATCGAGGACAGCCTTTCGGGTGAGGGGCGGCGGGTCGATATCACGGGTTTCAAAGGTGCGCTCTCTGCGCGGGCGACGATCGAGCGGCTGACCATCGCCGATCAGGACGGCATCTGGCTGGATATGCGCGAGCTGGTGCTCGACTGGGAGCGCAGTGCGCTGCTGTCGCGGGCGCTGCGGGTGCGCGAGCTTTCGGCGGGGCGGATTGACCTGATCCGGCGCCCCCTGCCCGCCCCTGATGCGCTGCCCTCGGCGGAAGCGCGGGCGTGGCGCTTGCCGGAACTGCCGGTGAGCGTGGAGATCGGACAGCTGGCGGCTGAAGAGATCACCCTTGGCGCAACCGTGTTGGGCGAAGCTATGGCGCTGCGGCTGGACGGGCGCGGCAGCTTGGCCGCTGGTGTGCTGGACGTGGCGTTGGAAGCGGAGCGGCGCGACGGGGCGTTGGGGCGGTTTGACCTGACGCTGCTGCGCGACGAAGCGAACGATGATCTGGCGGTGAACCTTGTGCTGAGCGAGGGCGCGGGCGGGATCGCGGCGCGGGCGCTGGACCTGCCCGGACTGCCGCCGGTCGCGTTGACGGTGGCGGGCACGGGGCCGGTGGCAGATTTCAACGCCGATATCGCCTTGGAAACCGATGGCACGGCGCGACTGACCGGCGCGGTGGGCGCACGGCGCATGGCAAGCGGCGCAACGCGGCTGCGGCTAGCGCTGGCGGGCGACGTGCGGGCGCTGGTCGATGCGGAGTATCATCCGTTCTTTGGCGACGAGAGCGGGCTGGACGCCTTGGTCACGCGGCATGTGGACGGGGCGACGGATATCGAGCGGATCGCGCTGCAAACCGGGGCGCTGCAATTGAGCGGCGCGGCGGCGCTGGACGCCGATGGCTGGCCGCGCCGGATGGTGATGAGCGCCGCGCTGGATGGCGCAGCGGCGGACGGGCCGTTGCGCCTGCCCTTTGCGGCGGCGGATACGTCGGTTGAGGGCGGCACGGTGGCGCTGGCCTTTGACGCGGCGCGGGGCGAGCGCTGGACGCTGAACGCGGCGCTGGAAGGGCTGGAAAGCGACGAATGGCGGCTGCCGGTCCTATCAATGACCGGCGGCGGGCGGATCGCGGGGCTGGAGAGCGCCGACGCGGCCGATCATCTGTTCACCGCCGATCTGGAATTGACGGCAGAGGAGATGCAGTTCGCCGATGCGGCACTTGGCGCGGCGCTTGGAAAGGCGCTGGCGGGGCGGCTGGTGATGGAGCGGCAGGGCGACGGGCCGTTGAGCCTGCCGGTGATCGCGCTCAACGGACCGGATCTGGCGCTCGACGGAAGCGCGGCGCTGGATTTCGCGCCGCTGGTGCTGACGGCAACGCTGCAAGCGAGCAGCGCGGATTTTGGCCGGTTCAGCGGGCTGGCGGGGCGGCAACTGGGCGGTGGCGGCGATCTGGCGGTGAACGCCCGCTATGAACCGAGCGAGGGTGCGCTGGCGGTTGATGTTTCGGGCCGGACGCGAAATCTGTCGCTCGATCAACCTGAGATCGACGCCCTGTTGCGCGGGGCGGGAACGCTTGATCTGGCGTTGGAGCGGGATACCGAGGGCACACGGCTGACGGCCCTCGAGATACGCACGGGCAATGGCGCCGTGACCGGAAGCGGCGGCCTGTCGGAAGCCGCAAGCGCGGCGGAGATCAGTGCGCAGTTGGTGGACATCGGGCTTTTGGTGCCGGAACTCAGCGGGCCTGCGTCCTTTGGTGTGCAAGCGATACGCGACGGAGCAAGCGACCCTTGGGCAATCAGCGCGGGCGGTGAAGGGCCGGGCGGAATCACGATCGCGGCCGAAGGCACATTAGCCACCGATATGAGCCGCGCGACAGGCACTTTACGCGGGCGAGCGCCGCTGGGGCTGGCGAACCCGTTCATCGCGCCGCGCCGTGTGGGCGGCATGACCCGCTATGACCTGCGCATCGACGGGCCGGCGACGCTCGCATCATTGGCGGGCGACATCACGGTTGAGGGCGGGCGGCTGACCGCGCCGACATTTGGGCAGGCGCTGGAGGACATTAGCGGTACCATTCGCCTGCAAAACGGGAATGCGGACATTGACCTTTCGAGCACGCTTGCGCCGCAATCCGGCAATGTGCTCCTTTCCGGCCGGATCGGGCTGGCACCGCCCTTTGCGGCTGACCTGAACGCGCTGCTGGACCGCCTGATCGTCCGCAATCCGGCGCTTTATGAAGCGGTTGTCGATGGTAGTTTGCAGCTGCGCGGCCCGCTCAACCGGAGCCGCCTGAGCGGCGATATCCGTGTGCCACAGGCAGAGCTGCGCGTGCCATCATCGCCCATCGGCGCGGTGGGTGCGCTGCCGCAGGTTCGCCATCAGGGTGCGGATGCGGGCATTCGCCAGACGCTCGAACGCGCGGGCCTCACGCTGGACGGGACGGAAGCCATGAGTGACAGCGGCCCCCGCACCGGCGGCGGGGTGACGATAGACCTGAGCATCGACGCGCCGCAGCGCCTTTTCGTGCGCGGGCGCGGGCTTGATGCGGAGCTGGGTGGCAGGCTGACCCTGACCGGCAATGGCAATCAGGTGATCCCGCAGGGGCAGTTTAACCTCATTCGCGGGCGGCTGGATATCCTGCAACAGCGCTTCACCCTCACCGAAGGGGCGGCGCGGGTGGAGGGCAATTTCCTGCCCGTGTTGCGGCTCGTGGCGAGCACCACCACCCGCACGGGGCTGGAGGTGAATATCATCGTTGAAGGCCCGGCCGACGCGCCGGATATCCGCCTGACCTCGGTGCCGAACCTGCCGCAGGATGAAATACTTGCGCAGCTCATTTTCGGGCGGGACTTCTCGGAGATCACGCCGCTACAGGCGGTTCAGCTTGCCAGCGCCGCCAGCACATTGGCGGGACGAAGCGGCGGACTGTTGGATCAAATCCGCAGCGGAATCGGGCTTGATGATCTGGATGTGATCACCAGCAGCAATGGCGCGGCGGCGGTGCGGCTGGGACAATATCTGGGGGAAAACCTCTATACCGGCGTGGAGATCGGCAGCGATGGGCGCAGCGCGATCACGCTGAACCTCGACATCGCCCCCGGCGTGACAGCGCGGGGCAGCACAGCAAATGATGGTAAAAGCAGCCTCGGGATCTTCTTCGAGAAGGATTACTAGGCGCACCGCTGTTGGCGCGCGGCACGAAATCGGCCTATGCTGGGCCATGCAGAACCTCCGCACCGCCCTCCCCGATGACGCCGACCGCTGCTTTGCCATCGAGCAAGCGGCCTATGAGGGGGACGAGGCGGCGACGCTTGCCAAAATTGCCAAACGGATCGCGGACTACCCTGAGGGGTTTCTCGTGCTGGAGGATGGCGAGGAGATCGCCGGATTTATCAATTGCGGCTGCGCGCGTGTGGTCGATATGGCTGATGAGGCCTTCAAGGAGCTGCGCGGGCATGACCCTGATGCGCCGAATGTGGTGATCCTGTCGGTCGTGGTGGACCCGTCGCGACAGGGGCACGGCCTCGCGCGGGTGCTGATGGAGGCGTTCGTCGCGCGGATGCGGGAGATGGGAAAAGGCCGCATTTACCTGATGTGCAAGGACCAGCATGTGCCGCTTTATGAGAAGCTCGGCTATGGCTACCTGCGCCCGTCGGCCTCTGACCACGGCGGGATGCGCTGGCATGAGATGGCGATGGCGCTGTAGTGGCGGGCGTTAGGCTTTGGCTGCAATGATGTCGTGGTCCCAAGGCTGCGCCGATCCGGTGAAGATCGACCGCGACGGGGTATAGGCGGTCGGATCATCGAGCGAAGCGGCGTGGACGAACACCTTGCCGGAAAGCGTATCGAAGCGGCGCGTGAGTTGTGACCCGCAGTCGGGGCAGAAGCCGCTCAAGCTGCGCCCGCCGGTATCGCCGGTCATTTCAAAGACCTTGCAGGCGTCGGTGATCTGAAACGTTGCCTCGTCCAAGGGCATCATGTCGGCGTGTCCGGTGCCGGTGAGTTGCTGGCAGTCACGGCAATGGCAGCGGATCATCGGAAATGCGGCCAAGGTGCCACTGTAGCGGACCAAGCCGCATTTGCAGCCGCCGGTTAAATGCTGTGTCATGATAGGCTCCTTCTCCCCCACGGATGGGCCACCAATCGCCCAGTTCAGCCTGACGCTTTTGCGATGATCGGTCAACTTTCAGGCGTATACGGAAGGGAGCGGGCCTTCAGGAATCGTCTTGGAAAATCTCCTCAACGGGGCGGTCAAACAAGCGGGCGATTTTGAGTGCGAGGGATAGCGAAGGGTCGAACTTGCCCTTTTCGATGGCGATGATCGACTGGCGGGACACCTCCAGACGCGCTGCCAGATCTGCTTGCGTCATGCCCTGCGCACGGCGCAGATCGACGAGGTTGTTCTTCATGTGAGGCGCAGCCGACCGACGATCAAGCCGCCCATGTAAGTGAGCGCCATGAGCGCAACCAAGGCGGCGGCGTTGATCGGGGGGATGACGTTATACTGGCCCAGAACGCTGGCGATGGAGAAGGCCACGATGGTCACGCCCACGGAGAGGGCGAGCGCTTCAAGCTGGATTTTCCGCTCCATTTCGTCGAGCAGGCGCAGGAAGCGGCGATAGGAAAGGATCAGGCAAAGGCCACAGAGCACATGCAGCGCCAACAGCGCGAGAGCCACCAAGGAGAGTCCTTGCTTTTCGCCAATACCAAGGAGCGACAGCGCGAGGAGGCTCAGCATCCAGCCAAAGGCCCAAAGATTGACCCGATTGGCGTTGCGCTTGTCTTTTTCCGGCAAGCCCCTGACGAGGATCGCATCCAGAAAGCGGTTCATGATCATGCTCCATATGTAAACTAAACTTTACATATGAATGCGGGCCACGAATGTAAAGTTTTATTTACATCACGGTTTGATATGCGCGCGGCCTATGCCTCGACCGCGAGCACCTCTTCGACCTCGTGGAAGGGGCAGGCAACGGTGTGGGCATTGCCGAGATCGAGCATTTCGGGGAGGGCGGCCGCGCAGAAGGCTTGCGCCTTTGGGCAGCGGGTGCGGAACACGCAGCCGGAGGGCGGGTTCAGCGGTGAGGGCAGTTCGCCTTCGATCACCATGCGGGGGCGGGCCTTTTCCAACACCGGATCGGGAACCGGCACGGAGGAGATCAGCGCTTGCGTATAGGGGTGCTGCGGGCGGGTGGTGAGGGTGCGGGCATCGGCCTGTTCCATCACGCGGCCAAGATACATCACCACGATCTGATCGGAGATATGCTTCACCACCGAAAGGTCATGCGCGATGAAGATCATCGACAGGCCCATGTCGCGCTGCAACTCCATCAAGAGGTTCACGACCTGCGCCTGTACGGAGACATCGAGCGCGGAAACCGGCTCGTCGCAGATCAGGAGCTTGGGTTTGAGGATCAGGGCGCGGGCGATGCCGATGCGCTGGCACTGGCCGCCGGAGAACTCATGCGGATAGCGGTTGATCAGGTTGGGAAGGAAGCCCACGCGCTCCATCAACTCGGCCACGCGGCGCTTCACTTCCTTGCGCGGGGTCTTTGGTTCATGGGTGATCAGCGGCTCGGCGATGATCTCGCCCACGGTCATGCGCGGGTTGAGCGCGGCGAGCGGATCCTGAAAGATCATCTGAACGTTGCGGCGGTGACGGCGGCGGGCTTTAGGGGACATTGTGGCGAGGTCTTGGCCCTCGAACAAAGCAGAGCCGCCGGACATCGGCACGGTGCCGACGATGGCGCGGGCCAGCGTGGATTTGCCAGAGCCGCTTTCACCGACGATGCCGACACACTGCCCTGCGGGCAGATCGAAGCTGATGCCGCCAACGGCGTGGAGCTTCATCGGCGGGGTCCACGGCCATGCGCCCTGACGGCGGATATCGAACGTCACCTGAAGATCGCGGACGGAGAGGATCGGATCGGTGGCCATTACGCGACCTCCTTGACGTTCAGGTGGCAGGCGCGGCGGCGGTTGCCGTCAAAGCCCTCAAGCGCGGGGCGGTTAACGGGGCATGTCTCCATGGCCTGATCGCAGCGCGGCGAGAAAGGACAGCCGGCGGGCAGGCGCGACATATCCGGCGGCTCGCCTGCGATGGTTTGCAGGCTGTCTTCGTCGCGGTCGAGGCGCGGAACGGCCTTCAGCAGGCCGCGTGTATAAGGGTGCGAAGGCGCGGCAAAGACATCGTTCGTCGGGCCTTCTTCCATGATCTGGCCGCCATACATCACGAGCGTGCGGTCACAGAAGCCCGCGACGATGCCAAGGTCATGCGTGATGAGGATCACGGCGGTGCCGAACTCGGTGCGGATGTCGCCCAAAAGCTCCATGATCTGCGCCTGAACGGTCACATCCAGCGCGGTTGTCGGCTCGTCCGCTATCAGGAGGCGCGGGCGGCAGAGGAGCGCCATCGCGATCATGATGCGCTGGCGCATACCGCCGGAGAACTCGTGCGGGAAGTTGGTGATGCGGTTGCGGGCATCGGGGATGCGCACCGCGTCGAGCATACGGACCGCCTCGGCAGTGGCCTCCTTGCGGGACATGCCTTTGTGCAGTTGGAGCACCTCTGTCATCTGGTCGCTGACGCGCAGATACGGGTTCAGCGAGGTCATCGGATCCTGAAAGATCATCGCGATTTCTTGCGCGCGGACGCGGTTCAGCTCGCGGTTGGAGAGCTTCAGCAACTCTTGCCCATCGAAACGGACGGTGCCGGTGGCGGCGCCGTTCTTTGCCAGCAGACCCATAGCGGCGAAGGCTGTCTGGCTTTTGCCGGAGCCGCTTTCGCCCACCACGGCGAGGGTTTCGCCCGCGTCGATGCCCAAAGACACGCCGTTGACCGCGTTGACGGGGCCATCGCCGGTTTGGAAGGTCACTGTGAGGTTTTCAATCTCGAGCAGGCTCATGTCAGCGGTCCTTCGGGTCGAGTGCGTCGCGCAGGCCATCGCCGACGAAGAAGAAGGCAAAAAGCGTGACGAGGAAGAAAAAGAGCGGGAAGTAGAGCTGCCAGATCACACCGTATTGCATCTGGCCTGCGCCGGCGGAGATCAGTGCGCCGAGCGAGGTGTTCGGCTCCTGCACGCCGAGGCCGAGGAAGCTGATGAAGCTTTCGGTCAGGATCAGGCCGGGGATCAGGAGCGTGGCGTAAACCACGACGATGCCCAAGAGGTTTGGCACGATGTGGCGCAGGATGATCGTGAAGGGACGGACGCCTGTGGCGACGGCAGCTTCGACGAATTCCTTATTCTTGATGGTCAGGGTCTGACCACGGGCGATGCGGGCCATATCGAGCCATGAGATCAGGCCGATGCCGACAAACAGCATGAAGATCGAGCGCCCGAAGATCACCAGCATCAGGATCAGCACGAACATGAAGGGGATCGCCATCAGGATATCGACGATCCGCATCATGATATTGTCGATCCGGCCACCGAAATAGCCCGCCACCGCGCCGTAGAGCGTGCCGACCACAACGGCGATCACGGAACCGACAACGCCAACCATGATCGAGATACGGGTGCCTTGCACGGTGCGGGAGTAGAGGTCGCGGCCCAGTTCATCGGCCCCGAAATAGTGACCGTTGGCGATGGAGGGCGCGCCCTTTTGCGCGATCTGGCCCATGATGCCCCAGTCGATCTCTTCGTTGTTCCATACGGCAATCAGGTCGCCAAACAGGGCGAAGATGCCGATCAGGATGAGGGTGATCAGAGCGCCAACGGCGGCTTTGTTCTTGAGGAAACGGTCAGCGGCATCGCGCCAGAGGGAGCGGCCACGGACCTCGGCCACTTGCGCAGCTTCGAGGAGGTTATCGGCGGTTTGCTTATTGGGAAACATTTGCGCGCCCTCCCCTTAATACCGGATCTTCGGGTCGATCCACGCATAGAGGATATCGACCACGAGGTTGAAGAAGATCGTCAGGACGCCAACGAGGATCGTGATGCCCATGATCACCGAGTAATCGCGGTTAAAGGCGGAGTTGACGAAATACTGACCGATGCCGCCAGTGGAGAAGTAGATATCCACCACCACCGAGCCTGTGACCATGCCCACAAAGGCCGGCCCGAGGTAGGAGAGCGTGGGCAGAAGCGCCGGTTTGAGTGCGTGGCGCAGCACGATGCGGCTCATTGGCAGACCCTTGGCGCGGGCGGTGCGGATGAAGCCGGAGTTCATCACCTCCAGCATGGACGAACGGGTGATCCGCGCGATCGACGCCATGTAGGAGGTGGAAAGCGCGATCACCGGCATGATGACGTAATTCCATTGGCCGCCGTTCCAGCCGCCACCGGGCAACAGGCCGAGCCAGAGGGTAAAGACGAGGATGAGGATGGGCCCCATCACGAAGTTCGGCAGCGCCTGTGCGCCTATAGTGAAGCCCACGGCAAGGTAATCGAGCCAGCTGTTATGGCGGAGTGCGGCGGCGATCCCCAGTGAGACACCAACGCCCACGGCGATGATGAAGGACCAGAACCCATAGGTGAGCGTGACGGGGAAGCCCTGTGCGATCACATCATTCACGGTGCGGTCTTTATACTGGAAGGAGGGGCCGAAATCGAAGTGGACGACCACGTTCCAGACATAGATGACGATCTGTTTCCACAGCGGTTGGTCGAGCCCGTATTTCGCCTCGATATTGGCGAGCACCTGCGGCGGCAGCGGGCGTTCGGAGTTGAACGGGCCACCGGGTGCGGAATGCATCAGGATGAAGGAAATAATGATCAGCACCAGAATGGTGGGGACGGCAACCGCGAGGCGCCGGGCGATATAGCTATACATGGGGCAAGGTTCCGCACATCGGATGCAAGTTGCCGCGCCCCCCGCAAAACAGGGAGCGCGGCATATTTCTCAGGCCGCTTTAGTTAGCGACTTTGTAGAGGTTCTTCGAGTACCAGTTCTGCTCGACGTTGTTGACCGGCCAGTTGGCCACGTCATCGTCCAGCATGTAGACGCCGGTGTAGTGGTAGATCGGGATGATCGGCACTTCCTCTGCGGCGATCTGCTCGACGCGGGTGTAGATCTCTGCACGCTCTGCGTCAGAACCGGCCGTTTTCGCAGCGGCGAGGATCTCGTCCACCTCGGCGTTGGCATAGCCAGCGTCGTTGTAGCCGGAACCGGAGTCCAGAAGATCGAGGAAGGTCGAGGCTTCGTTATAGTCACCACACCAGCCGGCGCGGGAGATTTCGAAGTCGCCGTTTCCGCGGGCTTCGAGGAAGGTCTGCCATTCCATGTTGGCAATGGTAACTTCCATGCCGAGCGTCTGCTTCCACATCTGGCTGATCGCGATGGCGATCTGACGGTGACCCTCGGAGGTGTTGTAGAGGATCTCGGTGGTGATCGGGTTATCCGGACCGTAACCTGCTTCGGCCATCAGCTCGACAGCCATTGCGTTGCGCTCGTCCTGCGACATCGACGCAATCGGCACATCCGGCACGTTGAAGCCAGCGGTGGTTTCAGGCGTGAAGGTGTAGGCAGGGAACTGGCCGCCTGCGAGCACGTTCTCGACGATCACATCGCGGTTAACCGCGAGCGAAAGCGCCTGACGGACGCGCTGGTCTTGCGCCCATGCGGGGCCGTCTTCGCGGACGTTGACGTTGTAGTAGTAGGAGCACAGACGCGGGAAGCTCAGGGCTTCATCCGGATATTCCTCGGACAGACGCGGATACTGGCCGGTCGGCACTTCGGTGCGGTCCAGCTCGCCTGCGAGGTAACGGGTCAGAGCGACGTTATCGTCGTTGATCACGAGGCTCACGACCTTGTCGATGATCGTGCTGTCGTTATCCCAATACATTTCGTTGCGCTCACGCACCATGCGCTCCTGCGGGACATGCTCGGTGAGAACATACGCGCCGTTGGAGACGATGTT
Organism: Pelagovum sp. HNIBRBA483; assembly: GCF_040931995.1. Classification (NCBI taxonomy): domain Bacteria; kingdom Pseudomonadati; phylum Pseudomonadota; class Alphaproteobacteria; order Rhodobacterales; family Paracoccaceae; genus Pelagovum; species Pelagovum sp. HNIBRBA483. The sequence continues at coordinate 2,583,606 of NZ_CP162412.1, forward strand.
CTCAGGGCGGGTCCATTCGGAGCCATGTGCTTCGACCGTGGCCTGATGCACGGGGAAGGTCGTGGCATGGGTGGTCATCTGCGCGAAATACGGCAGCGGGGTGGTCAGCTGTACGACGAAGGTGTGGTCGTCGGGTGCGGAAACGCCGAGCGTATCGAGCAGTGCGTCGCCTGCGAGCACATCATCGACGCCTTCAATCGACATCAGCGAGAGGAACCACGAATAGGGCGATGCCAGTTCAGGATCAGCCGCGCGGCGCCATGCGTAGACGAAATCATTAGCGGTGACAGGATCGCCGTTCGACCACTTCGCGTTGTCGCGCAGGGTGAAGGTGAAGGTCATGCCGTCGTCGGAAATCTGGTAGCCGGTGGCGACACCGGGGACGAGGTTGCCCTCTTCATCCTGATTCATCAGGCCTTCGAACAGGTCGCGGCCCACTTCGCTGCCGGACACGTCTTCGATCAGGCCGGGGTCGATGGAGGGGGATTCGTCCAGCACACGGTAGGTAAAGGTCTGGTCGCTGGCGAGCACTTCGCCGGTTTCGGGATGGGTCGCATGGGCGTCTGCGTAGGCAAAGCCTGCACCCATCACCATCACCGCGGCGGTTGTCGCCATTAGGGTTGTCTTGAATTTCATGAGAAGTTCTCTCCCTGATTTGGGCCTCTTTTCGGGCCGCACGAGTTGTCGTCGCTCGCGAATGCGCGAGCGCGTGAACACATCCTTTTTCCAAGCGATCAAAAATTCAAGAACTATCCTTATTGACGCCACGGCACCTCGTTCGGTTAGGCTAAAGCATGAAATTTGATCATATTAATGCGTGGATGCGCCCCGATGCGCATGATAATTCGGCGGCGGAACGGGCTCGCTATCAGGCGCTTGCGCCCTAGTTTGCCTAACAGACGTAGCGAAGGAAGCGAATCATGGAAACTGCCCTACATCTGGAAAACCGCGACAAGCTGCCCGACGCTTTGCGCGTGTTGCTGGACGAGTTCCCGCGCGAGGGCTGGGCGGCGGAGCGGCATTTTCAGGGGTTGGTGAGCTTCTGGCTTGACCGCCACATGATGTTTCGGCGGCTGCTGGCAGAGATGACCCGCGAGACGGAAGCGCTGCTGGATCGCAGCGCCGATCCGGAGCATTTTGCAGGGCGGTTGTCGCGCTACGGCTCAATGTTTGTGAACCAATTGCACGGGCATCACCAGATCGAGGATATGCATTACTTCCCCGTTCTGGCGAAACAGGAGAGCCGGATCGCCAAGGGTTTTGACATTCTGGACCATGACCATCACGCGCTGGACAGGCACCTGAACGATTTCGTCGGCGCCGCGAATGGCGTGCTGCAACTGGTGCCCGAACGGGAGAAATTACAGACCGCGGCGGGCGGCTTCCACACCGCTGTGACGGGGATCGGGGCGCTGTTGGAGCGGCATCTGACCGATGAAGAGGAATTGGTTGTGCCGGTGATCCTCAAACACGGTGCAGGCGCACTGGAATAAGCGCAAAACCGTTTTCACATTTGATCATTTTTTGAGGCTGGGTCACAATGGGCCATTGAACAGAGGAGTGCCGTCGCGTGGACGCCAAGACCCCGAAGACCCCAGAGCATGAGCTTGTGTACCGCAAGCTGCGCGAGATGATCCTGTGTGGCGAGCTGGAACCGGGGCAAGCGGTGACGATTCAGGGGCTGGTTGCCGATCTGGGCGCGGGCATGACGCCGGTACGCGAGGCGATCCGGCGGCTGACGGCGGAAGGCGCTTTGGAGTTTCAGGGCAACCGGCGGGTTTCGGTGCCGGTGCTGACGCGGGCGCAGGTGGACGAGATGGCCTTTGCGCGGCTGGCGCTGGAACCGCAATTGGCGGCATGGGGCGCCGAGAAGGCCACTGCTGAAGATATCGACGCGCTCACCGCGATCGACACCCAGCTTAACCGTGCCATCGAGCGCGGCGATGTGCGGGAATACATGTGGTCGAACCACCAGTTTCATGCGCGGCTTTACCGGCTGTCGGGAGCGAAGGTGATGATCGCTCTGTCAGACATGCTGTGGCTGCGGATGGGGCCATCGCTGCGGGTGATCTGCGGGCGCTATGGCACATCGAACCTGCCGGATATGCATGAAGGCGCGCTAGATGCCTTGCGGCGCGGCGATGCAGAGGCCGTGAGCGCGGCGATCCATGCGGATATTGCACAAGGGATCGAGCAGATACGCCAATCAATGGATGAAGGCTGAGCGGCGGCTAAAACCTATCGCGCAGCGAGAACCACAGCATTGCCAGCACCAGAAGCGGCGACCGCAGCGCGGCCCCACCGGGGAAACGCGGGCTGGGCACGCGGGCCATCAGATCAAAGCGCTCCGCTTGACCCGCGATCACATCCGCGCCGATCTGACCGGCCAGTGTCGCCATCGCGACGCCGTGGCCCGAATAGCCCGAGAGCGAGAAGATATTGGCCCCGCGCCGCGCGAAATGGGGCATCCGGTTCATGGTGATGCCAAGCGTGCCGCCCCATGCGTAGTCGATCCGCGCATCGCGGAGCTGAGGGAAGATTTCGAGCATCGGCTTGCGCACCAGCGCGGTGATATCGGCGGGGAAACGGTAGCCGTAGCTTTCGCCGCCGCCGAAGAGCATGCGGTTATCCTCTGACAGGCGGAAATAGTTGATCACGAATTTGCTGTCGGCCACGGCGTGACCATCGCGGATCAGGCCACGGGCGGTGCTGTCGTCCAGCGGCTCGGTGGCGATGATGTAGTTATTGATCGGCATGACCCGCGCGGCGGTTTGGCCGTCGAGCCGGCCGAGGTAGCCGTTGCAGCCCAAGATCACATGCTGGGCGCGGATGCTGGCGCCGCTGTCGGTGGTGACGGTGGCGGGCTGACCATCGGCAATCGCGGTGACGCGGCTAAGATCGTGCATCCGTACCCCTGCCGCCGCACAGGCCCGCGCCAGCCCGAAGGCGAAGCGCAGCGGGTGGGTATGGCCGCCGCCCATATCGAGAAAGCCGCCGTGATAGGCGGGTGAGCCGACATGCGCGCGCATCGCGGCGGCATCCAGCGGCGTGATCTGATCATAGCCATAATGCTGCGCGAGGTGGTCGGCATAGGCGTGGCTCTCGGCCACATAACGGCGGCGGTGATCGGCGCTGATGATACCGGGGGTCCAGCCCGCGTCAGGGGCGTGGCGGGCGATCAGGTCGCGGACAAGGGCCACGCTTTCGAGCGAAATATCCCACAGCGCGCGGGCGTGATCGCGGCCCAGCATCTTTTCCAACTCGTCCTGATGCAGGCGCTGGCCGGTGCCGACCTGCCCGCCATTACGCCCCGACGCGCCGAAGCCCGCGCGGTGGGCATCGAGCAAGATCACATCATAGCCGCGCTCGGCCAGATGCAGGGCGGAGGACAGGCCGGTGAAGCCGCCGCCGATGACGCAGACATCGCAGGCCATTGCGCCCCGCGCCGGAGGGTTTTCCGGCGGAGGCGTGGCGGTAGCTGCGTACCACGAGGCGGGGTATTGCCCCGCGGCATCATTGGCGGTGAGCAGGTCCACTGGATCAGGACGCTGGGACGAGAAGGCCGTCGGCTTTCAGCCCTGCGTAGGTTTCGTCGAGCGATTTGACGGCGCGGGCCATCAGCTCGTCGACTTCCGCGCGGGTGATCACCAGCGGTGGGCAGATGATCATCCGGTCGCCGACGTGGCGCATCACGAGGTTATTGGCGAAGCAGCGTTCGCGGGCGCGGTAGCCGACGGTGCCGACGGGCGAGGCGAAGGCCGCGCGGCTCTCCTTGTGCGGGGTCATGGCGACGGAGCCCATGAGGCCGACGATCTTTGCCTCACCGATCAGCGGGTGATCTTCGAGCTGTTTCCACTGTTCATGCAGGTAGGGAGCGATCTCGGTCGCGGCGGTTTCGACGATCTTTTCCTCCTCCAGAAGGCGAAGGTTTTCGAGCGCGACAGCGGCGGCGACGGGGTGGCCGGAATAGGTGTAGCCGTGGTTGAAATCGCCTGCATTGTCGATCACGGAGGCGACCTCATCGGATACGACAGACCCGCCTATGGGCTGGTAGCCGGAGGAAAGCCCCTTGGCGATGGTGATGATGTCGGGGCGGATATCGTAGGTTTGTGAGCCGAACCAGTTGCCGGTGCGCCCAAAGCCGCAGATCACCTCATCAGCGATCAAGAGAATGTCATACGCATCGCAAATGCGCTGGATTTCGGGCCAGTAGGTGCTGGGCGGGACGATGACACCCCCTGCCCCTTGGATCGGTTCAGCAATGAAGGCCGCGACGCGGTGTTCGCCCAGCTCGTTGATCGCTTGCTCCAGCTCGCGGGCGCGGGCGAGGCCGAACTCCTCTGGCGACATGTCACCGCCCTCGGACCACCAGTTGGGCTGGTTGATGTGGTGGATGTTCGGGATCGGCAGACCGCCCTGCGCATGCATGCCGCCCATCCCGCCAAGGCTCGCGCCGCCAAGGGTGGAGCCATGATAGGCGTTCTTGCGGCTGATCACGATGTTCTTTTCAGGGTGGCCTTTTGCGGCCCAGTAATGGCGCACCATACGCAGGTTGGTGTCGTTCGCCTCGGAGCCGGAACCGGCGAAGAACACATGGTTCAGATCACCGGGGCAAAGCTCGGCCAGCTTCGACGCCAGCGCGATAGCGGGAACGTGGGTCGTCTGAAAGAACGTATTGTAATAGGGCAGCTCAGACATCTGGCGGGCGGCGACCTCGGCCAGTTCCTTGCGGCCATAGCCGACATTGACGCACCAGAGGCCCGCCATGCCATCGAGGATGCGCTCACCATCGCTATCGGTCAGGAAAACGCCATCGGCGCGGGTGATGACGCGGGCGCCTTTTTTCGCAAGCTCGGCACCTGCAGTGAAAGGGTGCATGTGGTGCGCTGCGTCGAGGGCTTGCAGCTCTGCGGTGGGCATATGGTTCGAAATAAGCGTCATGGCAGGCTCCTTGGCACGCGACGCCCGGTGATCCGGGAATGGTCAGAAACGGACCCCGCGCCATGACACTGGCGGCCACAGCAAAAGGCGGGGCATTGAGGGTGAGCATATGAAGCGGCGGGTCACTGTCAACTATTTTTGATCAAATTATGAGCAGAAGCGATTTTCGGGGGAGCAGTTGGCTGAAATTTGCGCCGAAACCGGCAGAAATCACCCCCTGCGCCTGTAAAATAGATTGGCGTTGGCATGCGCTTTCGTGTTGAGATTCGGATCGCGGAGTACCGCGAACGATTCGGGGAAACTTTCAGTTAAAATGAGCAGAAGCATAGATTTGCCGCTGAATTCACGACGAGGTTCGCATCGTAAATCCTGCTTCAAGTTGCCTATCTCGAAGGAAAAATCCCTCTGTCACATGCGGCGCTCCACCAGAGATGAAAACAAAGAGTTGCCATGAAGGAAAATTTTGATCAAATTTACCTCATGGCGCAACAAGACGCAAAATCCAACTAGGGAGAAACAATGATGAAAAGATCATGGCTACCGGCCGCGGCGCTAATGGCGCTTGGCGCGACCGCCGCGACGGCCGAAGAGGTCCGCGTATATAACTGGTCGGACTATATCGACGAAGCCTTGCTTGAGAAGTTCGAAGCCGAGACGGGCTATGACCTTGTCTATGACGTGTTCGACTCGAACGAAGTGCTGGAAACGAAGCTGCTGGCCGGTGGTTCCGGCTATGACGTGGTTGTCCCGTCGGGCACCTTCCTGCAACGCCAGATTCAGGCAGGCGCATTCCAAGCGCTCAACAAGGACATGCTGCCGAACCTCGCAAACATGTGGGATGTGGTCAGCTCGCGCACCGATCAGTATGACCCGAACGGCGACTATTCGATCAACTATATGTGGGGCACCACCGGCATCGGCGCCAATGTTGGCAAGGTGCAGGAACTGCTCGGTGAAGATGCGCCGATCAATTCGTGGGCGCTGGTGTTCGATCCGGCGAACATGGAGAAGCTCGCAGAATGTGGCGTGCATTTCCTCGATGCACCGGCGGAGATGATCCCCGCCGCGCTGAACTATCTGGGCGAAGACCCGAACAGCCACGACCCGGATGTAATCGCGAAGGCGGAAGCGGTGTATGAGGGCGTGCGCCCCTATATCCAGAAGTTCCACTCTTCCGAGTACATCAACGCACTCGCCAATGGCGAGATCTGTGTTGCTGTCGGCTGGTCTGGTGACATCCTTCAGGCACGCGACCGTGCGTATGAGGCCGATAACGGCGTCGAGATCGCCTATAACGCGCCGGTCGAAGGGGCGCAGATGTGGTTCGACCAGATGGCCATTCCGGTTGATGCGCCGAACGTTGAAGGCGCGCATGCGTTCCTGAACTTTATCATGGATGCGCAGAACATGGCGGATGCATCGAACTACGTCTATTACGCGAACGGCAACCTCGCCTCGCAGCCGCTCCTGCTGGAGGACGTGATCGGCGATCCGGCGATTTATCCGGATGCAGCAACGCTCGACAACCTGTTCACCACGACGCCTTATGACGCCCGCGTCCAGCGGACCGTCACGCGGCTCTGGACGAAGATCAAGTCCGGCACCTGATGATCAGGCTTGGCCCGCGATACATATCGCGGGCCACCTCCCCGACAAGGCAAGTATTGATGGCCTATGACTATGAAGCGCTCTATCGTGAAACGCCTGATGCATTGGGGCCACCAACGGCGCGTGTTCTGGCTTTGATCGAGAAACACATTCCGTTGGGTGCGCATATTCTGGATGTTGGCTGTGGGCAGGGTCGCGATGCTGTTCCGTTGGCGAGACAGGGATTCAGGGTAACAGGCATCGACATTGCACCGTCGGGGGTTGCCGCACTCAATGAAATTGCTGCGCGGGAGGCTTTGCCCCTTTGCGCGATGGAAGCCGACATTGCGGATTGGCGACCCGAAGAAACCTACGACCTGATCCTTTGCGACCGCACGCTGCACATGCTGGCGGAGCTGGCACGGCATAGGGTCTTTGCGCGCCTGATCGGCGCGACCGCCGAAGCGGGCCATCTTTTGGTCGTCGACGAAGCGCCAAATATCGCAGGATTGCGCGCAGAACTCGACAGATGTGACCGCAGTTACATGATCAAACATGAGATTAAGGGCGACCTGCTCGTCCGGCTTGAGCCATAGGATGACATGATGAACCAGACCGTCTTTGCCCCTTGGGAAGACCAGGATGTGACGCCGCTGATCCGGTTTCGAAATGTGACGAAAAGGTTCGGAGATTTCACCGCGATTGATGCGCTGGACCTCGATATTTATGAAAAAGAGTTCTTTGCCCTGCTCGGCCCGTCGGGTTGTGGCAAGACCACGTTGATGCGGATGCTTGCCGGTTTCGAAACGCCGAGCGAGGGCGAGATCACGCTGGCAGGCAAGAACATCGTGCCGGTACCGCCGAACAAGCGGCCGGTGAACATGATGTTCCAGTCTTATGCGCTGTTTCCGCATTTGAGCGTGTGGGACAACATCGCCTTTGGCCTGCGCCGCTCGGAGATGCCGAAAGACGAGATCGGCCCACGGGTGGAGGAGATGCTGCGGCTGACGCGGCTGGAAAAGTTCGCCCGCCGCAAACCGCATCAGATTTCTGGTGGTCAACGGCAGCGGGTGGCATTGGCGCGCAGCCTTGCGAAAGCGCCGAAGCTGTTGCTGCTGGATGAACCCCTCGGCGCGTTGGACAAAAAGCTGCGGCACGAGACGCAGTTCGAGCTGATGGATATTCAGGAAAAGACCGGCACGACATTTGTGATCGTCACCCACGATCAGGAAGAGGCGATGACGGTGGCGAGCCGTGTGGCGGTGATGGATCACGGCAAGCTGATGCAAGTGGCGACCCCTGCCCGCATCTATGAGACGCCTGCGAACGTCTATGTCGCGGATTTCATCGGTGAGGTGAATATTATCGAGGGCAATGCGACCCTGACGACCGGCAACGGGTATGACATCGCGTGGGCCGAAGGCCAGCCGGTGATCCATGCTGAACGGAGCGACCCGCTGGAGAAGGGCGCAAGGGTGAGCTTTGCCATCCGGCCCGAGAAGATCAACGTCACCGCCGAAGAGCCGACCGACCGGCCCAACAAGATGCGCGGGCGCATTCACGATATTGCCTACCTTGGCAATATCTCGACCTATCACGTTGAGGTGGGCGGGCAGATCATCAAGGCGCAGATGACCAATAACCGCCGCCTGGCGCGGCGGAGTTTCACATGGGAAGACGAGGTCTGGCTGTCGTTCACTGACACGGCGGGCATCGTGCTAACAAGCTGAGGAGGCGGAGATGAATTTCAGACGTCTGTTCCTCATCGGCCTGCCATATCTATGGCTTTTGGCGCTGTTCCTGATCCCGTTCGGGATCGTGTTGAAGATCTCGCTCTCGGACATCGCGCTGGCGATCCCGCCCTATACGCCGACGCTGGATTTCAGCGAGGGGCTGGCGGGGCTTGGGCGGTTTTTCGCGGCGCTGGATTTCGAGAACTTCACATGGCTGACGCAGGACGAGCTGTATTGGCGGGCCTATCTTTCGAGCCTTCAGATCGCGGTGATTGCCACACTGATCACGCTGGTTGTGGGCTTTCCCATTGCCTATGGCATGGCGCGGGCGCCGGATGAATGGCGCCCGACGCTGATGATGCTGGTGATCCTGCCGTTCTGGACCAGCTTTCTGATCCGTGTCTATTCGTGGATGGGCATTTTGGGCCGCGAGGGCGTGCTCAATCAGGTGTTGATGTGGACCGGCATCATCAATGAGCCGCTGACGATCCTGAACACGAATACCGCCGTCTATATCGGCATCGTTTACACCTATCTGCCGTTCATGATCCTGCCGATCTACGCGACGCTGGACAAGCTGGACGTCTCCTTGCTGGAAGCAGCGGAGGATCTGGGCTGCACGCGAACATCGGCCTTTTGGCTGGTGACGTTGCCACTGGCACGACCGGGGATCATCGCGGGCTGTTTTCTGGTGTTCATCCCGACTCTGGGCGAGTTTGTGATCCCGTCGCTGTTGGGTGGCTCGGACACGCTGATGATCGGCAAGGTGTTGTGGGAGGAGTTTTCCGCGAACCGTGACTGGCCGGTGGCCTCGGCGGTGGCGGTGGTGCTGTTGCTGATCCTGATCATCCCGATTGTGCTGTTCCAGCGGAACCAGCAACGGCAGGCGGAGGCAGAGCAATGAGACGGTTCAGCTGGTTCAACGCGACATCGCTGACGCTGGGGTTTGCGTTCCTCTACTTCCCGATGGTGATCCTCGTGATCTACAGCTTCAACGAGTCAAAGCTCGTGACCGTCTGGGCGGGGTTTTCCACGAAATGGTATGGCGAGCTGTTGCAGAACGAAGCGTTTCTGGATGCGGCATGGGTGACGGTGCGGGTGGCGGTGGTTTCCTCGACCATTGCGACGGTGCTGGGCACGATGGCGGCCTATACGCTGGTGCGGGCGGGGCGCTTTCCGGGGCGGACGCTGTTTTCAGGCATGATCTATGCGCCGTTGGTGATGCCAGAGGTGATCACCGGCTTGTCGCTGCTCCTGTTATTTATCGCCATCGGGCTGGACCGTGGTGTGACGACGATCGTGCTGGCGCATACGACCTTTTCGATGTGCTATGTCTCGGTTGTGGTGTCGTCGCGGCTGATGAGCTTTGACCGCTCGTTGGAGGAAGCGGCGCTCGACCTTGGCTGCACGCCTTGGGATGCATTCCGCAGCGTCACGCTTCCGATTATCGCGCCTGCGGTGATTTCGGGCTGGCTGCTCGCGTTCACCCTGTCGCTGGACGATCTGGTGATTGCGTCTTTCACCTCCGGCCCGTCATCAACGACGCTGCCGATCAAGATCTTTTCGGCGGTGCGGCTGGGGGTTTCGCCGGAGATCAACGCGCTGTCGACGATCATGATTGGGATTGTCGCGGTTGGCGTGATCTCTGCCTCGCTGATCACCAAGCGCACGGCGCTCAAGCGGGAGCGCGAAGAACGGCAAGCGGGGCGATAAGACTTAGAGCGCGGGAAGCCAGACGGTGAAAACCGTACCCGCGCCCTTGGTGCTATCGACCGAAATCTGACCGCCGACACGGGCGACGAGCTTATTCGAGACTGAAAGCCCGAGGCCGGTGCCTTCGCCGCGTTTCATGGTGAAAAACGGATCGAACACCCGCTCGGCGGTTTTGGCATCCATGCCGCAGCCATCGTCGGTGACGGTGATCTCGACGCCCTGACGCGCATCTTTCGCCGCATCACGGCTGGCAACGGTGATATGGCCGCCGCCGCTGCAGGCCTGCACCGCGTTGATGGTCAGATTGATCAAGACCTGCTGGAGTTCAGTCTGGTTCATCGGCACCTGACGAGTGGCGGCGAGATCGACGGCGTAATGCACCGCGCCCGCGTTGAGGTGGTGCTGGATAAGGGGGCGAAGTTCGGAGATCACGCCGTTGACTTCCAGCCCGTTGCCATCCTCGGCGTATTCTTCGGGGCGGGCGAATTGCAGGAGCTTGCTGACCAGAATGTTGATGGTCTGAATCTGCTCAAGGATCAGCTTGAACTCGGTTTTGAACGGGTCGGCCTGTGCGCCCAATTCGCTGTAAATCACCTCAAGATTGCCTTGGATCACCGCGAGGGGGTTGTTGATTTCATGGGCGACGCCGGCGGTGATCTCACCGATGGCGGCGAGTTTTTCGGAGACGACAAGCTGGCTGGTGGTGATCTTCAGTTGGCGGTTGGCTTCTTGCAAATCACGGGTGCGGGCGGCGACGCGGGTTTCCAGCTCTTCTGTCCATTCCCGGAGGCGCTGTTCGCGGTCTTGCAGACGGTCGAGCAATTCGTCGAGGTGGCTGGCAACGCGGCCGATCTCGTCATGCCCCAGCCCTGCGCCGGTACGGGCGGCAAGATCGCCTTCCTCCACGCGGGTGATGGTGGTGTTCATCTTTTCCAGCGGGCGAAAGATGCTGCGCGCCCACCACAGTAAGAGCGGAACAAAGACGATCAAGCTCAGGCCAAAGCCGATGACGACCTGCCAGATGGTGCGGGTTTTGGCGGCGGAGAATGGTGCCTCGAGGAAGCCCACATAGAGCATACCGATGCGTTGGCCAAAGCTATCGACGATGGGTTCGTAGGCGGAGACATACCAGTCGTTGACCACGAAGGCGCGGTCCAGCCAGACGCGGCCCTCATCCAGCACGCGGGCGCGTACAGCGGCAGAGACGCGGGTACCCAAGGCACGCTCGTCATCGAACATCCGCACATTGGTGGAGACGCGCACATCTTCGAGGAACAGCGTGGCAGTGCCGGTGCTGCCTTCGGTGAGGCTTTCGGCGGGGTAGACCAGTTCGTTGATCTCGTCGATGAAGCCAAGATTGCGGTTCAGGAGAACCCCGCCCACAAGAGCGCCATCGGCAGCGGGGGCGGCGGCGTGGATCACCAAGCCACGGGTTTCGACGGTTCGGTCGGTGGGGACGGCGGCGGGCGTTTCGATCAATGGCAGGCGGGCGCGAGCGGCCAGCCCCTCGCCAAAGCGGGCGAGATCCTCCCCCGTGAACAGATCAATGGCAACACGCGGTTGCCCCGCGCCAAGGGCGGTGTCGATCACCGGCCATTCATCCAGCACGCTATCGAGCGGCACGTTTGGCGCGGCGGCGTAGACGCGGCCATTCTGCACAAGATAGAGAAAATCAAGCTTTTGACGGGCGCGTTCCTGCGCGAGGAAGATACGCATGGCGGCGCGGTTGCCGCTGTCGATCTGACGTTGGAAAGCGACCGACTGGCCCAGCGCATGCAGCGCGGCAACGCGGGAATCCATAAGCCCTGCAAGGTGTTGGTGGGCGATGGTCAACTCGCCATTGACCTTGGAGATCAGCGCCTCGTCAAACCGGCTGGACCAATTCACCCCTGTAATGCCCAGCAGGAGCGGCAGCACGACCATGATCGGCAGGAGCGCGAGCGCGAGGAGCCGGAAACGGACCGTCTGCCAGAAGCGGGCGGCGGTGCTGCCTGTCAACGCGGGATCAGACATCCCACATGGCGCATTTGCGGTCGATCGTCTTGCGCGAGACGCCCAAGCGCCGCGCGGCCTCGGCACGGTTGCCACCGCAGGCTTCGAGCACGGTCATGATATGGCGGCGTTCGACCGCATGCAGCGATTCCGTCGGGGTATCGGGGCCGTGGCTTTGGCCATCATCTGTGAACTCGGGCGGGAACTCACCAAGGATCAACGAACGTTCGATCAGGTTGCGCAATTCGCGGACATTGCCGGGCCAGTCGTAACGGGCAAACTTCAGCAAGACAGTCTCGGACAGCGGCAGCGGGGAAACAGCGAGATCACGCGACAGGTTGCCCATGAACAGCTCCGCCAAATCGGCGATATCGCCCACCCGTTCGCGCAGGGGCGGCATGTTCAGCTCAAGCACGTTGATCCGGTGATAGAGGTCTTCGCGGAAGCGGCCATCGGCCACGGCGGCGGAGAGATCGGTGTTGGTTGCGAACATGAACCGCAGGTTCAGCGGCAATTCGCGGTCAGACCCGAGCGGGCGAATGCGGCTATCCTCCAACACGCGCAGAAGGGTCGCCTGAACCGGCCAAGGCAGTTCTGCGATTTCATCAAGGAAGAGCGTGCCGCCATTGGCGAGAGACAGAAGGCCATCCTGCCCCTTTTCGCCATCGCGGATCGAGCCGAACAGCTCGAGCGCGGCGCCTTCGGGGGTGATATTGGCGCAGTTGATCGGCACGAAGGGCTTTGACGCGCGGTCCGACAGGCTGTGCAGGGTACGGGCGGCGATTTCCTTGCCGGTGCCGCTCTCGCCGGTGAAGAGGACGGGCGTGGGCATCCGCGCGGCTTTGCCGATGGCTTCGCGCACCGCTTCGAGGCGTGGAGAACCGCCGAGCAAGCGGCCACGGGCGGCTTCGGTGCCGACCTTCAGCTCGTATTTCAGCAGGGAGTTCTCGCGCCGGAGGAACTTTTGATCCATCGAGCGGCGGATGGCATTGAGGATCTGATTGGAGCGAAAGGGCTTCAGCACCAGATCGGACGCGCCGACGCGCAGCGCGTGAATGGCGGTGTCGAGGTCGGCATAGGCGGTCATCAACACCACTTCGGCAAAGAAGCCGACGCGGCGCTGATCGGCCAGCCAATCCAGCCCGGACTGGCCCGGCATGACGTTATCGAGCACCACAAGATCGAAGTGCTGGGTATCGAGCAAGCGGCTGGCGGCTTCGGTGCTTTCGGCCTCCTCGACCTTGCGGCAGAGCGGGGTCAGCGTGCGGACCAGAAAGTTCCGCATGCCGGGCTCATCATCGACAACCAGAACCGAGATATGCCTGAAGGCTGACCCCAGATCGGATGTCTCGGAAACAGCGCGCTGCTGCTCGGCTGTTTCAGTGCCGCTGCTCATTTCGGCCAAGGCTCCTCCGCTCAGTCAAGGCGGACCGATGGACCGCTTGTTTTTTCCTGAGCCGAGAAACCCGTGTAGTCAAGGGCGCGGTCAGCACCGTAGGCCACGACGAAGATGGCGACAAAGGCAATCCACATGCTTTTCATCTGCGTCGTCTCCTATTCCGCTGGCGTCGAGGCGGCGGAGTCCTTGGACTCCTTGGCTTTCAGCTCTTCGAGCCAGAGGCTGTGATGCTCTGCGGCCCATGTCTCATCGACCTCGCCTTTACCCATCGCATCAAAAGCGCCTTCCATGCCGATGGAGCCGATGTAGATATGCGCGAGGATAATCGCCATGAACACAAAGGCAACGATGGCGTGCCAGAGCTGGGCGAGCTGCATTTCCTCATGTGGCATCAGCTCGGTCTTGAGGGGGTCCATGCCGAACCATCCGGGTATGCCAAGGGCATTGAGCTTTTCGAATGTGGCGGCGAACATCGGGAGTTCGAACGGAAACAGGAGCGACAAGCCGGAGGCCGAGATAGACACACCGAGCACCACCACGGCCCAGAAGATGATCTTTTGACCTGCGTTGAACTTCTTTGCCGGAGGATGCACGCCCTTGGAGAAAAGGCCACCCCCGACGGCGATCCATTTCAGATCGAGCCGGTTGGGGATGTTGTGGCTGATCCAAAAGACCGTGACCATGATCAGGCCGAGCATGAAGGCCCAAGCGACGTTGTTATGCACCCATTTGCCGGCAATCGCGATGGGGGCGAAGGCTTCGTGGCCGATGAGCGGGATGATAGCCACTCGACCGAAGAGCTGCACCAGCCCTGTCACGCCGAGGAGAATAAACGATCCAGCGAGGAGCCAGTGACCGAAGCGTTCGATGGCGCTGAAGCGCAGCACCTTGCGGCCGCTGAGCGGATGATCGGTGCGGATCCGGCCGCGCAGGGCGAGGAATACCGCCAGAAACGCGATCATGCCCAACATGAGATAGCCGCCATAGGTGCGCAGCGGTCCTGCTCGCCACGCGAGCCATGTCATTCCTGAATCCTGCATCACCACATCCGCCGCAGGGCTGCGCGACGACACAGAAAGCGTGGCATCGTTATAGCGCAGCGCGCGCCAGAGGGCGGGATCGGAGGTAATGCCGAGGGTGCCGAGCTGCTGGACGAAAGCGGCTTCGTCCGCGTCGGGGCCGGTCAGCGTGTCGCGGAACGACATATCAATCGTTTCGCCGCGCTGACGGGCAAGAATATCTTCTAGAGTTTGCGCGCCGCCTGTGGCTGCGCGGGGGTCGGTGGGGGGTGTCTCTGCGTCTTGGGCAATCGCGGCCGCGAGAGGCAGCCAGATCAGCACCGAGAGAATAGCAATCAGTCTGGAGAGGGTCATCGCCGTGTCCCGTTATCAGATGGTGTCACCGAAAAACGTCCCCGCACTGTCAGAGAACCCTGCGGCGGGGGGAGAATACGAAGAGAGCGTCAGGGCCACGTTGTGCGCGGCCCTGACGGTTTGATTTTAGTTGGCCTTTTGCTCGTAGGCTGTACCCCAGCCCCAAGCGCCGGTGCCGAAGCCACGGGCGACGACGCGCTCGCGGTAGATCGCGGAGACGACATCGCCGTCACCAGCGAGAAGTGCCTTGGTGGAGCACATCTCGGCGCAGATCGGCAGCTTGCCTTCAGCAATACGGTTACGGCCGTATTTGGCGAACTCGGCGGTGGAGTGATCCTCCTCCGGCCCACCGGCGCAGAAGGTGCATTTGTCCATCTTGCCACGGCTGCCGAAATTGCCTGCCTGCGGATACTGCGGCGCGCCGAAGGGGCATGCGTAGAAGCAGTAACCACAGCCGATGCAGAGATCCTTGGAGTGCAGGACGATGCCATCGGCTGTCTGGTAGAAGCAGTCGGTTGGGCAGACCGCCATGCAGGGCGCATCGGAGCAGTGCATACACGCCACCGAGATCGAGCGCTCGCCCGGGGTGCCGTCATTGATCGTCACCACGCGGCGGCGATTGATGCCCCAAGGAACTTCGTGCTCGTTCTTACAAGCGGTCACGCAGGCGTTGCATTCGATGCAGCGTTCGGCGTCACAGAGAAATTTTACTCGTGCCATTTCCTATCTCCTCCTTACGCTGCCCAGATCTTGCAGAGCGTTGCTTTGGTTTCCTGCATCTGTGTGACCGAGTCATAGCCGTAGGTTTGGGCCGTGTTGCTCGATTCACCCAAGACATAGGGATCGGCGCCTTCGGGGTATTTGTCCCGCAGGTCCGCGCCCTGATAATGACCGCCGAAGTGGAAGGGCATGAAGGCAACGCCCTCGCCTACCCGCTCAGTGACCATTGCCATGACCTTGACCTTGCCGCCTTCTGGCCCTTCGAGCCAGACCTGATGCCCGTCACGAACGCCCAAGTTATTGGCGTCGCGGGGGTTGATCTCGACGAACATGTCTTGCTGCAATTCGGCAAGCCACGGGTTCGAACGGGTTTCGTCTCCGCCGCCCTCATATTCCACCAGTCGGCCTGAAGTCAGGATCATTGGATATTCTTGGCTGAAATCCTGATTCTGGATCGAGGCGTACATCGTCGGCAGACGATAGAACTTGCGGTCCTCGTAGGTCGGATAGTCGGCCACGAGGTCGCGACGGTTGGTGTAAAGCGGCTCGCGATGGAGCGGCACCGGATCGGGGAAGGTCCACACAACGGCGCGGGCCTTGGCATTACCGAAGGGCGCACAGCCGTGCAGGATCGCCACCCGCTGGATACCGCCGGAGAGGTCGGTCTTCCAGTTGGTGTTCGGGCCTGCCACCGCGTCGATTGCGGCGCGTTCCTCTGCGGTCAGGTCGCTGTCCCATCCCAGATCCATCAGCATTTGCATGGTGAATTCGGGATAGCCGTCCTGAATTTCCGCACCCGGGTTGGAAACACCTTCCGCAAGAAGGTTGTCGCCATCGCGCTCCACGCCGTAACGGGCGCGGAAGCACAGGCCGCCTTCGGCCACGGGCTTGGACATATCGTAGAGGTTCGGCGTGCCAGGGTGGCCCATTTCGGGCGTGCCCCATGCGGGCCACGGCAGACCGTAGTAATCCCCGTCGGCAGGGCCACCGATGGCCTGCAGCGTCGTCCGGTCGAACGTGTGCTGGTTGGCCATGTGCAGCTTGAGCCGTTCAGGCGACTGCGCGGTATAGCCGATCGTCCACATCCCGCTGTTGATCTCGCGCAGGGTGTCTTCGATGTTGGGCGTGACGCCGTCATCCTCGATCGCGATGTTGCGGAACAAGCGGTCATGGAAGCCGAACTTCTGCGCGAAAAGACCGATGATTTCGTGGTCGGTCTTGGACTCGAATAGCGGATCGACGACTTTCTCGCGCCACTGGATCGAGCGGTTCGATGCGGTGACCGAGCCGTAGGTTTCGAACTGCGTGGTGGCTGGCAGCAGGTAGCAGCCATCTGTCCGGTCATGCAGCACGGCCGAAACGGTCGGGTATGGGTCGATCACGACAAGCATGTCGAGCTGTTCCATCGCCGTTTTCATTTCGGTCATGCGGGTCTGCGAGTTGGGCGCATGGCCCCAGAGCACCATGGCGCGGACATTGTCCGGCTGATCCATGTTGTCCTTGTCCTCAAGAACACCGTCGATCCAGCGGGAAACGGGGATGCCGTTCGAGCCCATCAGCTCTTCGGAGCCGAACTGACCCTTGAGCCAATCCAGATCCTCGCCCCAGACGCGGGCCCAGTGCGCCCACGCGCCCGGTGCCAGACCGTAGTAGCCCGGCAGGGTGTGGGACAGAACGCCGAGGTCGGTGGCGCCTTGCACGTTGTCGTGGCCGCGGAAGATGTTGGTGCCGCCGCCAGAGGTGCCCATGTTGCCCAGCGCAAGTTGCAGGATACAGTAAGCGCGGGTGTTGTTGTTACCGTTGGTGTGCTGCGTGCCACCCATACACCAGATCACGGTGCCGGGGCGGTTGTTCGCCATAGTACGGGCGACGCGCTCGAGCTGCGAACCCGGCACGCCGGTGACGCGCTCGGTTTCCTCGGGCGTCCACTTCTTCACCTCTTCCTCGATCTGGTCCATCCCCCAGACGCGGGTGCGGATGAACTCTTTATCCTCCCAGCCGTTCTCGAAGATGTGCCACAGGATGCCCCAGATGAGCGCCACGTCCGTACCCGGACGGAAGCGGACATATTCATCGGCATGGGCTGCGGTGCGGGTGAAGCGCGGGTCGCAGACGATCAGCGGCGCGTTGTTTTCCTCTTTCGCCTTCAGCAGGTGCAGAAGGGAAACGGGGTGTGCCTCAGCAGGATTGCCACCGATAACGAAGATCGCACGGCTGTTGTGGATGTCATTGTAGGAGTTGGTCATGGCGCCGTAGCCCCATGTATTGGCAACCCCTGCCACGGTCGTGGAGTGACAGATCCGCGCTTGGTGATCGACGTTATTCGTGCCCCAATAGGCCGCGAACTTACGGAACAGGTAGGCTTGTTCGTTGTTATGCTTGGCCGAGCCGAGCCAGTAGACGCTGTCCGGGCCGCTTTCGCCACGGATCTTCATCATGCCGTCGCCGATCTCGTTGATCGCCTGTTCCCAGCTGATGCGCTTCCACTCGCCGTTTTCTTTCTTCATCGGGTACTTGAGGCGGCGTTCGCCGTGGGCGTGTTCGCGCACCGCGGCACCCTTGGCGCAGTGAGCACCGAGGTTGAAGGGGCTGTCCCAACCTGGCTCTTGCCCGACCCAGACGCCGTTTTTCACTTCAGCGATAACCGTACAGCCGACCGAGCAGTGGGTGCAGACGGACTTTACCGTTTGAACCGCGCTATCGACAGCCGTTTGTGCCGCAGCGGCCGTTACTGTGCCGCCGAGCGCACCGACGCCAGCCAGACCACCGATGGCCAGACCGGAACCGCGCAGGAAGGCGCGACGATCGACCGATTTCTCTCCCACGGACCGCAGCAGCGATGGGCGCTGCCCTGTCCGCGATACTCCGCTTGTCTTTCTTTTTAGCATATTCTCATCCCTTGATGAACCGGCGCGAGGCCGCCAGTTGGGGCCTCAAAAGCGGGCCGTTTCGTAAAACGCCCGAATATGGGCCGTGTCCTGAATCCGCGTGGTATCCGTGAACTCCGCCTCAACGGCGGCAGCTTCGGTTCCGGCGGCAGCGGCGGCGGCTGCGACAGGCGCAACGCTCGCGGCTTTGAGAAAATTGCGGCGGCTTTTATCCGCTTTTTCTACTGGTTTGGTCATCGGGTCAGGTCCCTCCCTTTTGTGGCGCGACAAGGCGCCGATTTGGTTGCCGGTACACCGGCCAATTCATTCGTCCCCTCCAACGAGACGAAATGCATCTGCTTCGATCTTCATGAATGCGCGCCCGACGGTGCCGACCGGCGCATAAAGCACCGAAGTCTTGGCCCCTTCGAGGTCGCTGAAAAAGTGTTGCGCCCAAGGCGCGATGTGACGGTTAAAGAATTCACGCTGGCGCGAGAGTGACTGCACCGCCCCAAAACGGCCGGTGATAAGGCCGGACATCATCTCCATCAGGCTGGCGACGTTATCTTCCGGCTCGAACACATTGGGCGCGCGGGTGATGCCAAGGCGGAGCATGTCCTGACGCAAGGCAGCCAGCGGCTTTTCATTCAGAAAGCCCGTCATGTAGTAGCTGGCATAGGGCAACAGCTCGCCGCGCCCCAAGCCGATGAAAAGGGCGTTGAATTCGCGCTCGGCCGCGGGGACGGATGTTTTTCCGGCCAAACCGGACAGCACGACGACGGCCTTGCCCAGATCAGTGTCGTCTCCGGACAACGCAGCCGTCTGCGCCAGAAGCTGCTTGGACGGAGGCGCGGCCAGAAGCGCCGAGAGGTAGCCGTAGAGATCGGCGCGCAGCTGATCTTCTTCGGTGATCCTCGGGGTCTGCATGGCGGCTTGGGTCAAGTGCGGTATCTCCTCATTATCCGCTGAACGCGAAGCGCATGTGGCGGCGCGGCGGCGTGGCCGGTTCGGCCATGTCATCAATCTGATCGGCGTCGGCCTGCAACGCGGGCTCTGCATCCGCCAGAGTTGGAGTGACGGGTTGCAGGGTGTCATCCTCGGCGGCGGGCTGTGCTTCTTCGGCGGCCGGTTCAGCGGCCAGTTCAGCGGCAGGGGCATCGGCCAGAACCGCACCCTCAGCGGTGTCGTCACTGGTGAAGCGCTCGATCATGCCCTGCCCGACCTTATAGACGGTACGCATATCGGGGATCACCATCGCGGCATCGGTAAAATCTTGGCCGTAATCAACAAGGCCGTCGACATTGGCGAGCGTCGGGTTGCTGAGCCAAAGGCGGCGCAGGGCCTTCTGGCGCAGGCGCTCGGGGACAGCTTTGGCCATGAAAGCGCGGAAATCATCACCGGCGCCGAGGGTATCCGGATCGGGAAGGTCCAGCTCGCGCAGGATCTCCGCGTCTGACTTTGCCTCGGTCTCGGCTCTCTCGGCGGCCTCACGGGCCGCAGCGGCACGCGCATCTTCGGCGGCGGCTTCGGCCTCGACCGCGGCTTTACGGCGGGACCAGAAATCAGCGGTACGGGTCAATGGACACCTCCCGAACGCGATTTTGGCGCACGATAGACATCGGCGGTTTGACGGATGCGCGGATCGCCGATGCCATCCTCGACCAGATCAACGCGCTTGCGGTCACGCTTCCGCTTGATGAACGGCTCGTGGACATGATGGGCGTCGCAGAACTGCTGCACCCATGCGATGAGGCCTGCGGGCATTGGCACCTGTTCGATCAGCCCTTCGCCACTATCGGCGTGATCCTGCGCCTCATAGGGTGAGGCAGTGACTTGGAAGGCTTTCCACGGCATCACGGCATCGGGGGAGATATCCTCCCGTAGAACGACGGTGACGCTCGGCACTTTGGCGGAAAGGCCGGTGAGATAAGCCTCGGTATCGGTGGACCACAATTCAAGCGGCAGGGTGGCTGCGTGAAACTCGACTACCTCCCCTTCGCGGCGGAGTTCTTTCCACTGTGCATCGGGGGCTCCGGGGAGGACGGCAACGACTTTCCACGCATGTTTCGCCCAGCGGGTCACACCAGGTGACCTGCGAACGACGATACCGACCGGAATCGATGCGTGGCTTAACGCCATCAGGTTTAGTCCTCCCTTCGTCGGAAAGCCCGACGCTCCTGTGGCTAGTTTGCGAAGCAGTTGCCGCCCCGCTCAACAAGTTTTTGCGCGAATCGGTTTTTTCTTCTGACCAATTCGATGCGTTCGGACATTTTGTCCAATTTGAACCCCTTCGCGCATGGAGGTGCTGGCCAATGTGTCCCGCGCCGTTTTCCTGATTTTTTTAGTCGGTTTAATTTCATGATTTTTCGATGCGAATCACGGATTCGGCACCGCTTTCCGGCTTTACGGGGGCGGGAGTTTCATGCCTAGCTTGGCCCTGTCGGGGGAGGAACCGACGCGGGAGGACATGGGAAAATCATGACTAAGCGATTGATTTTATGTGATTGTGAAGGTTCGCAAAAGATTGACGCGCAAGGCTTGGGTGCTGCGACGGGGCTGTCATGCAGCCGTGTTCACAGCGGCTTGTGCACCCGCGAGATCGAAAGCGCGGCGAAGTTGATCGCGGAGGGTGACGCTGTCGTTGCCTGTGGGCAGGAACAGGCCCGCTTCACCGAATTGGCCGAAGAGCTGGGCGTGGACATTCCGGCGTTCGTTGACCTGCGCGACCGTGCCGGATGGACCGACGATACAGCCAACCTGCAGCCCAAAATGGCCGCCTTGGCAGCCGAAGCGCTGCTGCCCGCGCCCGCAGTCAAAACGCTCGATGTCACCTCTGCAGGGGCGTGTTTGATCGTCGGCAAAGGGGATGTGGCCTTTGCCGCCGCCGAGCAACTGTGCGGCGTATTGGCCGTGACGGTGCTGCAAACGGATGATGCCGCGCCGACGGTGTCGCGCGAATATGAGGTGATCCGTGGAGCGCTGACCGGCGCCAAAGGGGCGCTGGGGCGGTTCCATCTGAGTCTTGATGCGTTGCAGATGATCGCACCGGGTGGGCGGGGTGAATTGAGCTTTACCGCGCCGCGCGATGGTGGCGAGACGGAATGCGACCTGATCCTTGACCTGTCGGGCGGCACGGCGTTGTTCCCCGCGCCGCACAAGCGCGATGGCTACCTGCGCGCCGATCCGGGAAACCGAGGTGCGGTGGCGGAGGCGATTTTCAATGCGGGTCAATACGTCGGCACGTTCGAAAAGCCGGTGCATCTGGCCTTTGACGAATTACTTTGCGCCCATAGCCGCGCGGGGCAAACGGGCTGTACGCGGTGCCTTGATGTCTGCCCGACCTCGGCGATCATGCCAGCGGGCGAGCATGTAGAGATCGACCCTTATATTTGCGCCGGATGTGGCGCTTGTGCAGCGCTCTGCCCCTCTGGCGCGATCACCTATGATGCGCCGCCGGTGGATAACCTGATCGCGCGGATGCGGGTACTGGCAGATACCTACATCGCCGCAGGTGGCACGGCGCCGCGCCTGTTGATCCATGACGAGACAAATGGCGCGGAAATGATCCGCCTCGCCGCCCGCTTTGCGCGCGGCCTGCCCGCCGATGTGATCCCGCTGGAGGTGCCTGCCCTCTCGACCGTAGGGCATACGGAAATCCTCGCCGCGCTGGTCGCGGGCTTTGTTGAGGTCCGCATATTGCTGTCGCCTCGCAGCGAGCGCACCCCACTGGAAGAGCAGATCGCGCTTGCCGCTGCGTTGGGTGCAGGCGAGCGGGCGGAGCTGCTGGATGTTGATACACCTGATGCGCTCTGCGACGGGCTGTTTGGGAACAAGCCCGCGCCGCTGCGCGTCGAGCCGGTATTGACTATGGGCAGCCGCCGCCAGATCACCCGCACCGCAGCGAAGGCATTGAACGGGGTGCAAGAGGCGCCAATTCCGCTGCCGGATGGCGCACCCTATGGGGCGGTGCTGGTGGATACGGACGCCTGCACGCTGTGCCTGTCCTGCGTGTCGCTCTGCCCGAGCGGTGCGCTGATGGATAACGAGGACATGCCGCAGCTGCGCTTCCAAGAGGATGCCTGCCTGCAATGCGGCGTTTGTGCCAGCGCCTGCCCTGAAAAGGCGATCACCTTGGCACCTCAGATGGACCTCAGCGATGCGGCGCTCGGCCAGCGGGTGCTGAACGAGGAGGAGCCGTTCTGCTGCATCGAATGCAGCGCGGCCTTTGGCGTGAAATCGACGGTGGAAAAGATCGTCGAGAAATTGGCGGGCAAGCACAGCATGTTTGCCGACTCAGACGCGGGCAAGCTGATCCAGATGTGTGACAATTGCCGGATCAAGGCGCAGTATCACAGCACCTCAGGCCCGATGGCGATGGGCGAGCGGCCACGGGTGCGCACCACTGACGACTATTTCAGCAAGCGCAAGGATCACTGATGCTGCACCGGCGCGCCGAGATCAGCAGGCATGACGCTTGCGGCATAGGCTTGGATGGCCTCGACCTCCTCGAATGTCAGTTCGACGGGGACGATCGGCGACGGGCGCTCGGCATCGAAGGGCGGGCTGATGCCATCGACCAAAAGAAAGGCCGGATGGGGATTGAGCGCGAAGAACACAACGAAGCGTTCCTGCCAATCCGGCAAAGCCCGCAGCGCCATGAAAGATGGCGTGGAGCCGATACCGATATTACGCGCCTCGGGGTCGGTGCGATGGCAACGACCACAATGCAGTGCGGCCAGTTCCGCCCCTGCGGAAACATCCCCTTCGAAGGTGTAGAGCACTTCTTCGATCTCCGGTTCGACGATCTCGAACGCGGGGCCGGAGGCTGGCACGAAGGCGGTGATTGTGTTGGCGCCGACATCGGAAAACAGCCATTCCCCGAACATGAGCGCGGCGGGGTTGTCGCCGCTGCGTGTGACGGCAAAGACCGTTTCGCCCTGTGCCATCAGCGGCGTACCAGCGCCCGTATCAACGCTTATCGCCAGATCAGCCGCGCCGCTCACAAGCTCCGCGCGACGGCTCGTTTTCAGCGAAAAACGCGGCAGGATATAGGCGATCAGGCCGCTATCGGCCAGCTCATCCGCCACGCTCAAGGTAAAGCTGCGGCTGTCCTCTTGCGCGGCCAGCGGGGCGGCCAGCAGGGCTGTGGCGAGACAAAATGCAATGCGGTGCATGGGCGTTCCTTCCGGCGAGAAGGCTACGAGATGCCCGCTGCACCGATCAACCCAAAACCGATTTTCATCAACGGAGGCCATCATGGACGATGATTTCAACATGTCGCTGCGCAAATTCCTCAAGCAAGTGGGCGTGACTTCGCAACAGGCCATCGAAGAAGCCGTACGCGCCGCAGGGCCAGAGGCAGAGGGCAAGGAATTCACCGCGCGGATGGAACTGACCATCGAAGGCCTCGATATGCGGCATGTGGTTGAAAGCACGATCAAGGGGCCATCTGAATGACAGTGACACGGGAAGCCGTTCTGGAGGCGCTGAAAACCGTCGGCAATCCGGCAGGCGAGACGGATATCGTCTCCGCAGGGATGGTCAAAGCGCTGACCGTCGATGGCGGGAATGTGCGCTTTGTGCTGGAGATTGATCCAGCGCGGGCGCAAGTCATGGAAGCGGCGCGCGCGGAGGCCGAAGCCAAGGTGAAGGCGCTCAGCGGGGTAACGACCGCGACGGTGGTGATGACCGCCCATGCCACACCGAAAGCCCCGCCGGACCTGAAGCCGAAGGCCGCTGCACAGCCAAGCGGGCCGGAAAAGATCCCGGGGGTGCAGAGGATCATCGCCGTGGCCTCGGGCAAGGGCGGTGTGGGAAAATCGACCGTTTCTGCCAACCTTGCCACCGCTTTGGCGGCGGAGGGGCGCAAGGTTGGGCTGCTGGACGCTGATGTTTACGGTCCGTCGCAGCCAAGGATGCTGGGCGTGACGGGGCGGCCTGCTTCGCCCGATGGCAAGACGATCCTGCCGCTGCGCAATCACGGCGTGACGATGATGTCGCTCGGCCTGATGACGCAGGAGGATGAGGCTGTCGTCTGGCGCGGGCCAATGCTGATGGGGGCGCTGCAACAGATGCTGTTTCAGGTGCAGTGGGGGGCGCTCGATGTGCTGATCGTCGATCTGCCGCCCGGCACTGGCGATGTGCAGATGACGCTGGCGCAAAAGGCGCAGGTGGATGGGGCGATTGTCGTTTCCACCCCGCAGGATGTGGCGCTGCTGGATGCCCGCAAGGGGATCGACATGTTCAAGAAGATGAACACGCCGATCATTGGCATGATCGAAAACATGTCGACCCATATTTGCAGCAATTGCGGCCATGAGGAGCATATCTTCGGGCATGGTGGCGTCGCGCAGGAAGCGGCGAAGCTGGGCGTGCCGCTGCTGGCGGAAATTCCGCTGCATCTGGACATTCGCACCAGCGCCGATGGCGGGGCGCCGATTGTCGTCTCTAAAAGCGCGTCGCCGCAGGCGGCAGCATTCAGGACATTGGCAAAGACACTGATAGCCGGAGGGAACGCATGACCGCATTGGTGCCGTCATTCCCGCCATTGCTGAAAGGCATGGCAGCGGGACCGGCGAACCCTTTCAAGATCGCCTGTGATCAGGCGCGGCGCGGCGTGGATGCGGGGCTGGTCGCGTGGTCGGCTGGGGAGGACCGCATGCGGGCCGCCTTGGTATTGGCCCCTGACGAACCATTGGAGGCGGCGATGGCGGCCTATATCGCCAGCGGCGTCGGTATGCAGAACGCCTTGGGCGCCCATGCGCCGGCGGAAACGGCAGTGCAGCTTGAGTGGTCCGGCGGGCTGCGGGTGAATGCCGGCTATTGCGGGCGGTTGCGCTGCTTTGCCTCGGCTCGCGACCCGAAGGCGATACCGGATTGGCTGGTGGTGGGTGTTGACCTGACGCTGCGGCTGCCGTCCGACTTCGAGCCGGGTGAGCGGCCGGACCACACCGCGCTGCATCTGGAGGGGTGCCGCGACATTGACACCGTGCTGCTGCTGGAATCATGGGCGCGCCATACGCTTTTGTGGATCAACGAGCTGGACAGCGCGACGGGACGCGCCGCGCTGAACCGCGAATGGGAGGGGCTGGCGTGGAAGATGGGAAAGAGCGTAACCGTCAGTACCCGCTCAGAACGGCATGTTGGCACGTTTCTGGGCGTGGACGAGAATTTTGGTATGATCCTGAAAACCGAGAGTGGTGATACGGAACTGATCCCGTTGTCATCAATGATCGAGGAGGAATGACATGTATCTGGCCCGCGCGATCCATTTCGACGAGAGCGACCGCAACGTCTTTCACAACCCTGCCCGCACCGGCGAATGGGCAATCTCGGGGGGGTTCGAGTTTTCCAACTGGGGGGAGGCGGACCTTGTCGGTAAGGCGCGGCAGGCCTTTGCCAACGGCTGGCTCGGGATCGAAACCTTTGGGCGGGTGACGTTTGTTGCGGTGACGCGGATCGAAGAGGCCGAGTTGGAGCAACTGACCGATACGCTGGCGCAGCATTTCGTCGATGTCTATGGCGCGCCCGATCTGGAGGCGGCGCGGCCTGTGGCACGGGAGGAGTTGGCGCATATGGCGGAGCTATGTGCCGATCATGCGCCCAATACAGTGCTGACGGTGCTGCGGGAACTGACCAACGCGGGCGTCAAGGAGCAGTTCAGGTTTATCGAGGCCAGCGAAGCCGGCCTCGATCAATTCGCGATCCATGGAGAGATCGAGTAAGCGCCTGATTATTCAGGCTGTGCGTTAAAGACGAAAAGCTGTTGGCCCGCGATTTCGTAGCCATTGATCAGCTCTGCGGCGCGGTCGCTGGTGAGCCAGCCTTCCAACGTTTGGGCAAGGTCGTTGCGCACATGGGGGTGCAGCTCGGGGTTCACCGGCAGGTAGGCGTATTGGTTGAACAGCACCGGATCGCCTTCGAAGACAATGGAGAGATCGCCTTTGTTGCCGAAGTTCAGCCAGCTTGCGCGGTCCGACAGGATATAGGCATTCATGCCTGCGGCAGTGTTGAGCGCGGCGCCCATGCCCTGCCCCACGGCCTTATACCAGTCGCCTTCCAGATCGACGCCTGCGGACTTCCATAGACGCAGCTCCATCTTGTGGGTGCCGGAATCGTCACCGCGGCTGACGAAATCTGCCTCGGCACTAGCAATTGCGGCGAGCGCTCCGGTGGCGGCATCGGCTGCGCCGCTGGCTGCGGGATCGTCATTCGGGCCGATGATGACGAAATCATTATACATGATCTCGCGGCGGTGGGTGCCATAGCCACCGTCGACGAAGGCTTCCTCGGCAGCGCGGGAGTGGACGAGAACGGCATCAACGTCGCCTTGTTCACCGAGCTTGAGCGCTTGGCCGGTGCCGACGATCAAGAGCTGCACCTCAATGCCGGTATCGGCGGCGATTTCGGGCAGGAGAACATCGGCAAGGCCGGAATTGGCGAAGGAGGTTGTCACCGCCATTTTCATGGTTTCGGCCTGCGCAATTGTGGCTGTAAGGGCGCATGCCGCCAGCGACAGAAGGAGGGTGCGAGGGGTCATGGGATGAGATCTCCATTGATATGGGCTTGTGCTTCAGGCGTGGTGGGATTGTTGAAAAATGTTGTCGCGTCAGCAGCTTCGACGATCGTGCCTTCGTTGAGGAACAAGACGTCATCTGCCAGCCGCCGCGCCTGCCCAACGTTATGCGTGGACATGACGATGCGGGTGCCGTCGGCTTTGAGCGCTTGCAGGATTGCTTCGATCTCGCGGGTGGAACGGCCATCGAGATTGGCGCTGGGTTCATCAAGGAACAGTAGCTCCGGCGCACGGACAAGCGCGCGTGCCAGCGCCATTTTCTGCTTTTCGCCGCCCGAAAGGACAAAGGCAGGGCGCGTCAGATCACCATGCAGGCCGATGCGGTCGGCCATATCAGCCGCTTGCGCGCGGGCGGCGGCGCGTGACTGGCCGTCGAGCAGCAGGGGATAGGCGATACAATCGACAATCGACCGGCGCATGACGATCGGGGTTTGGAATACGAATGCCTGCTTCCTGCGGGCTTGCTCAAGCGGAACGGCCCAGCCTACGCGCCCCTCTCGCACCCGTTCCAGCCCGTGCATCACCCGCAGGAGCGAGGTTTTGCCGCTGCCGTTAGGGCCAAGGAGGATGGTGCAGCCGGTGGCACCAAGCTCAAGCGAAACGGGGCCGAGGATATGCTTGCCACGTTTGCGCAGCACGACACCGTCGAGGCTCAGTGGAAGGATCGACGCTACCATTGGCTGCTCCGTTCGGTACGGGTGAGCATGTGCAGCGCGAGGTTGACCGCGATGGCGAGGGCAATCAGCACGAAGCCCAAGCCCAGCGCGAGGGCGAAGTTGCCCTTGCCGGTTTCGAGCGCGATGGCGGTGGTGAGGACGCGGGTGGCGTGGTCGATATTGCCACCGACGATCATGATCGCGCCGACCTCGCCGATGGCGCGGCCAAAGCCCGCCAGCGCAGCCGTCAGCAAAGCGCGGCGGGAATCCCACAAGAGCGCCTTGATCCGCTGGGCGCGGGTGGTGTGGAGCGAGATCAGCAGGTCATGATATTCGGACCAGAGATCACGGATCGCCTGATGCGCGATGGACGCGACGATAGGCGTGATGATGATCACCTGCGCGACGATCATCGCAGTTGGGGTGAACAGGAGGCCCAACACGCCGAACGGCCCTGCCCGCGACAGGAGGATGTAAACGATCAGGCCAACGACCACGGGCGGCAGGCCCATCAGCGCATTAAGGAGCGCGATCACCATGCGCCGCGCACGGAAGCGGTTGACCGAAAGCCACGCGCCCAAGGGAAGGCCGATCAGCGCGGCGATGGCGGTGGCCGTCAGGGTGACTTGCAACGAGCGCAACGTGATCTCGACAAGATCGGGATCAAGCCGGAGCACCAGTCGCAGTGCCTCTGCCAATCCTGCCCAAAGATCATTCATGCCGGTGTCCCTGCGTGGTTTTTAAAGGCAGGTAGCACCCATGCCCCAAGGCCAAAATAGACATTTTGACCATTTCGATGCCTCGCATGGGGTCACTTTGTCCGTGCGTCACGGAACGGCATATGTGACCGGCTCCACGACATGGCAGCCCCTACCGTATCGGGGATCTGTTCGGCCAAACCGCCGGACCAATCCTCAAAAAAATCAGCATTCGCACGATTGACGGAGGTTAACACAGGAATACCGGCTTCCAGCGCCATGCCGATGGCGGGGCGGAAACCGCGACCGTCGATTTCCTGTTTGCCGAATTTGTTGATAACGAGGATCGAGGGGCTGGCATCAGCGCGGCGCAGTTCGGTTTCGATCAGGCCAACCGCCTGTTCCAGCCCTGCGGGATCAAGCCTGCACCCGCGCGACAACGGGCCGAGCCGCTGGCTGATGCGTACCTGATCGCCGGAAGTAAGAATGGCGAGGTCCATATCGCATTTCGGGTTATCGGGCGTATCATGATTGATCTGGACCGCGCCCGCGACCGCGATACCTTCTCTCCGCAAGTGGTCGGCCACTTCGGCCAAGAGCCGGTCGGCCGCGCCGCGTCCTTCGGAAATCACATAGCCGAGCATACGCTGTCCCCTTGCAACCGCTTGATCCGAAATACAAGATGCACCGAAACAAGGAAAGCGCCAGTATGAAACCGACCCTGCCGATCCTGCCCGACCCGACCAATACACGCCTGACACGGCGCGTAACGGGCTTTGACCATACCGGCGCGGCGACCGAGATTTCGGTCGTGGAGGAGCGGCCTTTGACGATCTACCTCAACAGTCAGGAGATCGTTACCGCAATGACCATCGGGGATTACCCCGAATATCTGGCGGTGGGCTTCCTGCGCAATCAGGGCATGTTGCGGGCCGACGACACGATCACCGGCATTGATTATGACGACGATCTGGAGGTCGTCGTGGTGCGGACCGAGCGGCAGACCTCTTACGAAGAAAAGGTCAAGAAAAAGACCCGCACATCCGGCTGCGCGGTGGGCACTGTCTTTGGTGATATGATGGAGGGGTTGGAGGGGCTGACCCTGCCACAGGCAGAGGTACGGACAAGCTGGCTCTACGATCTGGCGAAGGAGATCAACACCACGCCGTCACTCTATCTGGAGGCGGGGGCGATCCACGGCACGGTGCTGTGTCAGGGAAATAAGCCGCTCGTCTATATGGAAGATGTTGGCCGCCATAACGCGGTAGACAAGATCGCGGGCTATATGTTCCGCCACGGGGAGCCTGCGGGAGACAAGATCCTTTACACAACGGGGCGGCTGACCTCGGAGATGGTGATTAAGACCGCGCTGATGGGGATTCCGGTGCTCGCGTCGCGCTCGGGCTTTACCGCGTGGGGGGTGGAGATCGCCCGCGATGTGGGGCTGACGCTGATCGGGCGGATGCGGGGGCAGCGGTTTGTCTGCCTTGCCGGTGAAGAACGGCTGATCCGCGATGTCGATCCTACGTCAGTGCCGGATGAGGGGCGCAAGCACCGCCGCAAGAGCGCGGATCATGGCTGAGCGGTTGCCGGGAGTGATCCTTGCGGGGGGCAAAGCCACGCGGATGGGCGGCGGGGACAAGGGCCTGCGCCGGATCGGAAACAAGCGCATTATCGACCATGTGATCGCGCGGCTGGGTGCGCAGTGCGGGCCGCTGGCGATCAACGCCAATGGGGAGGCCGACCGGCTGGCGGAGTTTGGCGTGCCGGTGCTGCCCGATAGCCTGCCCGACCACCCTGGCCCGCTGGCGGGTGTGCTGGCGGGGCTGGACTGGGCAGCAGAACTGGGGGCGGAGGCGATCATCACCGCTGCGGCGGATACGCCGTTCTTCCCTGCCGACCTTGCGGAGAAGCTCCAAGGCGCGGCGGGGCCGGAAGGGTTGGCGCTGGCCGCCTCACCGGGGCCGGAGGGAAAGATTTTCCGCCAGCCGACGTTCGGCCTCTGGCCCGTGACGCTGCGGGATGATCTGCGGGAGGCGCTGAAGGGCGGCCTCCGCAAGATCGTGATCTGGACCGAGGCGCATCACGCGGGCAGCGCGGTGTTTGAGGCGGACGGCTATGACCCGTTCTTCAACATCAACACGCCGGACGATATTGCCGAGGCAGAGCGGATCGCGGAGCGCGTGGCATGAGGATTTATGGCGTCACCGGATGGAAGAACACCGGCAAGACGGGGCTAGTGGAGCGGCTTGTCACCGAGATCACGGCGCGGGGGTTCTCCGTTTCGACATTGAAACACGCGCATCATGCGACCGAGATCGACCAGCCCGGGAGGGACAGCTACCGCCACCGCGAGGCCGGTGCGCGGGAAGTGCTGGTGGCATCGCCCAACCGCTGGGCGCTGATGCATGAATTGCGCGGGGCGGATGAGCCGCCGATTGAGGATTTGCTGGCGAAGATGTCGCCCGTCGATCTGGTGATCATCGAAGGCTATAAGCGCGGCCCGCACCCGAAGGTGGAAACGCATCGCGCGGAGGCAGGGCGCGATTTGCTGGCGCCGGAGAACCCGACGATCCGCGCGGTGGCCTCGGACAGCCGCCATGACGGGCTTTCGGTGCCGGTGTTTGACCTGAACGACACCAAGGCGATTGCAGATTTCATCCTTGCGGAGGTGGGGCTGTGACGCTGGCGCGGGTGTTGACGCTGGACTGGTCTGCGGCGGGCGCGCCGAAGCGGGGGGCGGATTCGATCTGGATCGGGGATACTGACGCGCATGGCACCGCCACCCATAACCTGCCGACCCGCGCAGATGCGCTCGATTGGCTGGAACGCCGGATCGCGGGGGAAGCTGGCACGGTGCTGCTGGCCTGTGATTTTTGCTTTGGCCTGCCTGCGGGCGGGGCGCGGGCAGTGACGGGCGACGACACCGCGCTGACGCTGTGGGGGTGGTTTGCCGCGCGGATCGAGGATGGCGCTGACAACCGCAATAACTACCGCGCAGTCGCTGCCGAAATGAACCGCCGGTTTGGGGGTGATGGGCCGTTTTGGGGTAACGGGGCGAAGGAAGACATCCCCAATCTGCCGCGCCGGAAGCCAGCGCTGCCGGAAGGCATAGCGGATTTCCGCAAGGCGGAGCTGGCTGACCAAACCGCAGGGCAGCGCCCGATGAGCCCGTGGCAGCTGGCGGGCGCGGGGGCGGTGGGCGCGCAGAGCATTCTCGGCATCGCGGCGCTGGAGCGTTTGCGCGCGCAATTGGCAGCGGCGGGGAAACGGGTCGCTGTGTGGCCCTTTGAGCCGGTGGATGGGGCCGATGTGACTTTTGCCGAGGCGTATTTTTCCCTCCTTGCGGCGGAGGTGGCGGCGGAGGTCAAAGCGGGTGCGGTGCGGGATGAAGCACAAGTGCGGCTGCATGGGCAGGCGTTCTATGCGCTGGCGGAGGGCGGCGGGCTTGAGGGGCTGTTGCGGCCCGATGCACCTGCCGAAACGCTCCGTAGCGAAGGCTGGTATCTTGGCGCGGGGCACGCGGATGTGCTGCGCCGCGCGTTGCCTGCGGTGCTGACACCGCCGCGCCTGCGCAACGATTGCTTTGCGATGCCGCAGGGCGTGGACTGGGTGCCTGTCGATACTGCACTCGCGGCGCTGGACGCGGCATTGGTGCCGATTGTGACCACAAAGGTGCGCAAGACACATGAGGCGCTTGGCGCGGTGTTGGCGGCGGATACCGTGGCCCGCCGCGCCAACCCGCCGCGCCCAAACTCTGCGGTGGACGGCTATGGCTTTGCCCATGCGGCGAGGGGCAGCGGGGTGCAGACAATGCCGCTGGTCACTGGCCGCGCGGCGGCAGGGCAGCCTTTTGATGGGGCGGTGCCAAGCGCCATGGCGGTGCGCATTCTGACCGGCGCAATCCTGCCCGATGGGGTGGATACCGTGGTGCTGGAGGAGGACTGCGCCACCGATGGCGCGCGGGTGAGCTTTGACGGGCCAGTGAAGGCGGGCGCGAATACACGCAAGGCAGGCGAGGACATGGATGCGGGCCAGCCCGCCCTGCCCCGTGGCCACAAGTTGCGCGCGCCCGATCTGGCGCTGCTGTCTGCGCTCGGTATCGGGGAAGTGGAGGTCTATCGCCAACTGCGTGTGGGGGTGCTCTCAACTGGGGACGAGATTATCTCGCGCCCTGATCTGCCCGCAGAACCGCATCAGATATATGATGCGAACCGGCCTATGCTGCTCTCTCTCGCGGCGGGCTGGGGGTATGAGGCGGTGGATTTGGGCCATGTGAAGGACCGCCCCGCGCAGATCGCCAAACGGCTCGATGCGGCGGCGGCGAAGGTCGATGTGATCCTCACCTCGGGTGGCGCATCGGCGGGGGATGAAGATCACGTCTCGCGGCTGTTGCGGGAGCGCGGCACGCTGAGCAGTTGGCGCATAGCGCTGAAACCGGGGCGGCCACTGGCGCTGGCACTGTGGAACGGTGTTCCGGTATTGGGATTGCCCGGTAATCCGGTGGCGGCGCTGGTGTGTGCGCTGATCTTCGGGCGGCCTGCGTTCTCAAAACTTGCGGGAAGTGGATGGGCCACGCCGCAGGGCTTTACCGTTCCGGCGGCATTTGAGAAGGCCAAGAAACCGGGGCGGCGGGAATTCCTGCGCGCGCGGCTCAATGCCGATGGCGCGGCGGAGGTCTTTGGCTCGGAAGGGTCAGGCCGGATCAGCGGGTTGAGCTGGGCCGAGGGGCTGGTGGAACTGCCCGATGGCGCGGTAACTGTGAAAAAAGGCGATCCGGTGCGGTTCCTTCCCTACAGCGGCTTTGGCCTGAACTAAGGCGCGCGGCGGATCAGGTAGGCTCGGGCGGCACCTTCATCGCTGCTGCCCAAAAGCTCGTGACCGGATTCATTGCAAAAGTGCGGCACATCCACCACCGCGGCGGGATCGTCGGCCAAAAGGCGCAAGACCTGCCCCGGCTGCATCTCCTTCAGGCGCTTACGCGCCTTGAGCACCGGCAGCGGGCATAGAAGGCCCAGCGCATCAATTTCCTGATCCCAATTCATGGCGTCAGAGATAGGCAAAACGCCGCAAACTGTCTATGGCCCGCATGCGATCCATGGCAGATATTTACCAAGCAAAATAGGCTATTTCGATAGAGATTCTCTATCAAGCGACGGAATAGCCGAATTGAATGGACAAAGGCGACCTGCGATGACCCGCGCAGGCACAGCGGATGGAGAGTGATCATGGCGCTCGATGACAAAACCGGAATCTGGAAATCCGGCAAAGGCAAGGGGCGCAGGACGCCCAAAGGCCGGCAATTGGAAGATGGCGCTTGGGACGAGGTGCGCGCGCTACTAGGCGACCGCCCGCGCAACCGTGACCTGCTGATCGAGTTCCTGCATCTTATTCAGGACGCATACGGCCACCTTTCCGCCCCGCACTTGCGGGCACTGGCGGAAGAAATGCGCATGTCGATGGCCGAGATCTGGGAAGTGGCGACTTTTTACGCCCATTTCGACCCCGTGCGCGAAGGGGAAACCCCGCCGCCGGACCTGACGATCCGCGTCTGCGAGTCGCTTTCGTGTGAGCTGGCGGGAAGCGAGCAATTGATCGCCGCGTTGGAAAGCGGCATGGACCCTGCCAAGGTCCGCGTTTTGCGCGCACCCTGCATGGGCCGCTGTGACACCGCGCCGGTGCTGGAGATCGGCCACAAGCATATCGACAACGCCACGCCCGAGAAGGTTGATGCTGCCATCGCCGCTGGCGATTTCCATGCGGAGATCCCCGCCTACCAAACGCTCGACGCCTATAAGGAAGCAGGCGGCTATGCGGTGCTGGCGGAGCTGCGCGCCAATGGCGACTGGGAAGCGGTGCAAGAGAAGGTGCTGTCCTCCGGCCTGCGTGGCTTGGGTGGTGCGGGCTTCCCCTCCGGCAAAAAATGGGGATTTGTCCGCGCCAATGAAGGGCCGCGCTATCTGGCCGTGAACGGTGATGAGGGCGAACCGGGGACGTTCAAAGACCGCTACTATCTGGAGCGCACGCCGCACCTGATGCTGGAAGGCATGCTGATCGCGGCTTGGGCCGTGGAAGCGGAGAAGTGCTTTATCTACATGCGCGACGAATATCCGGCGGTGCTGCACATCCTCGCCACCGAGATCGCCGCGCTGGAGGCAGCAGGCATCGTGGAGGTGGGCTATATCGACCTGCGCCGTGGCGCGGGCGCCTATATCTGCGGCGAAGAGAGCGCGATGATCGAATCCATCGAAGGCAAACGCGGCATCCCGCGTATGCGCCCGCCATTCGTGGCGCAGGTGGGTATCTTTGACCGCCCCACATTGGTGCATAACGTGGAAACCCTGCACTGGGTCGCGCGGGTGTGCCGCGAGGGGGCGGAAATCCTGTCTTCGGTCGAAAGGAACGGCCGCAAGGGGCTGCGCTCCTATTCGGTTTCGGGCCGCGTGGCGAAGCCGGGGGTTTACCTGTTGCCCGCAGGCTCGACCATCAGCGATGTGATCGACGCGGCGGGCAGAATGGCCGAAGGTCACAGCTTCAAAGCCTATCAACCGGGAGGGCCATCCTCGGGGCTGCTGCCTGCGTCGATGAACGACATTCCGCTCGATTTCGACACGTTGCAACCGCATGGCACCTTTATCGGGTCGGCGGCTGTTGTTGTGCTCTCGGACAAGGACAAGGCGCGGGATGCTGCGCTGAACATGCTGCGGTTCTTTGAGAGCGAAAGCTGCGGGCAATGCACGCCGTGCCGCGTCGGCTGCGAAAAGGCCGTGAAGCTGATGCAGGCGGATCGCTGGGACCAAGACCTACTTGCCGATCTGTGCACGGTGATGGCCGATGCCTCGATCTGTGGATTGGGGCAAGCCGCGCCGAACCCGATCAAACTGACCATGAAACATTTTGCGGATGAGGTCTGAGCCATGAGCGAGCCGATCAAATTCACCCTCGACGACCGTGACGTGACCGCCGCTGAAGGCGAAACCATCTGGGATGTGGCCAAGCGCGAAGGCAAGACGATCCCACATCTGTGCCACAAGGACCAGAACGGCTACCGCCCTGACGGTAACTGCCGCGCCTGCGTGGTGGAGATCGACGGCGAGCGGACGCTGGCGCCCTCCTGCTGCCGCGCACCCTCAAACGGCATGGTCGTCAAGACCGAGAGCGAGCGGGCCGTGAAATCCCGCCAGATGGTGATGGAGCTGCTGCTGGCAGACCAACCTGAGCGCGAGGCGGCGCATGATGCCTCCTCCCACCTGTGGGATATGGCCGAGGCCAATGGCGTGAGCGAGAGCCGTTTCCCGACGCTGGAAGCGGAGCGCATTCCACTGCTGGACGACAGCCATGTGGCGATGCGCGTCAACCTCGATGCCTGTATCCAGTGCGGGCTGTGCGTGCGCGCCTGCCGCGAGGTTCAGGTGAACGACGTGATCGGCATGGCGGGGCGTGGGCATGACGCCTACCCGACCTTTGACCTTGCCGATCCGATGGGCGCATCAACCTGCGTGGCTTGTGGCGAATGTGTGCAGGCCTGCCCGACAGGGGCGCTGATGCCCGCCACGGTGCTGGACGATGCGCAGCAGGGCGATAGTGCCGACTATGATGAAGAAGTGAAATCGGTCTGCCCGTTCTGTGGTGTGGGATGCCAAGTTTCGCTGAAAATCAAAGACAACAAGGTCAAATATGTGGAAGGGATCAATGGCCCTGCCAACGAGGGGCGGCTCTGTGTTAAGGGGCGTTTCGGCTTTGACTACATCCACCACCCGCATCGCCTGACCAAGCCGCTGATCCGCAAGGAAGGCGCGCCGAAGGGGCTGAATGTGGACCCTGCGAACCCGCTGACCCATTTCCGCGAAGCAAGCTGGGAAGAGGCGCTGGATCGTGCGGCAGGTGGCATGCGCGACCTCAAAGCGGCGCATGGTGGGCAAGCGGTGGCGGGCTTTGGCTCGGCCAAATGCACCAACGAGGAAGCCTATCTGTTCCAGAAGCTGATCCGGCAGGGCTTTGGCCATAACAACGTCGATCACTGCACCCGTTTGTGCCACGCCTCATCGGTGGCGGCATTGATGGAAAACGTAGGCTCGGGCGCGGTGACGGCGACCTTCAACCAGATCGAAAACGCCGATGTGGCGATCGTGATCGGGGCGAACCCGATCGAGAACCACCCCGTTGCAGCGACCTATTTCAAGCAGTTCACCAAGCGCGGCGGCAAGCTGATCGTGATGGATCCGCGCGGCGTCGGCCTGCGCCGCTTCGCGACGCATATGCTGCAATTCCGCCCCGGTGCGGATGTGTCGATGCTCAATGCGATCATGCATGTGATCGTCGAGGAGGAGCTTTACGACCAAAGCTACATCGAGAAGTTCACCGAGAACTGGGAAGCAGAGAAAGCGCACCTGAAGGACTTCTCGCCCGAGAAGATGGAAGGCATCTGCGGCATTCCCGCCGAGACATTGCGGCAGGTTGCGCGTGATTTTGCCACCGCCAAGGCGGGGATGATCTTTTGGGGCATGGGCGTGAGCCAGCACATCCACGGCACGGACAATTCGCGCTGCCTGATCAGCCTTGCGCTGATGACGGGCAATGTCGGCAAGCCGGGCGCGGGCCTGCACCCGCTGCGCGGCCAGAACAACGTTCAGGGTGCCTCGGATGCCGGTCTGATCCCGATGTTCCTGCCTGATTACCAAAGCGTGACCGATGATGGCGTGCGCTCGGCCTTTACCGATATTTGGCAGAGTGGCGATTTCTCCAACGAGAAGGGCCTTACCGTCACCGAAATCCTTGATGCGGTGCATGCGGGGATGGTGAAGGGGATGTATATCCTCGGCGAAAACCCTGCGATGTCTGACCCTGATGTGACCCACGCGCGCGAGGCATTGGCGGCGCTGGAGCATCTGGTGGTGCAGGATATCTTCGTGACGGAAACGGCGAACTATGCCGATGTGATCCTGCCTGCGGCGGCGTTTTATGAGAAGGCCGGCACCGTCACCAACACCAACCGGCAGGTGCAGATCGCGCGGCCTGCGGTGACGCCTCCGGGAGAGGCGCGGGAGGATTGGGCGATCACCGTGGCACTGGCCAACAAGTTGGGGCTTGGGTGGGACTACAAGCACCCGTCCGAGGTGTTTGCCGAGATGAAAAAGGGCATGAAGTCGCTCAACAACATCACTTGGGACCGTTTGGAGGCGCAAGGCGCTGTGACCTATCCGTCGCTTTCGCCGGAAGATCCGGGCCAGCCAATTGTCTTTGGGGATGGGTTCCCCCGCGCGGAAGGCCGCGCGCGGTTCACCCCTGCCAGCGTGATCGCGCCGGACGAAACACCGGATGCCGATTACCCGATGGTGCTGACCACGGGCCGCCAGTTGGAGCATTGGCACACGGGCTCGATGACGCGGCGCTCGAAGGTGCTGGATGCGTTGGAGCCGGAGGCCAACTGTTCGCTGAACCCATCGACCCTGCGCAAGCTGGGTGTAGAGCCGGGTGGCTGGGTGACGTTGGAAACGCGGCGCGGATCGGTGACGCTGCTGGCGCGCGCGGATCGCGCTGTGGCGCCGGACATGGTGTTCCTGCCCTTTGCCTATGTGGAAGCGGCGGCGAATATCCTGACCAACCCTGCGCTGGACCCGTTCGGGAAGATCCCCGAATTCAAGTTCTCTGCCGTGCGGGTGCGCAAGGCCGAGGGAGTGATTGCCGCCGAATAAGCCACGTTAAAAGCGCTTTTGCCATGAAAGGACCAGTCCGGTATCGGTCTGGTCCTTTTCATGTCCGAAGTTCAGCGAGTGGTAGCCGCCGATCAGCATGGAAGCGTCATCATCCAGTGCAAGCTCGTAGGCCAGAGTGAGGTCGATCTGGCGGGCTTCAGGGGCGAGGTCGATTTCGATCGTGTCATAGCTGTAACCGGAACCGCTGGCCTGACGCGCGACCGGCACAGGGAGGCGGGCGGTTCCGCCTGCCGCGCCGAAGGGCATTCCGATAGCGAAGGAAAGCTGGTCGTTCCGGCCAGTGGGGACGACCGCCGCCAGCTCGAAAGCGGAAACCGGAACCGGCCCAAGATCACCACCGCCGAGGGTGCGTGCATCGGGCGCGGCGAGGCCCACCTGCCCCGAGAGGCTGAACCGCGCGCCGGAGGGCGCGGTTTGTTCCCAGCCGATATCGAGCGCGGCCAAGGCGCTGCCAGAGCCTGCGGTGGTGGCGAAGCCAAGAATGCCGCCACTGTCATGACCGATGGTCGCGCCAAGCGACAGGGCGCCGCTGCCCTGTTCCGCAAAGGACAGCGCAAAATCGGGGCTATCAGGGCGATAGGTGGCGGTGATCTGGCTGCCCTGCCCCTTAAGCGCCACTTCATAGCCGCCCAGCGCCGCGCCGAAATCGCCCGACGGGCCGGAGAAATCCGCCAGCTGTTGAACACGGTACGCGCCGGTGGAAGGCGCGCGGCTTTGGGCAACGAGGCTATCGGCTTGCAGTTCGAAATCCGCATCAAGCGCGTCTGACGCCAACACCGTGACGCCATGCAGCGCCTTGGTCGCCGCCGCGCCAAAGGCGCTGCCGGTGCGTAGGATCGGGGTGTCTTGCTCGATCACCTCGCCATTGGAGAGCGCGATCACGTTGCCGCCGATGGGCAAGAGAGCTGCGCGGACATCAAGGAAGCCGTGACCGTAGGTTTCGTTGTAGCTGTGGGAAACCCCGTTGCCGAAATCGAGCGTGCCATCGACCTCTGTGAAATAGCTGTTATCGGCAGAAGCGAGGAGCCGCTTGCGCAATTGCTGAGGTGTGTGATCGGGGAAGGCTTGGGCGAGAAGAGCGAGCGCGCCACTGACCGTGGGCGTGGCGAAGGAAGTGCCGGTTTGCCGTACATAGTCGTACTCGTGCTGATCGTTGTAGCTGGCGCTGTACCATGTGCCATCTGCGGTAATGCACCACTTTGCGGCTTCCAGACATGCGGATGAGATCAGATCTACCGACAGGATCCGTTCATCGTTGAAGGTGGGCATACCGTTGGCAACTGCAATCCAACTACTTTCCAACGCCGGATTCTTAGCCGGAAGGCCGGCGAGAATATCGGCGGAAGTTGCGGACGTTTCATTGTCGAGCGCCCAAACGACCACGCCGACTTCAGCGAAGTCTATAAGGGCTTGATAATATTCGTCGCCCTCGTAGCGCGCTACAAATGCATCGCCTAGCCCTGAGCTTGCCACGTCGAGGCCGACGTAACCCCAACTATTACTTTGCACAATTGCGCCGAGCGCAATTGCTTCACGTGTCGCTTCGGTTAGGGTTTCATAATTATTGTAATCGCCTAATGCTAGTTTCGCACCAGGAGCGACACCGACCATCACTCCTGCGGCATCACCGGCAAGAACTGAAGCCACAGCGGTGCCATGCGATTTGAAAGAATTATTCCCGTCTGGCGACGGCACGTAGACCCGATCGCCATCGACAACTTCCAATCCATCAGCACCGTTTAGAAAATAAAAATCCTTCCCCGCAAAAGCTGGATGATCGATGTAGAAACCGTCATCAATAACGGCAATGACGATTTCCTTTCCACCATCACCACGCGT
The DNA here is from genome assembly GCF_040931995.1 of Pelagovum sp. HNIBRBA483. Taxonomy (NCBI): domain Bacteria; kingdom Pseudomonadati; phylum Pseudomonadota; class Alphaproteobacteria; order Rhodobacterales; family Paracoccaceae; genus Pelagovum; species Pelagovum sp. HNIBRBA483. Next base: position 2,623,415 of record NZ_CP162412.1, read on the forward strand.
GCTGCCATCCAGCCCGGCGGCATGGGCATATTCGATGCGCGATGCGGCAAGCGGATAGACGTCATATCCACCCTGCTTGTAGTCCTGCACCGTGTATTGACTATCCCGTTCGCGCAGATTGCGGGCAGCGGTTTCGAAGGCGTCCCATGCAGTAACGAACCCTTCGGAAAAGAAGGACGTCTCCCAGCTCGGGTCATCTGGGACGACCGGCGGGTCGGGATCAGGGGTCGTGCTGTCCTGACAGGCGGAAAGCAGAACGCCGCAGACCCCCAACAGGAGCCATGCTGCCTTCTGCCCATTATGTTGCTGTCTGATCATCCGGCCCCACCGCATGCATGCTGTCTATAGCTACGCCAGTTTCCGAGAAATGTTAGACCTTCTTCAAGCCATAAAGCGCGCGGGCGGCTCATTTAGGCGACAGTATGCAACCGGGAGGCGCAGAGACGGCCGCTTCGATTGACCCAACGCTGCGGGGCTGATACGCCGAAAAGACTTTGTATTCAGTCGACATTACCGAAGGCGCGTTAGATGCATGTTGCGATAATCATGGACGGAAACGGCCGCTGGGCAACCGAGCGGGGCTGGCCGCGGGTTATCGGGCATCAGCATGGCGTCAAACGGGTCGAGGATATTGTGCGCGCGTCACCGGGCCTTGGGGTCAAGGCGCTGACGCTTTATGCCTTCTCCACCGAGAACTGGAAGCGCTCCACCACCGAAGTGGAAGCGCTGTTCAAGCTGATGCGCATGTATATCAACCGTAAATCCAAGGAACTGCTCCGACAGAATGTGCGCGTGCGGTTCTTGGGGCGGCGGGACAAACTGTCACCGGAGGTGCTGGCGCGGGTTGCCCATGTGGAGCGCCTCACGAAGGAATGTGACGGGCTGCAACTGAATATCGCGGTGGATTATGGCGGGCGGGACGAGATCGTCCGCGCGGCCAAGACCATGGCCGAGAAAGCACTGGCGGGCGATCTGGGGCTTAACGATTTCACTGAAGAGGCGTTCCAGCTACACACCGATCTGCCGGATCTCCCCTCGCCCGATCTGATCATCCGCACCGGCGGGGACAAGCGGCTTTCGAACTTCATGCTCTGGCATGCCGCTTACAGCGAGTTCGACTTCCTGCCCGTGCTATGGCCGGATTTCAAACCCGCATTACTGGAAAAATCGCTGGATGATTTCCGCAGCCGCGACCGGCGGTTTGGCGGGGTCAAGGTTGAAGGCCCGAGCGCCTAGGACGTGCGACCATCCAGCGCCCTACCGCCGAGATCGGCAAGGATCGGGCAATCAGGGCGGTTATCACCGGCGCAAGCGCTGACCAGATGCGAAAGCGTTTCGTGCATCGCCTGTAATTGGGCGATCTTCTCCTCGATCTGGCCGAGGTGCTGCTGTGCTACCTGTTTGACCTGTGCGCTTTCGCGGGCGTTGTCTTCATAAAGTTCCAGCAACGTGCGGCAGTCTTCAATGGAAAAGCCCAGCGCTCGGGCGCGGCCAAGGAAGGCGAGCTTGTGCAGATCGCTTTCGCGGAAGCTGCGGTAGCCGTTTTCGCCGCGCTGGGGGCGGATCAGGCCGATATCCTCATAATAACGGATAGTTTTTGCCGGAAGGCCGGAGCGGGTCGCGACCTCGCCAATGGTCATATGGGGGGCGGTCATTGGCTGGCCTCCATCGCAGGGCGCACGCGGCGCAGGCGGAGCGCGTTGGTCAGCACAAAGACAGAGGACAGCGCCATCGCGCCAGCCGCCAGCACGGGTGACAGGAGAACACCGAGCGCGGGATAGAGCACCCCTGCCGCAACGGGGATCAGCGCGGTGTTATAGCCGAAGGCCCAGAACAGGTTCTGCCGAATGTTGCGCATGGTATGAGCGGAGATATCAATCGCGTTCACCACGCCACCAAGATCACCGGACATCAGCACCACATCGGCAGACTCGATGGCGACGTCCGTGCCGGTGCCGATGGCGATACCGATATCGGCATGCGCGAGCGCGGGGGCATCGTTGATCCCGTCACCGACGAAGGCAAGCGCCTTGCCTGACTGGCGCAGGCTATCGATCGTTTCAACTTTACCGCTGGGCAAGACGCCGGCGACGACGTGATCTATGCCCAGTTCGCGGGCGATGGCATCGGCGGTTTCCTGTTTGTCGCCGGTAATCATCGCGACCTCCAAACCGCGTGCCTTTAGCGCCGCGATGGCGGCGCGGCTGGAGGGTTTGATCGGGTCTGCCACGCCAACGATCGCCGCCGCCACGCCATCAACCGCCACATAGAGCGCGGTGCGGCCCTGTTCGGCCAGTGCGGTTTCGCGGGCGCGGAGGGCGGTGAAATCAACCCCTTCACGGGCCAGCAGACGATCAGCGCCGACGAGCACCGTGCGCCCGTCAACGAGGGCCTGCACACCATAGCCGGTAATCGTGCGGAAATCCTCCATTTCGCCCTGCGGCAGTGCCTTTGCCTCCGCCGCGCGCAGGATGGCCTGCGCGATGGGGTGTTCGGAACGGGATTCGACGGTTGCTGTCAGGCGCAAGACCTCGTCCGCGTCAAAGCCGTCAGCGATTTCCAAATCGGTCAGCTCGGGGCGGCCTTCGGTGACGGTGCCTGTCTTGTCCATCGCCACGACACCGACAGAGGACAGCGCTTGCAGGGCATCGCCCTTACGGAAGAGCACGCCCATTTCGGCGGCGCGGCCGGTGCCGACCATGATCGACGTGGGCGTGGCGAGGCCCATCGCACAGGGGCAGGCGATGATCAGCACCGATACGCCCGCCACAAGCGCAAGCGTCAGCGCCGGATCGGGGCCAACGAGGAGCCAGATCAGCACGGTCAGCAGCGCCACCGACATCACCGCGGGGACGAACCAGAGCGTGATTTTATCCACCAGCCCCTGAATGGGGAGCTTGGCGCCTTGCGCCTCTTCGACCATGCGGATGATCTGGGCGAGGACGGTATCCTGCCCGACGACAGTGGCGCGAATGGTCAACGCACTCGGGCCATTGACGGTGCCGCCAGTGACGGGCGCGCCGACACCTTTTTCGACAGGAACCGGCTCGCCGGTGATCATGCTTTCGTCGATATGACCATGGCCCTCGACCACCTCACCATCCGCGGCGATACGTTCGCCGGGGCGCACGAGGATCAGATCGCCAACTTGCAGCGCCTCGGTAGGGACATCTTTGGCCTCGCCGTCCACGAGAACGCGGGCGGTTTTGACCTGAAGCCCAACCAGCCGCTTGATCGCAGCGCCAGTGCGCCCCTTGGCGCGGGCTTCGAGGAAACGGCCAACGAGGATCAGCACCACGATCACGGCTGCCGCCTCGAAATAGACGGCGCGTACCGCTTCAGGCAGCAGCGCGGGCGCGAAAGTGGCCACGAGCGAATAGAGATAGGCAGCGCCCGTACCGACGGCGACGAGGCTATTCATATCGGGTGCGCCGCGCAGCAGGGCTGGCATGCCTTTGAGATAGAACATCCTGCCCGGGCCAAGGAGCACGGCGGTTGTCAGGGCGAACTGGATCAGCCAGCTGGCCTGATGGCCGATGGTGTCTCCGATCAGCATATGCATTCCGGGGATCATGTGAGCGCCCATTTCGAGCACGAAAACCGGCAGGGCCAAGGCGGCGGCGATCCATGCTTTGCGGGCGATCTCCTGCGCTTCGGCGTCTTTGCGCGCGGCTTGATCCTGCGCCACGCCACCGCCGCTAATGACCTTCGCCGGATAGCCAATGGCGGCCGATGCGGCGATCATATCGGCAACCGTGACCGCGCCTTCGGCATAGCGGATTGTTGCCGTCTCAGAGGCGAGATTGACCGAGACGTCGAACACACCGGGAAGTGCTGCGATGGCTTTATCGACGCGCCCCACACAGGAAGCGCAGGACATCGACTCGATGCTGAGGATGACCTTCTCCTCCCGCGCAGGGTAGCCGAGCGCGGCCAGCCGCGCCACGGCGGCGGAGACAGTCTCAGGGCTGTCGGCCTTAAACCGAGCGGACTCGGAGGCCAGATTGACCGCAATATCGGAAAGGCCCGTGACCTCGTGCAAGCCCTTGTCCACCCGCCCGACGCAAGAGGCGCAGGACATGCCTTCGACCGAGAGAGATATGTTTTGCGCGGCTGCCATGACTGACTCCTTTCTCGCTTGCCTGTCACATAAGGGTTCCAGTCACTGGAAGGTCAAGACCTCTCAGCGAGATAATCCGAAATCTGCGTCATGCGCGGCTCTTGACCTTTTGCAGGAGGTCGCATCTGAGTGGCGCAAAGAGGAGTTTTGTCATGAATTTTTATGTTCCCGACATGAGCTGTGGCCATTGCAAGGCCGCGATCGAGAAAACCTTGATGGCGCTGGACCCGATGGCGGGAATTGCCTTCGAGATGGATGCGCGCAAGATTGACGTTGCGATTGCGCTAGACACCGATGCGGTGCTCGGTGCGCTGAAGGATGCCGGATACACTGCCGAAGCTGTTTAGGGGGCGACCATGAAGTTTTTTCGCTACGGACCAAAGGGCGCCGAACGCCCCGCCCTGCTGGACGCAAACGGGATCGGGCGCGATCTGTCGTCCTTGATCGATGATTTCAGCGGTGCGCACCTGCATCCGTACCGCTTACGGCAACTGGCTGAGGTTGATGCCAGCCGCCTGCCGGAAGTGCCGGACGACGCGCGGATCGGCGCGGTTGTTCCCAGAGTGGGGAATTTCATCGGTATTGGCCTCAATTTTGCCGACCATGCTGCCGAGAGCGGCATGGAGGCACCGAGCGAACCGATCCTGTTCAACAAGGCGCCTTCATCCCTAGCAGGGCCGAATGATGTGCTGGAATTACCGGCCGAGGCACAGAAAGCGGATTGGGAGGTTGAGCTTGCGGTGGTGATCGGCGCACCGGCTTACCGGATCACAAGGGAAGAAGCGCTTGCGCATGTCGCGGGTTTTACGATCTGCAACGATATATCGGAGCGGGCCTTTCAGATCGAGCGGTTAGGCACTTGGTCAAAGGGCAAGGGGCTGCCGGGCTTTGGGCCGCTTGGCCCATACCTTGTGACCCCCGACGAGGTACCAGATCCACAAGCGCTGAAGATGTGGCTCACGCTGAACGGCGAGACGATGCAGAACGGATCGACCGCGACGATGATCTTTCCGGTCGATGAGCTGGTGTCCTATTGCGCGCAGTTCATGGCGCTTGAACCAGGTGACGTGATCACCACCGGCACCCCGCCCGGTGTGGGCATGGGAATGAAACCGCAGCGTTACCTACAGGCTGGCGATGTGATGGAGCTGGGCATCGAGGGGCTCGGCACCCAGCGGCAGATCTGCATCGCACGCGCGGATTAATCCGCAAAGGGGCGCGTAGTTTTCAGCGCGGCGAAGGGGCGGGACAGACCCGGAAGCATCGGATACACCGCCGCTTGCAGCGCGTGGTAGATATCCGGTTTGCCATGAAACTGCGTGGCGGTTGGCGCGCCAGCGGCATCAATTTCATGGAACCACCCGCCGTGGGTATGGTCGATGAAATGCGCAGCGGCAAATTGCCAGAGCTTGCGATACAACGCCTCATCCTCCTCGGTGGGGGACAGTTTGATCAGAACGGCCAATGCGCCGATGGCTTCGGTCAGGGGCCACCAGTAGCGATCCGCGATGGCCGGTCTTGCATCGAAATCGAGCGTGTAGACGATGCCGCCTTTCTCGGTGTTCCAACCATCCGCCAGCGCCTGCATGATTAGCGAGCGGGCGATTGACGGGCTGTTATCGTCGGGGCGGCCCGCAAGCTCCCAGTGCTGCAAAAAAAGCCGCGCCCATTCGAACGAGTGGCCCGGGGTTGTGCCGGCGGGGCGGAACATCGGGTCGCCCGCATAGGCGCGGTCGACCTCCCATGTTTCGGTGTAGTGTTCGGGGATATGCCAGCCGTTTTGCGGCGCGGCTTGATGCACAAAGAACTGCAATATCTGTGATGCGCGGTCCAGATAGATCTGTTCTCCGGTTGCCTCGAACGCGGCGAGCAGGGCTTCGGTGCCGTGCATATTGGCGTTCATTCCGCGATAGGTCGAGAATGGCGTCCAGTCCCGCGCCCACTCATCACAGAAACGGCCGTTCTGCGGCTCCCAGAAACGCGCGTCGAGCACCTCGCTCACATCAGCGATCAGGCGCGCGGCATCCGGATGGCCGACACTGGCCGCGCTGGCGCCTGCCAGCAGCACAAAGACATGGCCATAGGCGAGCTTGCGATCATCGACGACACCGTTGCCATTAACGGCCCAAAGGTAACCGCCATGCACCGTGTCGCGATGGTGGTTCCACAGAATGGTCATTCCTGCATCTATGACGTCGTCGCAGCCGGTGAGGCCCCCCGCCTGCCCCAAGGCAAAGGAATGGATCATCCGTGTGGTTGCATGCAGCTCTTGCACCGGGTCGGGAAGCGGTGTGCCGTCGGTATCCAAGGTGGCGAACAATCCGCTCGGCAGGAGAGAGGCACGGTGAAAAGTCCAAAGTTTCCGGGCTTGTTCGCGGAGCCATGCGGTATGGGTTTCGGAGCTAAGCCAGTTGCCGGATGCGGGGTGGGATTGGAAATGTGTCATGACCGTCGATGCGTATTGGATGTGGTTGACGCCCCAATGACGGATGGAGGGCGGCACGTCAAAGCCCTAAACGATCAGACGATCCTTTACCTTATAGAGTTACCGCTTATGCGTCCGTATATTTTTTTCTGATGGTACGGGTAATGATAGGCGCGATTATAGGTCAAATCGATACGCTTTCATCACGCTCCCGCAGATCGCTGAGCCTATAAAAAAGCGGTGCGGCCATAGCGGAGGAGGCTGGCACGCAAACGGCGCGGTCCTGTTCAGGCGCGCGCCGCGGGACAGATACACAAGCTGCTTCAAGCGATCCGTTTTTCCGGGATCGCAGCTGCCGGTGCCGCTAGCAAACGATAGACAAGTTCGGAATGTGAGCCGGTTCCCGTCTTTTGATAGATGTGGCGTAGATGGGTGCGCAACGTGGACTCCGAAATGCCCAGCTCATCCTGCGCAGCTTCATTTGAATAGCCGCGGCTGAACATCAGGCACAGGCGGAACTCGGCGCGGCTCAGGCGCGCGGGGTTTTCATGGCTGAGGATCGGCGTCGCGATGTCCATCACCGGCTCGGCCGCCTTACGGCGCAGAATGGCCTCCGTCAGCAAACCCGGCTTGCGGTTGCGCCATGTACGGACAAGCGTATCGACCGTGAGGTTAAGCACGGCGTGGCTGTCGTGCTGCAACTCGTGAACGAAGTGAAATTCAAGGAATTCAACGGCTTTCTCACCCACCGAGACAGGAACAACAGCGAGTTCCGTGAAGCGGCGACGCGCTTGAAACTGGCGCAGGCCTCCATCGGTGTCGTCATCCATCATCGACGACATCCAGATGCTGCCCGCCTTCGGGAATTCAAAATATTTACCAAGAACATCCTTCGCAAAGGAGCGCGACAAACGCGGCAATTGCGAACGGGCAGGAAGCGTATCATACACAATCGCCCGCGCCTCACCCCCTGTTCCACGGGTGTAGCGGGCCAATGCGATAGCCTCACACTCAATCGCCTCAGCAAGTTGGCTCAATGCCGACTCGAATGTTGCCGATCCTTGCAGGCACTCACACCAAGCGGCGATTGCACCTATGATATTCAGTCCCTCAATTCCGGAACCTGAACTAGAATTTCTCAAGCCCACCGACCCAACCATGGCGGCCCCCACAAATAAAATACTCGTTCATCGCTCGACTAAGAAAACCGGCCCCAACGCCAATGTAAAAATTCTTTTTAATATTCTGGTATTTTCCCCATCATACCTGCGGTTGGGCTGATTGTGTCAACACTGAGGCAGAATTTGGGCAGGCAATGCCCCTTATTGCAACTTAAAGTGGTGTTTTTGGCGGGTTTCATTTCCGACTCAAGGTCAAAAAGAGAGCTAGGCACCGATTGTTTCAACCTTGAGTGGTCATTTTTGCAGGAAAAACAGTCGATTCTAAGAATCAACCAACTGCTGCAAAACTCCGGACGAAGCGGATGGCAATCGGCCCGAGCGTGATCAGCAAGAGCGCCGGCATGATGAAGGCCGCAAGCACCGCTGACATTTTGACCGGCAGCTTGTTCGCCATCTCCTGTGCTTTCGTCTCGCGATATTCGCGCATTTCGTCGGCATAGGTCGTCAGGGCTTGCGCCATTGACGTACCGAATTGCATGGATTGCTGCACCACATTGGCGAAGGCAAAGACCATCTCGACGCCAGTGCGTTCGGCCATGCCGCGCATCGCCTCGCCACGCGCGCGGCCTGCGGCAATCTGCCGTTGTACAGTGAGGAACTCTGCCGCGATGTCCGGCGAAATCAGGGACAGCTCGTTGCCAACGCGGGTCATCGCGGAGTCAAAACCAAGACCGGCCTCCAGTGATACCTGCATCAGATCAAGCGCGTTGGGAAAGGAATCGGTGATCCGCTGCTGCCTTTCGGTAACGCGAGAATTGAGCCACAGAACGGGGAGATAGTAGCCAACCGCCACCAACAAACCGAGGATTTGAAAGACTTCGAGCCGCGTTAATTGCGAAAGCCCGACAAGACCGGGCAGCGTAACACTGGGCACGGTGCTGATTTGATACAGCACCAGAAAGATCGCTGGCCCGCCAAAGCCAAGAAAAACGCGCACAAGAAGATAATTGCGCAGCGCCGACGGGCGGGAGAAGCCGCCTTGCTCCAACCGCAGGCGCAACGCGCTGCGCCGCTCGGCCTCACTCGGCACGAAGGACCTGAGCAGACCTGTCGGGTCTGCGTCAGCGGCCTTCAGAATACCAAAATCAGCGCGGCGTTCACGGTGCGATGCCACTTGGGCGATCCGGTCGGCAGCGGGATTGCGATCCCGATAGAGCGAGATCAGGCTCCAAAACACCATCAGGACGCCAAGGCCAATTCCCGCGATGATGACCTGATTAATGGTCAGACCGAATTGAAGAGAGAGCCTTTCAAACCATTCCTGCATCACTGTCTCCAAATTCAAACGCGGATATTCACCAACCGACGCAAAACAATAATATTCATCACGACCAAGAACCCGATCGCACCCATCAGCGGCGGATAGAGCGGATCGTCACTCACGCTGGTGTAAAAACCGGGCGCCATGACCGAGGCCGCGCCGTAGATGCCCATTGGCAGCAGCGACAGAATCCAGCCCGAAATGCGCCCCTCCGAAGAGATCGCCTGGATCTTGTTGCGCATGGAGATGCGGCTGCGGATAACCCGCGACAGTACCGAGATCACGCGCGCAAGATCGCCGCCCGTCCCGTATTGGATGCCGATGCTGGCGGAGAGATATCGGGCATCTTCCGCATCCACCCTTTCGGCGAATTCGGCAAAGGCATCGGGCAGATCATCACCAAAGCTCACCTGATCGAACACGATACCGAATTCAGTGCCGATCGGGTCAGGCATTTCATTGGCGACCGCGCCAATGGAGGTGTTGAGCGGGTGCCCCACGCGCAAACCGCGCGCCATAAGGTCAAGCGCATCCGGCAGCTGGTGGATCAATTTGGTGCGCCGCCGGTTACGGGCCTGTTTGACCAGAAAAATCGGAATCCCGAAAGCGACCAACAGCCCTGCCAGTGCGGCGATCCCCCCATCGACAATCGCGGACAGCACGATGGCAATCAACAGCGCTCCGCCGGTGCATAACATCAGGAATTGCCCAAGCCGCATGGCGAGTCCCGCCTGTTGCAGATCCTTCGAGAGCGATCCAAAAATCGGGATCCGGAGGCCTTGGGACGCGTTCACTGGGGTGAGTACGGCCAGCACCTCCTCGGTCGTGGCGCCTTTGGCGAGCAACTTAAGGCGACGGCTACGCGCCTCGTTGCGCCCCTCGTTGCGGCTGAGCAGTTGCCCAACCCCTGTCACAGCGAAGAACACACCCACGGCCAAACCGATGTAAACGAGGTAGATGACCTGCTGGCTTTCGAGAAGCGCTTCCATGTATTATCTGCCGCCTTTGTTGTTGTTGAAGCCGACGAGCAGATCCTCGACCCCCGCTGCGACGAGGGCATCATAGGCTTGCGGACGAATGCCCGTCGGAATGAACTCTCCCAGCACCTCGCCATCATCAGAGACGCCCATTTTGCGGAAGATGAAGATGTCTTGCATGGTCACAACATCGCCTTCCATGCCGGTGATCTCGGAGATGCTCATCACGCGACGCTTGCCATCGGCGAGGCGCAACAGTTGCACGACGAAATGCAGGCCAGAGGCGATTTGCGAACGGATCGCGGAGAGGGGCATATCAACCCCCATCGTGGTGACCATCTGCTCGACGCGGCCCAGCGCATCGCGGGCGGAGTTGGCGTGCACGGTGGTCATCGAACCGTCGTGGCCGGTGTTCATGGCTTGCAGCATGTCAAAGGTTTCCGCGCCGCGGACCTCGCCCACGATGATGCGGTCGGGGCGCATCCGCAGAGCGTTACGCACCAGATCGCGCTGGTTGACCGCACCATTACCGGATGGATTGGGCGGGCGGGTTTCAAGCCGGACAACATGAATCTGCTGGAGCTGCAATTCGGCGGCGTCTTCGATGGTCACGATACGCTCGTGATCGCCGATGCTGGCCGACATCGCGTTGAGCATCGTGGTTTTACCGGAGCCGGTGCCGCCGGAGATCAGGATATTCATCCGCGCCCGCACCAAGCCGCGCAACAGACCGGCGGCCTGCTCGGACAATGCGCCCGCCTGAATCAGGCGGTCCATCGTGTAGGGCATCTTGGAGAATTTCCGGATCGACATGGACGGCCCGTCGATCGCGCAGGGACGAATGATCGCGTTCACGCGGCTGCCATCCTCAAGGCGGGCATCGACCCAAGGCACGGATTCATCGACGCGGCGGCCGATGCGGGTCACGATCTTGTCGATGATACGGAGGAGATGCTTTTCGTCGCGGAAGCGGGTCTTGGTCAATTCGAGCCGCCCTGCCCGTTCGACAAAGACCTGCTTATGGCCGTTAACCAGAATATCATTGATCGTCGGGTCTGCCAGAAGCGGCTCCAAGGGGCCAAGACCCAGCACCTCATGGAGCAGTTCGTCGACCAGCCGCTGAAAGTCGTCACTCCTCAGGGGTGTCTTGATCTCGGCCAGAACCTCGCGCGCCAGCGCAGTCACCTCGCGGCGGAGGTTTTCAGGTTCGATCTTATCGATCACCGAGTAGTTTAACCGCTCCAGAAGTTCGTCGTGAAGTTTGCTCTTCAACTCAAGGAACTTGAGGAGCTCCTTATCTTCACGATCAGATTTTTGCGGCGCGGGGGCCGGGGGCGCTGCATCGACGGTTTTTAGAGCGACAACCTTGGACTTATCACCGGAATCTTGCTTGCTGAATTGCTTGAACATTTTTTACTCCTTCACGACCTTCGGCTGTTTCTTTGTCTCTTCCAGCGTCTTCCGCGCCGAACGGCCGAGACGTGAGATGGATTTGTTGAGTGCCGAACGGCGCGCGACCTTCGACACCGGCGCACCATGATCGATGGCCTTACCCGCTGCGCGCGGATCTTCGGGGAGCCAATGCATAAGCGAGCGTTCCAATGCTTTTTCGGCGGCTTTGTGATGCCGTCGCTTAAAGAGTGGTTTCGCTTCCCTATTGACTACAATCTGCACCTCGAGGTCGTTTTTTTCCTCGGTGTAGAATCTGATGAGCCTGTGTGCCTGACGGATGGAGGGAACCGAGGTATCGGTCACCATCAACATTAGATCCGTTTCCTGGACCAAGGGCGAAAGCCAATCGACCAACGCGCGGGGCAGGTCCACGACGATGTAATCGAAACGCAGTCGCAGATTGGCAATTAGCGCCTTGAGCTGTTCGGGCTTCAATGCATCCAAGGGGGCAAACTGATCGGGGGCGGCCAGCACGGCCAGACCGGAGTCCATCCGGTGGACGGCCTCTTCAATGACGAAAGCATCGGGAACATCCCCGTTCATGGCCAGATCGAAGAGCAGCTCGTTGGCTTCCAGATCCAAAGCGGCGGCGATGGTGCCGAACTGGATATCGAGATCAACCAAAACGACCTTATTTGCCTCCGTGCGGGAAAAACGGCTCGACCGTTCCTGCAATTGGTCGGCAAGGTTGGCCGCGACCGTGGTTGAGCCGATGCCGCCCAGCGATTGCGTCACCGCGATGATCCGCCCACGCCGCAGATGCGGATGCGTCTGCGCCGCTTCGCCGGAACGGGCTTCGGCCGACAGGGATTTGGCATAGGAAAGAAGCTGCTCGTAGAGATCATCAGGCGTGATGCTATCGGGGATCACCTCCGTGACGCCCGCATTTCGCAGGCGGAAAAGGTCTGAAACTTTCATCGTTTCGCTGGCGATGGCCACGAGTTTCGCGCTTTTGCCTTCCGCCTTCATGCCGCTGATGGCTTTCAGATCGGCATCGTCCACGCTGCCAGCGTGGAAAACGATAATGTCGTGACTCTTTGCAAGGGCGACGCCATTTCCGTTGACCTTTGCGAGATGTTCGGCGCGCTTTGTAATACGCAGGCCTTTGCGCTTCTCCAGACCCTCGGCAGCAGCGACTGCCTCGCCGTCTTGCGGCGCGAGTAGGGCAATTTTAATCGCTTGCTCTTTCATCGAATTATATCCTCAAAATTAACCATCTGTCCCAAGCGCCAAATCTTCGCCGGGTATGGACGTACTCATTGCTGGAAATGGAATCGTCGCGCTCCATCCGTCGGCGGCGCTGCTGTCACCGCTGGCAAGCGCCATCAGCCCGCCAAGCGGAGAAATGAAACCGAAACTGACTCCTTGTAATTCGACTGTCACGATCGGGACGTAAGGCCCACCAAGGAAGCCCAGATCGATGTCTCGTGAATAGGTGAACTTCAAATTCGAAATCGTCGTCCCCGGCGGCAATGTCAGCTGAATGCGGTTCCAGATCTCGAGCGCGGTCGCATTCGAACTATCGCCTGTGCAGCTGATATCTCCGGGATTGCTACAGACATTGGCCCCGCCCGAACACTTTTTCCCGAAGCGGGGCGGGGTCACATTCGGGTCAATGGTGCCGCGCGTGTTATGCGTCGGAACATCAGGGCAGGCTGCTGCGCGAACGGTGGCGATCCGCGCGGCAAGGTACATCGCCTTTTCAGCGGTCGCGATGTGAAACGCCAACCGACCAAAATCAATCATGCCGAGGAAAATCAGCAGGAATACCGGCAGGACCAGACCCAGCTCAACCATGGTTGCGCCTTGTTCGTCCCGCTGGAAGCGTGTGCGTATGCCGTTCATCCACGTCATATCCCGAACACCCGGCTTTGATCGAAAATGGAGGTCGTGAACGTCACTGGCTGGGTACCGCCCAGCGCGATCAGTGGCGCGAAGGGGATTTCGAACCGGACATCTGCCGTGACCACGGCAACGGCGACCGGAGAGTTGCGGTAATTCCCGCTCTTGCAGCTATGGGTCACGCTCACGCTGGTCACGGTTACGCCCGGAATAAAGGGGGAGGCACCGTCCAGCGTCAGTTTAATGATGTTTTCCGCGTCGGACTGGAATGAGGCGAGTGACGTTCCCGCCGAACAGGTGTTGCGCGGTGCGACCCGTGAAACGTAACGCGCGGCATCGCGCACCCCAGCGGAGACGTTCTGATAACCCCAGAAAATCCGCGCGCCTTCGATGGTCACGCCGAAGAGGATCACCAGCATTGGAAGCAGCAAGCCGAATTCGACCAAGGCCGCGCCATCTTCGCGGCGCTGGAAGCCGCCTAAGCGATGAAGGATATGTTTGATTGCCCCCATCCCGCTCACCTGTACAGCTGCACAATATCGTGGAAGACACCGCCTGCGACGCTGGAACCACCACTCGCGGAGCCAACAACCTCGGCCCAGAGATCGAGCGTTGGCGGCGAGTTTCCGTCCGAACCGACAGGCTCCGTCAGGAACAACTCGAAGAACTCCTCCACGGGGACGTTACTTGTCGCGCCGTTGATCGGATTGGCGGCGCAATCCACACCTGCGGCAAAGACATTCCGGCGGCGCACATCAGAAGATTGCTGGTTCGAGCATTCAGGGCGGCCGGTTTCCGAGAGCCCTGCGGGAAGGATCGCCGTGCTGCTGCCTGCCCCGCCGGAATTGGCGATTTCGGCAAGGTAGTATTGGTAGCGCGTTGCATTCGCGCCGGGTGCCCAAAGCGGCGCGCCGCCATAATTCACATTCTCATAAGTGATGCGATCGGTGGCCCAGTCGCCATCGCCGATGCGGTTGCCATGATCGCAAGTGCCAAGCGCGAAACACGCATCGCGCGGCAGGCTCATCGTATCAGGCGAAGGCTGTTCGTTACCGCCGATGCATGAGCCGCCACCGTTTGGGATGACACCCTTGATCACATTAGGGGCGGGTGCATAGTCCGGATCGTTGACCTTTGATTGCAACGACGTGCGGAAGATATCGAAACGCACGTTGAACGCAGCATCCGCCAGGCCCACTCTCTGACCCGGTTCCATATCGATGCCGCGCTGGGCGAAACATTCAGTAATCGTGTTTTGCACCGCCAGAAGGCAGGTATAGAGGTTCGCCCCGGACAGGCCGGCGCACGGGCCTGCAAGATCAAATGCGAGAGAGCTCGGATCAACGAAACCGAAGTCACCCGGCCCCCATGCGGCACCGGAGCCGCCCGACCGCAATAGAAGCTGCGTTCCGATATTGTCCTCAGCTTTGAAGGTGCCGCTTGGCAGGCAGAACATGAGCGGCGTGACATCACAGGCGTAGGAAACAAAGCCCGCGATTGCGGTCGCTGAAACTACCGGATCAGTGCTCGTCTGCCCCAAGAGCGATTTCATGGCCGCGCCGAAGGTCAGGCCAACGGTCGATTGCATCGTGGTGGCCTGCACATAGGCCGCATCTTCGGATTCGGTCGTGGTGCTGCTTGCCACGGCGTTGTCATCAGCAGGCAGATCGGTGAGGAAAACGAGCGTGTAATCCGACTCGCCAAAGAGTGTATTGTCACCGCTGCCCAAGATCTTTTGATCGGCAATCAGGTTGGCTGCGGCGGCTTGTGCGCGGGTGATCGCATCTGATCCGCCATCCAGCTCACCCGCAGCGGCGAGCGCGATTGAATCGGCATAGCCCTGCAAATCAGTTTGGGTGACGCCCACGCGACCAAGATCAAAAGACAGAGCGATCAAGCCGATCAGCACCACCAAGGCGGCGGCAACGATGATGATCAGCGCGCCTTCCTCGTCTTCCGCGAAATCTCTTATGGTGCGGTTGGGTCCCATGATGCTGTGCGCCTGTCCTTCTCAAACTCGGCCTCAGTTGTTTTCCTGAACGGTGACTTGCGTGCCGCGACGGATCACGATCGTCGGCGGGCGATCGAGATCAGGAACAGGCGAGAGATCCTGCAAGACATCGCTGAGGCGGGTGGATTGCAGGGGGCCATCTTCAGAGTCGTTGAAGTTGCGAAGCGTCAGGCTCAGGCGACCGGCCTGCTGGGCCAGCGCCAACGTCTGGCTCTGTTCGGGCGAGACATCGACGGTAACGGTGCGGGCGATCTCTGGCGTATCGGATTGCTCGTCCGATCTCTGGTCGACGCCGATGACGCGGATATTTTGCATGATCGTCACCGCGCGCAGATCCGTGCCGCGACCTTGCGTCAGCACGATATCCACATAATCGCCCGGAGTCACAAAGCCGCCAACTGCTGTTTCGGCGCTGACGCGGATCGCCATCGCGCGGCGGTTCGGGCCGAGCGTTTGGACGATGGTGACTTTTTCGCCGTAGTCGGAAACCTTACCAGCAAGGATCAATTCGCCTTGCGATATGGCGCGGCGCGCGCGGCGCGGCTCGCCGCCATCTTGTGGCAAAAGTGATGCGTAATCAGAATAGATGCCTTCGGGGACCGAATTGGCAGGCCATTCGATCGTTGTCAGCATATGGGCCTCGATCGGTTGACCGAACGGGATATCGCGGGAGGCAACAATGACTTCAATCAGTTGCTGCTCTTCAACCACGACTGGTTGCGCTGTCTGGGTCTCGACGAAATCGCGCGCGAGATATGCCGATCCTCCGGCGATACCTAGGCCAACGATCGCAGTCATTACAGACATCATGTTCATGGGGGCATCCTCGGGGGTAACTTACGCGCAACGCAAAATTGCAGAGGTCAAGAGAGAGGATCCCGCAAAAACGGGGTACAAACACAACAGGTCACGAAATCAATTGGGACCCTCTCGCTTGGTGCTTGGCGAGCCGAGCCCGCCAAGGGCTTTCATACACACACCTATTAGGGTGGAAATTAGTTTACGGTACCAGCGCTGGTTCCAGTAAATGCAGTGATGACACTGTTAAAAATGCTGTTCACTTCACCGCCGAGTGTCGTGACAACGACGAGGCCGATGGTGAAGACGATAAGCAGCGCCACGCCATATTCGACCATGGTTGCGCCGCTTTCATCACGGCGGAACGTTTGCGCATATGCCTTGGCATGTGAAATAAGTTTGGTAATCATCTTAAGCTCCTGTTCGCTTTTCTGCGCCGCGTGTCACGGCACTCCCAACCGCCGAAAAGAACTGGCTCTTTCTCAGCTTGCATCCAATGTACGATTGGGAATCACCAAAAGGCGTCGTCCAAACAGAGGATATTTACAACCTAGAGTTGTGTTTTTTGTCAGGTAAGCTTTTGTTATCGGAATTGTGCTCATGAATTCGCAGGGGATTCGCAGAGAGGGCCTCGCAGCGGTGGCGCCCATTAGCGCCGCACTCAGGAGTTTTCAGAGGCCGCTGGCGGATGCAAGGAACCGCTGGGACAGAGGCAGGCTGGCGGCGCCCAGGGATCGCGCATCCGGCCCGATTGTCCCCTCCATCAGAGTGGGGACCACGAGGCCGGCCCAATCGACAATTGCGAGTTCTTTCTGAACCCGCGCCACGAGGTCACCCAGAACATCGCGCGGCAACCAGCCGTCGATGACCGCCACCTCAAAATCAATCACCGCACAGGAGGCCCCGATAGCCAGCGCCAAGCCGCGCGCAGCCTCCGCGAGCCATGGGTCCAGATGGGCGGACGACACAGACCACTCCGTGGCATCGACCCAAAGCGGGGACGGATCCTCGCCAGCCGCGATGATCTTGGCCTCAAGCCCTGAGAGCGAAGCCATATCGACAAGCTGCTGCACGCCACTTGCCGTCGGGATCGGCATTGGGCCGATGGCCCCCGCATTGCCAGTCGGTCCGGTAAACAGGCTGCGGTTAATGACGATGCCGCCGCCGATGAAGTGACCGACATAAAAATAAAGAAATTCGGACGGATAATCGCGTTTACCAAAGACCTGCTCAGCCCCGCATGCGCAGGATGCATCGTTTTGGAGATAAACGGGAAAATCAAAGAGCGCGTCCAGTTCGGCGCGAATGTCACGGGTGCGCCATTCGGCCATGTTCTCGGGGGGGACACCAACGATCCGCGCCCATTCCCAAAGGTAGCCGGGGATGGCAATGCCCATGCCGGCGACACGGCCGCGCAAGGCAGGATCAAGACGCGATGAAATCGCGCGCACGGCGTCGAGAACAAACGACATGGTGCTGTCCGGCTCGGGATAGGCATAGGGCAGATGCACCCGATCCAACACATCGCCAAGGAAATTGACCAACAGGAGATCGGCGCTGCGGCGCCCGACTTTCAGCCCGAAGAACAAAGCGCCATTTGGGGAAAGCCGCATCGGGATCGAGGGTTGACCGACCTTCCCCCGAACCGGCTCGCCACGCTCCAGAAGGCCGTCATTCTCCAGCTCGCGCATGATGACGGAAGCGGTCTGCGCCGAAAGCCCCGTGAGCCGCGCAATGTCGGCTTTGGCCGCTGATCCCAGATCGCGAATCTGTGACAGGATCAAACGCTCGTTATGGGCACGCAGGCCCGTTTGGTTCGAGCCAAGACCGCTGCGCCCGCCAGTCGTATCCGCCAAACCCTCGTTCATGTTCACCATCGCTTTCGCCTCCTCCCCTATAGGAGAACTCTTCAGAAATAATCCACACCTCAATTAATAACGCAAGTTTATTTATTTATTGACGCGGTCGGCGAATCCTGTTTGTTTGCACGCATTCCAAGGCGATATCCGCTTTGGCGTATTGACCGAATGGTCCTGATTTCTTGGGAGGAAATTATGAAAAAACTACTCGCAGGCTCCGCGCTCGCTCTTGTCGCATCGGCAGGGGGCGCATTCGCCGCAGGCCACGCTACGACCGCGTGCCTGATCACGAAAACCGACACCAACCCCTTTTTCGTCAAGATGAAGGAAGGCGCCGAAGCCGCAGCCGAAGAGCATGGCATCAACCTGATGACCTTCGCCGGCAAGATCGACGGTGACGTCGAGAGCCAGGTCGCAGCCGTGGAGAGCTGCATCGCGGCTGGCGCAAGCGGTATCCTGATTACCCCTTCGGACAGCCGTGCGCTGGCACCTGTTGTCACGCAAGCGCGCGATGCGGGCGCTCTGGTCATCGCTCTCGACACTCCGTTCGAGCCTGCTGATGTTGCCGACGCGACTTTCGCAACCGACAACTTCCAAGCCGGTGTTCTGATCGGTCAGTGGGCAGCGGCTCAGCTGGGTGATGATGCAGCCAACGCAAAAATCGGCCTGCTTGACCTCAATGCTTCTGAAGTATCAGTGGACTATCTCCGCGATGGCGGCTTCCTGCACGGGTTCGGCATCGACATCAAAGACCCGACCGACATCGGCGACGAAGACGATCCGCGCATCGTCGGCCATGACGTTACCAACGGTAACGAAGAAGGCGGCCGGACCGCGATGGAGAACCTTCTCCAGATCGATCCGGAGATCAACGTTGTCTACACGATCAACGAGCCTGCTGCGGCTGGTGCTTATGAGGCGCTGAAAGCCTTTGGGCGTCAGGATGACGTTCTGCTGGTGTCTGTCGATGGCGGCTGCCCGGGCGTTCAGAACGTTGCTGAGGGCGTGATCGGTGCGACTTCGATGCAGTTCCCGCTGCTGATGGCATCGCTCGGCGTCGAAGCGATCAAGAACTGGGCCGAGACTGGCGAAAAACCCGCCAACTCCGAAGGCTTGGACTTCTACAACACGGGCGTCGAGTTGATCACGGATCAACCGGTTGACGGCATCCCGTCGCTCTCCTCCGCCGAAGGCCTGGAGAAGTGCTGGGGCTAATCCCTGCCATGTTTGGGGAGGGGCTTTGCGGCCCCTCCCCTTTTCTCTTCTCGATAATACTTTGACCGAAAAGCTCGCTTCGCACAGACTGGAGGCGAGGAGGGACTTTCATGACAGATACACCCAAATCGAAGTCCGCTGGGCAGGAATATGAAAAAGTTCTTTCCGGCAGTGACACGCGGGTTGCCGAATTCGAGGAACATCGGCGAACGCCTCTTCAGCAGGTCCAGCATATCCTGCATTCCAACCCCACGCTGGTGCCTGTCATCGTTTTGGCGTTGAGCCTTGCCGTGTTTGGCCTGATCGCCGGTTCGCGGTTCTTCTCCGCGTTCAATCTTTCGCTCATAATGCAGCAGGTTTCGATCATTGGCATTCTTGCAGCAGCTCAATCATTGATCATCCTGACGGCAGGCATCGACCTATCGGTCGCCGCCATCATGGTGCTGATGTCCGTGATCATGGGCAAGGTTTCGATTGATCTGGGCCTGCCGACGGGACTGGGCGTGCTGGTCGGGCTTGCTGGTGGCGCCGCCGCTGGCTGGATGAACGGGCTGCTGATCACGAAGGTGAAACTACCCCCATTCATTACGACGCTCGGAACGTGGTCCATTTTCTTCGCGCTCAACTTGTGGCTTTCCGGCGCGCAGTCGGTCCGCAGCCAGACCATTGATGCAGAAGCGCCAATGCTCAAATTCTTTGGCCAATCCTTCGCTCTCGGCGCGGCGCGTATCACCTATGGTTCGCTGCTGATGGTTCTTGTGTTCGTCGTGCTCTGGTACATGCTGAACAAGACAGCTTGGGGCCGCCATGTCTATGCGGTTGGCGACGACAAGGAAGCCGCCGAACTTGCCGGTATTCGCACGGACCGGACGCTGATGTCCGTATACGCACTGGCTGGAACGGTCTGCGCGATTGCGGGCTGGGCCTCCATCGGGCGGGTCGGTTCGATTTCACCTCAGTCGTTTTATGAGGGCAACCTGCAATCCATCACCGCCGTGGTGATCGGAGGGATTTCGCTCTTTGGCGGCCGTGGCTCGATTATGGGCGCGTTGTTTGGCGCGCTGATCGTCGGGGTTTTCCAATCCGGCTTGAGGATCGCAGGCGTGGACGTGCTGTGGCAGGTCTTTGCGATCGGCTGGCTCATCATTATCGCGGTCGCTATCGACCAATGGATCAGAAAGGTGTCGGCATGAGCACGGAACCCATCCTCAAAGCCCGCAACCTCGTTAAGCGCTACGGGCGTGTCACGGCGCTCGATCATTGCGATTTCGAGCTTTATCCGGGAGAAATCCTTGCCGTCATCGGAGACAATGGCGCTGGCAAGTCCACGCTGATCAAGGCGCTTTCCGGTGCGGTCGTGCCGGATGAAGGCGAGGTCTACCTCGAGGGCAAGAAGGTGAATTTCCATTCGCCCCTCGAAGCACGCGATTCTGGCATCGAGACAGTCTACCAAACGCTCGCGCTGTCCCCTGCCCTGTCGATTACCGACAATATGTTCGTGGGGCGTGAAATTCGCAAAAAATCCTTCATGGGAAAGTATCTGAAGATGCTCGACCGTGCGGAAATGGAGCGGATTGCACGCGACAAGCTGTCGGAGCTGGGACTGATGACAATCCAGAACATCAATCAAGCAGTCGAGACGCTCTCCGGCGGGCAACGGCAAGGGGTTGCCGTGGCGCGGGCGGCGGCGTTCGGCTCGAAAGTGATCATCCTAGACGAACCGACAGCGGCGCTTGGCGTCAAGGAAAGCCGCCGCGTGCTGGAGCTGATCCAAGATGTCCGCTCACGCGGGATCCCGATCATCCTGATCAGCCATAACATGCCGCATGTGTTCGAGGTCGCTGACCGGATACACATCCACCGGCTGGGCCGTCGGCTCTGCGTCATTGACCCGAAGAACCACTCGATGTCGGATGCGGTCGCATTGATGACGGGTGCCAAGGAGCCGGAAGATGCTGCAGCCTGAGTTGTTCAGATCGGCGGAATTTGCCGATCTGATCGAGAAGATCCTCGCCCTGCCGCGCACTGATGGCCGGTTGATGGTGGCGGTATCGGGCGCGCCCGCTAGCGGGAAATCGACCCTCGCAGAATTCATCGCGAATGCGCTTTCGGCGGCGGGGCGGCAGGCACGCTATGTGCCGATGGACGGCTTCCACCTCGACAACGGGATCCTTGATGCCCGCGGATTGCGGGCGCGTAAAGGCGCGCCCGAGACATTCGACGCCGACGGTTTCGTGGCCCTGATGCGCCGGATGAAACGCGGGGGCGATGTTGCCTATCCGATGTTCGATCGTAGTCGCGATCTGGCAATCGCGGGGGCAGGCGTGATCGAAGCGAGCACGGATATTGCGGTCGTAGAGGGCAACTATGTGCTGCAAAACGAAGCCCCGTGGGCAGAGTTGGCAGAGGTTTGGGACTTGTCAGTCTATCTCGACGTGCCGGAAGAAACCCTGCGCCAGCGTTGCATCCAGCGCTGGCTCGACCACGATCACACCCCCGAGGCCGCGGAATTGCGAGCCGAGGGCAATGATATGGTCAATGCCAAACGGGTGATCGAGAACCGGCTTCCGGCAGATGTGACCATCCGCAGCGAAGAGAACGCCTAGCTGATCGACCGGATCACCGGAAATGCCGCGCGGAATTCGGCATATGCATCCTCAAACGCTGGGCGCAATGCCTCCTCCGGCATGATGACGCTGCCGATTTCGGGTGGCGTCATGACCGCATTAACAGCCGCACCGCTATCGGCCACAAGCGCCAGCCGCGCAGCGCCAAGGGCCGCACCGAACTCGCCGCCCTTGGGCAAATGCAACGGCACGCCCAGCACCGTCGCGAGGAGCTTCAGCCAATAATCCGATGCCGTGCCACCGCCGATTGCCGTGAGCGCATCAAGCCGCGCACCTGTGCCGCGCAAGGCTTCGAGGTTGTCACGCAGGCCAAAGGAAACACCCTCGATCACCGCTTGCGTCATATCGGCCTGCGTGGTGCCCGCCGAAAGGCCCGTAAAGCTGCCGCGCGCACCAGCATCGTTATGCGGGGTACGCTCGCCTGAGAGATAGGGCAGAAATTTCACAGCGGACGGCGGGCGCAGCTCATCGCCCAATGAGGCCGTCAGCGCGGCGGGGCTTTGGCCCGTGATCCGCGCCAGCCAGTTGAGGCTATCGGTGGCAGAGAGCATCACGCCCATCTGGTACCAACGTTCCGGTACGGCGTGGCAAAACGTGTGCACCACGCTGGCAGAATCGGGATGGTACCCGTCCCGCGCGGCCAGCAAAACGCCCGAGGTGCCGAGCGAGACAAAGCCCTGCCCCTCGACCATTGCGCCGATACCGCAGGCCGCAGCCGCGTTGTCACCGGCGCCACCGGCCACCGTCACCGCTTCGGACAGCCCCCAGCGGCTGGCAAGATCGCCGCGCAAGGTGCCTGCGGGGGCCGAACCTTCCACCAGATCGGGCATCTGGTCGCGGCGCATTTGCCCTGCCTCCAAAAGACGCGCTGACCAATCACGGGCGCCGGTATCAAGCCATGAGGTGCCTGCACTATCGGACATATCCGCGACGTAGCGCCCAGAAAGATAGAAATTCAGATAAGCGGCGGGCAGGAGTACCTTTGCCACTTTGGCGAAGATCTCTGGCTCGTTCTTTTGCACCCAGAGGAGCTTTGGCGCGGTGAAACCGGGAAAGACAATATTGCCAGACAGCGCCTGCACATCATTGGTGGCATCAAGCGCAGCGGCCTCTTCATGGGCGCGGGTGTCGTTCCACAAGATGCAAGGGCGCAGCACCGTGCCTTCGCGATCGAGCAAGGTTGCGCCATGCATGTGGCCCGCGACGCCGATGCCTTTGACCTGTGCAAATTCTGGATAGCGCTGGCGCAATTCGTCGATCACCCCTTCAAGGGCGACGATCCAGTCGGCGGGGTTTTGCTCTGACCAGCCGGTATGGGGATGGGCGACCTCATAATGCCGCTCGGTGGCACCGATGGGGGCGCCGTCTTCAGTCACCAAGAGCGCCCGCAAGCCGGAGGTGCCAAGATCCAATCCCAAATAGCTCATACGTTCCGCTCCCGTTCCTGTGCCATTTCACTTTGTCTAACGGGTCGCGGCGGTGACGCCAAGCAATCGCTGATTAGAGCGCGGCAAGGCGCGTGGTTTGATAGTCAGACATCCCCCAACGGGCGACCAATTCGCGCACGCGCGCCTTCGGCGGCTCCGTCAGCGGATGCGCGGCGATGGCGTTTTCGCCAGCGCTGCCGGCATGGGCATCTTTGTCAAAGCCGTGCATTGCGGCTGCGAGGTGTTGCTCGGGAATGCCGCAATTTTGCAGGAGCATGCGGGTCTGTGCCGCTCTGTCCTGCGTGAGATCGGTGTAATGCAGCGGTGCCACGCGCATACCGCCTGCTGCGGCATCCAGATAGGCTTGCATACGGACCGCCCAGCCCAGCGCCATGAGCTCTATCGCGCCGACCTCTTCATCTGCGGCAAAGTAACGATCAAGCGCTGCCTCGGGCGCGTTTATCGTCGAGAGGTAATAGATGACGCTCCAGTCAGGGCTGCCGCGCTTGGGGTCTTTCACACCTTGCAGGCGCTGTGCGAAGCGATAGAGCGAATTCACATAGCCAACGCAGTCACGATAGAGAAACACCGCGCGGGCATCGGGGAGTGCAGCAACGTAGGACGGCGCTTGGATCATCATTTCGCTGCGGGGCTTCAGCACGATTGTGTGCGGATCTGTGCCTTCCGGCGGGCGGCAGGTCAGGCGGGCGCAAGCAGCGATCAGGGTTTGCAGGCGCTGTTCATCCAGATCGAAGCGGGCAAAGGCGAGGTTGGTGAACCACTCAGGCTCCGAGAGGCTCCAGACGCCGTCGATCTGCGCGAAAATGCGTGAGGCCAAGGTCGAGCCGCACCGACCCGTCGACATCAGCAGCACAAGGTTACGCGGTGCAGGCACCTGTGCCGCGAGCGTGGGCAACGCATCCAGCGGCACCAGCGCGACGCGCTGCGCATGGGCAAATTGCGCGGCATAGGCGAAGGGTGCCTCTGCCAGATTAACGCGGCTGGGCAGCTCGACAAAAACGGCCTGATCACCCGCGATATCGAGGCAATAGAGCGACCAATTCGGTTCAAGAACAATATCGGTCGCCACCTGCTCCGCAGGGCCGAGGGTGAACTGTTCGAGGTGCCGCACATCGGCGGGAAATGCCTCAGCGCGATCAAGGATCGTGGCAATAAGGGCCGGCATATCAATACCTTGCAAGAATAGCGTGCAGAAACGCTATCACAGGTTGTGCGCTGCGCCTACAAAAATACCCTTCGCCTAGTCAGTGGCCTTGGCCGCCCAAAGCGCGCCACGGCGGATGATTTCAGTGACTTGCGGCACTTTCAGATCATCCAGCTCGTGACCAATGGAACAGTAGAACACGCGCCCCTGATCCCAGCGCCGTTTCCAGACAACGGGGATCACTGTGCCTTCGATCCACCAGAGATGCTCACCGCTGAAAGTGGTAGTGGCGAGCACTTCGTTCGAAGGATCGACGAGCATGTAGTATTGCTCTGACCGCAGGCGGAAGCTCTTGATCCCCTGCATGATCGGATCGGCTGGGCGGGTGACCGTCACGTCATAATCGATGTAGTCCTCGACCGGCTGGAGGTTATCCGGCCACCCCGGCGGATGCGCGACGAACTGCCCGCCAATCAAGAAGTGATAGGTGGGGCGGTCGCGGAATGCATCGCCCATGTGGCCGTGCCAGCCCGCGATGCCGCAGCCGTTGGAAATAAGTTGCAGGAGGCCATCCTCCTGAGGCTTGGTTATATTGCCAAACTCGGCCTGATGGCCGGAGCGGGCAGAGGACCAGATCGGCGTGATCAGATCAAGATCGGCAAGGCGCTCGGGCTCCTCCAGCGGCGCCAGCGTGTCATAGACATCGACCTCGAAGCCGTTATCGCGCAGGAGCGCTTCGTACCAATCGCTGAATGCTGTGGGGGTGTGGCCTTCCCAGCCGCCGACGAAAAGTGCTGCCTTCTTCATGGTGTGTCCTTCCTCATGAAATTCAGGATCGAAGCCATATCGCGCACGGCATAGCCTGCGGCCTCGGCTTCTTTGAGCTTGTCCAATGTGACCATACCTTGCGGCATCGCGACGCCAAAATGCTGCGCGAGGGCAGCGGTGACTTCCATATCCTTGCGCGCAAGTGCCACAGTGAAGGTCACGTCATGCGCCGCTTCATCAAGGTAGAGCGGGCGGCGGTATTTCAGCATCGGGGCGGCGGCGGCAGAGTTTTCGATCACGTCAAAGGCGCGGGCGGCCTCGATGCCAGCGGCCTCGGCTAGTGTGAGCGTTTCCGCCAAAGTCTGGTTGAGGCCGTGGATGAGCGAATTCACCGCGAGCTTCATCACAGCGCCTGCCGCTGGCGCCCCAAGGCAGATCGTGCCTTTCCCCATTGCCTCAAACAGCGCCGCGAGGGGGGCGGCTTCGTCATCTGTGCAGCCTGCCATAATCAGGAGCGCGCCATCGGCGGCGGCTTGCGTCGCGCCGGAGACCGGAGCGTCAAACACTCTCACGCCTTCGGGGGCGGCGGCGATAAGTAAGTTGATATGATCGGGGCTCATGGTGCCCATTTCGATACATAAGCGCGGGCCACCCGCCGCAAAGAGGCCATCCGGCCCGATGTGAACGGCCTCCGACGACGGATCATCGGCCAGCATGGTCACAACGACATCGCTTGCCTCGGCTAATTCTTTGGGGGTCTGAGCATGGGCGCAGCCGAGCTCTATGGCCAGCTGCGCCGCTTTTTCTTCGGTACGGTTCCAGACCGTGAGGTCAAAGCCCGCCGACGCGATATTGGCTGCCATATGCCGCCCCATGCGGCCCAGTCCGGCAAAGCCAATACGCATTTAGGCCACCTTGCTTGGTACGATCCCCGAGATGGCCTGAACGAGCGAGTCCTCGGTCACTTCCTCTGCCGTGAACTCGCGCATGACCTGCCCGTGATACATGGCAACGATCCGGTCGGAGACGTGCAGCACTTCGGGCATTTCCGAGCTGATCACGATGACGGCGTAGCCCTGCTTTGCCAGTTCACGGATCAGGTTGTGGATCTCGGATTTGCTACCCACGTCAATACCGCGGGTCGGTTCATCCACGATAAGCACGTTGGGCTTCATCGAGAGCCACTTGCCGATCACGATCTTCTGCTGGTTACCGCCCGACAGGTTGCCGACAGTCTGCCGCCAGCTTGGGGAACGGATATCGAGCCGGTCGCGGTACTGGTCGTAGATCGCAATTTCGGCGCCATCTGATACGAATGGCCCTGCCGTAAGGTCATCGACCTGCGGGAGGGTCATGTTATCGCGGCAGTTCATACCAAGAACGAGGCCTTGGCCTTTGCGGTCCTCGGGCACGAGCGAAATGCCGTGGCGGATCGCATCAACAGGAGAGGTAATCTTAACCTCTTGGTCGCCGAGCATAATGCTGCCTGCATCTGCGTCACGCAGGCCAAAGATCGTCTCTGCGATCTCTGTCCGGCCGGCGCCAACAAGGCCGTAAAAGCCGACGACCTCGCCACGATGGACCTTGAAGCTCACGTCTTTGTAGAGATTGCCGCAGGAAAGGCCACAGACTTCAAGCGCCACTTCACC
Source organism: Pelagovum sp. HNIBRBA483 (assembly GCF_040931995.1). Lineage (NCBI taxonomy): Bacteria > Pseudomonadati > Pseudomonadota > Alphaproteobacteria > Rhodobacterales > Paracoccaceae > Pelagovum > Pelagovum sp. HNIBRBA483. The sequence continues at coordinate 2,650,192 of NZ_CP162412.1, forward strand.
CAGTTCAGGCGCTTGGACATTGCGCGTCAGATCAAGGCTGCGCCCGATCATCAGCTTGGTGACTTCATCCTCGTTGGTGTCCTTGGTAAACAAGGTGCCGCGATACTGACCATCGCGCAGAACGCTGATGCGGTCCGAGATTTTGAAGATCTCTTCCATACGGTGGGAGATGTAGATGATGCCCACGCCCTGCTCTTGCAGGTCTTCGATCACGTCGAAGAGCACGACCTTCTCCGCATCGGTCAGCGAGGCCGTCGGCTCATCAAAGATCACGGCTTTTGCATCAACGGTCAGCGCGCGCGCGATTTCGACCATCTGCTGATTGGCGATAGAGAGATCGCCAACACGCGTTTTACCATTGAAGCTCACGTTCAGCTTGCCGAGGATCGCATCCGTTTCCTTGTAAAGCGCGTCCCAATCGACACGGCCAAAGGATTTGCGCGGCAATTCACCCAGGAAGATGTTTTCGGCGACTGTCAGTTCGTCAGCCAGCGAAAGTTCTTGGTGAATAAAGACCACGCCCTTGCTCTTGGCATGAAGCGGCGAGTGCATCACCGTTTCCTGCTCTTCGATGTAGATGGTGCCTTCGTTCGGTTGGTAGATGCCGCCCAAGACTTTCATCAGGGTCGATTTACCGGCGCCATTTTCACCCATAAGGGCATGAACCTCGCCGGGAATGACTTCGAAAGAGACGCCGTCGAGCGCCTTCACACCGGGAAAGGCTTTGACGATATTTTCGAGGCGGAGAGCTGGTTTCGTATCGCTCATGTCTTCAACTCCTCTTTGCCTTTCGCGTTCAACTGACGATCAAGGAACAGTACCGCGATCAGGATCAGACCAATCACAAGGTTCACCGTTTCGGTATCGGCACCGATATGGCCCAGCCCCTTGCGCAGAAGCTGAATGGCAATCACACCGCCCAAGGTCGATATGATCGATCCATAGCCGCCAGTCAGCTTGGTGCCGCCCAGAACGACCGCGGTGATCGCCCACAGCTCATAGAGCATGCCGTCGTTGGGGTTTACCGAGCCGGATTCGGAGTAGAAAACCACCGCGCTCAGCGCCGCAAGGAAACCGATGATCATGAAGTTGATCAGGAAGTGCGGCCCGACGCGGATACCGGCATTAACGGCGGCTTCGCGGTTGTTGCCAATGGCGTAGGCGTTCCGGCCATGCACCGTCTTGTTCATCACGAACCAGAAGACCAAAACAACTGCGCCGAGGAACCAAGTCGCCGTGTGCAGACCTAGGAATTGCGCTTCGGCAAAGTCCACGAGGGTCCAGTTCAGGTGGGAGGTCGGCTGTTCGCCATTGTACATGAACACAAGACCACGGAAGCCGAGCATTGAGCCCAACGTGACGATGAAGGCGTCAACGCCGGTTTTCCAGACGATGAAGCCGTTGATTGCCCCCAAAGCGATGCCCGTCAGCAGCGCCAGCGCCCAGCCAACGAAGATGACGCCATCACCGAGGCCGGCGAAGATCGGCCATGTCATGGAATCCAGCAGGACGATGGCGGAGATTGCAAACGTCGCGCCGACGCTCAGGTCGATGTTGCCGTTGACCATGATGATGGTCATCCCGACAGCAATGATCCCGATGGGTGCGGACTGCTTGAGAAGAAGCAGCATGTTATCGAAATCCATGAACGCCTTTTCCGACAGGGAGAGGAATTCACCCGCGACGGAGAAGAAGATCAGCTCCACCACGATAAAGGCCCAGATGGCGCCCTGTTTGATCAGGTTTGCCCGTGTTTCGCTATTCATGACGCTCTCCCTCAGGCAATCGGTGACAACAGGCGGCCACGCTTCGCAGCGATGTCGAGCCACACGGCGAGGATGATGATGACCCAAGTCACAACATACTGGACGTAGAACTCCAATCCGACGAGCAGCAGGCCATTCTGGATGAAGCCGAGGATCAGCACGCCGATCACGGTCTTGAACACGGTACCAGAGCCACCCAAGAGCGAGGCACCACCAAGGATAACAGCGGCGAGCACTTCAAGCTCCATGCCCTGCCCGACGGTGTTTTGGCTGCCCAGCGAGCGGCTGGCTTGGATCAGTCCGGCTGTAGCGACGCAGAAGGCCGAGATCATGTAGGTCATGAACACAACCCGCGCGCGCGGAATGCCCGAGAAGGTCGCGGCGGTGCCGTTGCCACCCACCGCGTAAACCTTCCGCCCGAAGGGGGTGCGGGTCAAAATAATCGACAGGACGATTGCCAAAACCGCAAACATAATGATCGGGACCGGAATACCAGCGATCGAACCCTGACCAAACACACTGAACCAAGTGCCTTCCTTATCGGCAATGTCCATGTTCTTGCCGCCCGAGTAGGTCAGTGTCAGGCCGTGAATGGCGGAGAGCATGCCTAAGGTTACAATCAGTGAATTCAGCTTCAAATACCCCACAAGGAAGCCGATGAAGGCCCCGAGGCAGAGCGTCATCGCAAACATCGCGGGGATTGCGAGCGTCGGTCCTAACTTGTCATGCAGGTCCAAGACCACAATCGTAGAGAACGACATCATCGACCCCACCGAGAGGTCAAGGTTTCCGCCGATCACCACGAAGGTCACACCCAAGGCCATGACCCCAAGAATGGCGGATGACCGGATCACCCCGAATACGTTATCAACAGCCAGAAATCGGTCATTCGCGATCGCGAAACCGATCATGAACAGCACGAAAGCCACCAAAATCCCCTGACGGGCCAAAAGCCCGCCAACTGATTTCTTTGTCAGCTCAGCCATAAAATCTTCCTCCTCCCGAGTGGTCTGTAAGATCAGACCAAGGTCATTCCACCGTCGATCATTACGATCTGGCCGGTCATGTAGTCACTGTCTTTGGACGCAAGGAACGTGGTCGTTCCGGTAATGTCGTCCGGTCGTGCGACGCGCCCCCTCAGGATCTCGGCAGAAAACTCCTCCATCGCCTGTCCTGGGCGTTCGGCGGCACCGATGGCCATGAGGTCGCGGTCGACCTCTTCCCACATTTCTGTGGCCACCACGCCGGGCGCGAAGCCGGTGACGGTGATGTTGTGCTTCGCAAGATCCCGCGCACCTGACTGCGTCAAGGAAACCACGGCCCACTTCGAGGCGCAATAGGGAGCAACGTTATCGAAACCTTGGCGGCTGGCGATCGACGCGGTGTTAATGATCTTCCCGCCTGTGCCTTGGGCGATCATTTGCTTCGCGGCTTCCTGCATGCCGATCATGCAGCCGAGCCCGTTGATCCCCATAATAAAATTCCAGTTATCCTCGGTTACATCGAGGAAATTCATCGGCTTGTTGACGCCGGCATTGTTGAATTTGACGTCGAGCTTGCCAAAGACGGAAACCGCATGTGCGATCATCGCGCGGACCTGTTCACGGTTGGTCACGTCGACGGCAGCATGGGTAATCTTGACGCCCGCCTCTGCGGCACGCGCTTCATTTTCGGCAACGACCTGGGCGACTTTTTCCGCGTTGATATCAGCGAAACAGACATCTGCACCTTCGTCGATCAACGCCTCTCCGATGGCGCGTCCGATACCCTGAGCAGCACCCGTTACGATGCATGAACGTCCCTGAACACGCCCCATCGCTACCTCCAATAATGTCGTAAAATCAAAGAATGGGGTGCCCTTTGACGGGCACCCCACTGCTCTGGGAGAGTATCAGAATACCGGCTTGGTGAACTGATCCATGTTGTCCTGAGTGATCTTCGGAGTGTCGAAGTAGTTCAGGAACGGCAGCTCTTCACCATTGAGGAGGTCAATAGCGGTCTTAAGAGCGGCTTCAGCGTCGTCAACCGGCGACTGGTAGATGGAACCCCAGTATTCGCCAGCGGCCATTGCTTCGTAGCCAACTGCGAAGTTGGTTGCGCCTACGAAGATGATGCCTTCGCGGCCAGCAGCGCGTGCTGCGTTCAGAGCGCCAACGCCCATGTTGTCGTCGCCAGCATAGACGCCGTCGATGTCGTCATACTTGACGAGGAAGGCTTCCATGACCTGCTGGGACTTCTCGCGGTTCCAGTCGCCCGGCTGCTGGTCGATCTGCTCGACGTTCGGGCAAACTTCCGGCAGGCGGTCGTTGAAGCCCTTGGCGCGCTCGATAGCAGTGGTGTAGCCCGGCTGGCCAGTGATGTGCACAACTTTGGCTTCGTTTTCGATGCCCATTTCCTTGAACTTGTCACACATGATCTCTGCGGAGCGGATACCCTGTGTGATGTTGTCCGGACCGGAGAAGGAAGCGACGAAGTCGAAGCCGGCTTCTGCGATGTTGGAGTTGGTGACAACGACCGGGATATCGGCCTGATGCGCTTTACGCACAGCGGGGATAACGGCTTCACCGTTGGTCGGCCAGATGATGATCGCGTCAACTTCCTGCTGGATCAGGTCTTCCATCTGAGCGATCTGGCGGGCAACGTCGCCGCCAGCGTCCAGAACAACAACCTCTACGTCGGGGTTGGCTTCTGCTGCTGCGATGAAGGCTTTCTCGTAGGTGGTCTGGTAGCTGTCGACGCCCACGTTGTTCTGAGTGATGCCGATCGTGTATGTTTCAGCTGCGGCTGCGGTACCGATCATCGCGGTGGTGCAGACGAGTGCTGCTTTTGTCAAAGATTTCATTTGGGTTCCTCCCGTAGAATTCAGTTCACGATTGCAATCGCCCTCTTCTGCGATGGGGGAATCGCCCCCGCTGCAATCTGCCAATATCCATCGCGGATTTTTTGAGACAACCTCCTGTCAAATTTGTTCATTTTGAATATTCTGATATTCATTTTGGATATCTGCCCCCTGTGGTATGGATATCAACTTGGACATTTTAGGAGCGCGAATGTGAGTCGTACCAGCCTGCCTCAGCCCAAAATATTCATAGCGGACAAAATGAACACGCAGTCGAGGACACATACTATCCAGTCTGGATACAGTTCGGATGTACACCGAGCTGGCCCAGAGCTTGAGACGGTTGTGTCTTTTCTCGAACAGCTGTGCCTTGAGGTGGACAGCTCGCTCGATCCGACAGCGCCAAATCCGTACCTCAACATGAGCCTGCATCTGCTGCGCAGTCATTTGGACGGGCGCATCGTAACAGCCTCCTCGCTGGTTGCTGCATCTGGTGTGCCGTATGCAACGGCCACGCGCCGCCTCGCAGAGCTGCAAGCCTCGGGGCTGATAGAGCAGCGCCCGCGCACCCGTTCGGGCAAGAGCTTCTCGCTTCATCCCAGCGAACAGATGTTGACCCGCTGGAGCGAGTTGGCCGACCGCCTCAACAGGCTCGGCAACAGCATTTTTGGCAAATCCCGCAGCAGTGCGGAAACGACTGACTACTATTTTGGTGGTTCCTACCAACCCGGTCAGGGGCTGATCAGCCCGCCACAAGTCATGCCATCGCCACTAAAGCTACAAGGCGGATTGCGGATACTGGTACATGGCGATCCGACCTTCATGGTGATGGAGAACCTCAAGCGTCAGTTCGAGCAATTGATCGGCACCAAGATCAATCAACGCGCGTTTTCGATTGACCGCCTCCGCGAAGAGGCGCTCCGCAACGCGACCCGCACCACCAGCCGCTATGATCTGATTGCCGTGGATCTGCCTTGGCTGGGCGAGTTTGTCACCAAGGGGATCGTCAAGCCGCTGAACGAAGTGATGGATGTGGATCGCCTCGACCCGAGCGATTTCCATACCGCCGGTTGGCGCGCCGCGCATTGGGATGGCGTGCCTTATGGCGTCCCCAGCCAGACGACGCCGGAGCTGATGTTCTACCGCCGCGACTGGTTTGCCGAAGCCGGACTGGCCCCGCCGACAACAACGCAAGCGGTGCTGGAAGCCGCGAAAGTGCTGCATGATCCCCGTCACGGGCGCTACGGCGTTGCGTGGAATGCCGCGCGCGGAACGGCGTTGGGCCATACGTTCATGATGACTTGCGCCGATTTCGGCCAGCCCATCGTCAACCTGCCCGAAATCGCTGGCGGCTACGACGCGGACCACCTGAACCGTGATGATCTGCGCCCGACGATCGACACCGAGCGCGGTCGCGAGGCCGCCGAATATCTGCTGGCACTGCTGGATTACTCGCCGCCCGACATCCTGTCGATGTCATGGTACGAGCGGGTGCGCCCCTATGCGGCGGGCAAGATCGCGATGGCTTATGGCTACACGCTGCTGGCGCCGTATTTCGAGCTGGACCCAAGCTCGCCCGCCTATGACAACACCGGATACCTGCCGCACCCGCACGGGCCAAGCGGCGCACCGATTGCGCCTGTCGGAGGCTACATTTTCTGCATTCCGGCAAACCTCGCTCAGGAGCGCGTGGCAGAAACGGTCGAGGCGCTGACGGCCTTCACCTCGCCAGAATCGCAAAAGCTTTATGTTCAAAACGGCAGCCGCACGGCGCCCCGCTACTCGGTGGGTGCCGATCCGGAAGTGCGCCGCCTGTCTCCGATTTTCGAAACGGTGGACCAGATGTCGTGGCGCGACGAACTGCAATTCTGGCCGCGCCCGCCAATTCCGCAAATCTCGGACATCATCCAGATCTGCGGCCACGAAATCCACGACATGCTGCGCGGTGTACACAGCCCGCGTGAAGCGCTCGCCCGCGCACAAGCGCGTGCGGAACAAGCAATGATGAAGACGGTCACTTAGGGAGGATACCATGGACCCCAATCGCCTTAACGGAAAGAACATCCTGATCACCGGCGCTGCCCGCGGCATGGGCGCGGCCAATGCCGAAGCCTTCGCTGCGCAGGGCGCCAATGTTTGTGTTGGTGATCTCGATCTCGACGAAGCGCAGAAAGTCGCAGATGCCATCAATGCCAAAGGCAATGGCAAGGCGATTGCGGTCAAGATGGACGTGACCAAGCGCGACGACAACGCCGCTGCGGTGGCTGCCACTGTCGAAGCCTTCGGCAGCATCAATGTTGGCCTTTTTAACGCTGGCCTGAACAAGCCCCGCTTCTTCATGGATATCGATGAAGATAACTGGGACATGATCATGAACGTCAACACCAAGGCGATGTGGCTCGGCATGCAGGAAACTGCCAAGCAGATGATCGCTCAAGGCCCGATGGAAGATCACCCCTACAAGCTGATCAACGTGGGCTCCATCGCCAGCCGCAAGCCGCTGGTTGATGTGACGGTTTACTGTACCTCGAAGTATGGCTGCCTCGCGCTGACCGAATGTGGCGCGCTGGGCCTTGCCGAGCACAACATCACCGTCAACGGCTATGCGCCGGGCGTTGTTGTGACCCCGCTTTGGGAACAGCTGGACAAAGACCTCGTCGAGATCGGCTTCAAGGAGCGCGCAGGTCAGGCTTATGACGACATCGTCGCCAACAACCTCGTCATCAAGCGCGTATCCTACCCCAATGACATCGTCGGCACCGCGTCGTTCCTTGCATCGGACGACAGCGATTACATGACCGGCCAGATGATCTCGATCGATGGTGGCTGGGTCACAAAGTAACCCACTGCCCTTGCTTAATCAGGCGGGCCGGTAACGGCCCGTCGCCTCTTTTAGACTAGCACACCCTCAACATGCGGCCCGCCGCAGAAGGAGCAACTCATGTCACGCGCACTTATGCCGAACCTCCTGACACCTCAGGATCTCGAACCCAACTGGGAATGGCGGGACCGTCTCCCCGCTTGGGGTCACATGTCTGTCGATTTCGAACGCCGGATCGACCATGACCGCCTGCGTCGCTACCGTTTGGCGCGGACCCGCCAAGCGCTTCAGAACTCGAACGCCGGCACGCTGCTGTTGTTCGATGTGAACAACATCCGCTACGTCTCCGCCACCAAGATCGGTGAGTGGGAGCGGGACAAGATGTGCCGTTTCTGCCTGCTGACCGGCGATGACAGCCCCTATGTGTGGGATTTCGGCTCCGCTGCGGCGCACCACAAGCTGCACTCCGACTGGCTTGAGCCGGATCACTGCCTTGCTGGCGTTGTTGGCATGCGCGGCACGATCCCGCCCGAGTTCGGCCTGATGAAGAAATACGCCAAGCAGATCGCGGGCCTGATCCGCGACGCCGGCATGGGCGATATGCCGGTCGGTGTGGACTACGCCGAAACCGCGATGTTCCACGCCCTTCAGGAAGAAGGCCTGAACGTGGTCGACGGCCAGCAGATCATGCTCGCCGCCCGTGAGATCAAGAACTGGGACGAAATCCAGCTTCTGACGCAGGCTGCCTCGATGGTCGATGGCGTCTATCACATGATTTACGAAGAGCTGAAGCCGGGCGTGCGCGAGAACGACATCGTCGCCCTGTCGAACAAGATGCTCTACGAGATGGGCTCGGATGACGTGGAAGCGATCAACGCCATTTCCGGCGAGCGCTGCAACCCGCACCCGCACAACTTCTCGGATCGTATGATCCGCCCGGGTGATCAGGCGTTCTTCGATATTCTGCAATCCTATCAGGGCTATCGCACCTGCTACTATCGGACCTTCAACGTCGGTCGTGCAACGCCCGCGCAGAACGATGCCTATGTGAAGGCGCGCGAATGGATCGACGCTTCGATCCAGATGATCAAACCGGGTGTCACCACCGATAAGGTGGCCGCAGTCTGGCCGACCGCGCAAGAACTGGGCTTCGCCAGCGAAGATCAGGCCTTTGGTCTGCAATTCGGTCACGGGCTGGGCCTTGCGCTGCACGAGCGCCCGATCATCTCCCGCGCGGTCAGCATGGACCACCCGATGGAGATCCAGACCGGCATGGTGTTCGCGCTGGAAACCTACTGCCCCGCCGCCGACGGCTACTCCGCCGCGCGGATCGAGGAAGAGGTTGTCGTGACGGAAACCGGCTGCGAGGTGATCAGCCTCTTCCCCGCCGAAGAACTGCCGATCGCCAACCGCTACTAAGACCACTGGCCGGGCGCGAAAGACGCGCCCGGCAAACTCTTCCCAAGGACATTGCCATGAGCCCCGCCAAAAAAGCCAAGACCAACACGGAAGACTATCTGCGCATGTATCGCCAGATGGTGCGTATCCGCTCCTTCGAGGACAACGCGAACCAGCTGTACCTCTCTGCCAAGATGCCTGGCCTGACGCATATGTATTCCGGCGAGGAAGCCGTTGCCGTGGGCATTTGCGAGGCGCTGACCGACAGTGACCGCATCACCTCCACCCACCGTGGCCACGGCCATTGCGTCGCCAAAGGCGCGGAGTTCAAAGAAATGTTCTGCGAACTGCTGGGCAAGGAAGAAGGCTATTGCCGCGGCAAGGGCGGCTCCATGCATATCGCGGACCAGAGCCACGGCAACCTTGGCGCCAACGCCATCGTCGGCGGCTCGATGGGCATCGCCACCGGCTCCGCGCTGCGGGCAAAGCTGCAAGGCTCCGATGATGTGACCGTCTGCTTCTTTGGCGATGGCGCCACGGCGCAAGGCCTGATGTACGAAGTGATGAACATGGCCGCGCTGTGGAACCTGCCTGTCATCTACGCGTGTGAAAACAACGGCTATTCCGAATACACCCGCACCGATGAAATCGCTGCCGGTTCGATCACCGCGCGCGCTGAGGCGTTCGGCATGGAAGCGTTCCAGATCGACGGGCAGGACGTGCTCGCCGTCAACGATCTGGCGCAGAAGCTGGTGGCCCGCTGCCGCAAGGGCGAAGGCCCGTTCTTCATCGAATTGATGACCTACCGCTATCACGGCCACCACGTTGGCGACATCAACCGCGAATACTACCGCTCCAAGGACGAAGAGAAGGATTGGAAGGAAAACCGTGATCCGATCATCCGCTTCCGCGGCTATCTCGTGGAGCAAGGCATCGCCACTGAAGAAGAGATCGAAGCGATGAACGCCGAGATCAAGGCGGATGCGGAAGCCGCCGTCGAATATGCGCTGAATGCAAAATACCCCGATGCGTCCGAAGTGGACATGCATGTGTTTGCGGACTGAGGAGAGACAAGATGAGAAGCATTACCCTTTCGCAGGCCGTCAACGAAGCACTGGCCGAAGAACTCCGCCGCGACGAAACCGTCTTCATCATTGGTGAGGACGTGGCCGAAGCAGGTACGCCGTTCAAGATCCTCTCCGGCTTGGTCGAGGAGTTCGGCACCGACCGCGTGATCGACACGCCAATCGCCGAGCCGGGTTTTATGGGCATGGCCGTAGGTGCGGCAATGACCGGCTCGCGCCCTGTCGTTGACCTGATGTTCGGCGACTTCATCTTCCTGATCATGGACCAGCTCTGCAATCAGGCTGCCAAGACGCACTACATGTCTGGCGGTAAGCTGAACGTGCCGCTGGTGGTGCGCACCAACCTTGGCGCGACGCGCCGTTCGGCCGCGCAGCACAGCCAGTCGCTTCAGGCGCTCGTTGCGCATATTCCGGGGCTGAAGGTGGCGCTGCCTTCCTCAGCTTATGAAGCCAAAGGCCTGCTCAAGACAGCGATCCGCGACAACAACCCTGTTGTGATCTTCGAAGACAAGCTGATGTATCAGGACAAGGCCGAAGTTCCCGAAGAGGAATATCTGATCCCGTTTGGCGAAGCCAACATCAAGCGCGAAGGCTCCGACATCACCCTGATCGCAACCTCGTCGATGGTGCAGGTTGCCGAAAAAGCTGCCGAGATGTTGGCCGCTGAAGGCATCAGCGCCGAGGTCATCGACCCGCGCACGATTGTGCCGCTGGACGAGAAAACGCTCGTTGAAAGCGTCAAGAAGACCTCCCGCGCCATCGTGATCGACGAAGGCCACCAGAGCTATGGCGTGACCAGCGAGATCGCATCGCGCCTGAACGAGAAGGCATTCTACCACCTTGATGCGCCGGTGCTGCGGATGGGTGCGATGGATGTGCCGGTGCCGTTCAGCCCCGCACTGGAAGACATCACCGTACCGACGCCAGAAGGCGTTGTGGAGAATGCGCGCAAGCTGTGCGCAGGGGAGATGATCAATGCCGCATGACGTCATCATGCCGGCTCTCGGCATGGCGCAAGACAGCGGCGTGCTCGTGCGCTGGATCAAACAGGCAGGTGAGCCTGTCGCGGAGGGGGATGCGCTCTTCGAGGTGGAAACCGACAAAGCCACGATGGAAGTCGAGGCACAAGCCGCCGGCTTCCTGACCAACGTCACCGCGTCCGAGGGGCAGGATGTGCCCGTGGGCCGAGTGATTGCGCTGATCTCCGAAACCGCCGAGGGCAGCACGGACGCTCCGGCGACCGCGGCGCCCAGCGCCGACGCAGCGCCTAGCGCGGACGCAGCGGCAAGCGATGTGCCCGAAGGTAACGCGGTGATCATGCCCGCACTGGGCATGGCGCAGGACACCGGTCTGATCGTTAGCTGGCAAAAAGAGCCAGGCGACAAGATCGCCGCGGATGATGTGCTGTTCGAAGTGGAAACCGACAAGAGCACCGTCGAAGTTCCGGCAGGGCAAGACGGCTATCTGGCCGCGCTCCTTGCCGAAGCCGGTGACGATGTGCCGGTGGGTGAAACGGTGGCGATCATTTCCAGTGACGCCCCAGCCAACCCGATGCGCCGCGCTTATGCGGCTGGTGCGGCGGCTCCTGCCGCGCCCGCACCGGCAGAACCGGCTCCCACGCCTGCAAAGGCAGAAGCCACTCCGGCACCCGCTCCGGCACCTGCAAGAGCGCCTGCGCCAGTGGTGAGCGGAGGCAAAGTTCTCGCCTCACCCAAGGCACGCCGCTTGGCGGCTGAACGCGGATTAGACCTGAACCGGCTCGTGAGCGAAGGCTATCCGCAGCCTTATCACGTCAAGGATCTCGACACCCTCGCCGCGCTTCCGGCACCACAAACGCAAACCGCTGCTGTGGCCGGTGTCGCTGCTGCCGCGCGCCTTACCGCGCGTGCAGAGACAGACGGCTTCGCCGCTTTCGCTAGCTGGGCCGCGTCCGAGGGCGGCCTCACCGATGGCGACAGCCTGCTGGCCGGTCTTGGCGCAGCGAGCCTGCGCGGTGATACAGCTGATCTGGTGGTCGCGGTTGAACGTTTCGGCCAAAGCCGCCAGTATGTGAACCCTGATCTTCCGCGCCTTGGCGCGGCGGCAGCCTCCGAGGACGAAGCCCAAGCGGATCTGATCATCCGTGACATCCGTGGCTCGCGGATTACCTCCGTTGCGACCGGTGCCGAGGCGGCACCAGTTCTGACCATCGGCAACGATGGCGACGGGCTGTCGATCACGCTCGAATACGGCGGCGGCCAGCTTGCTCCGGCAGCAGCCATCGCCCTGATTTCCGAATTCGCAGGCCGCATGGAAATGCCCATGCGCCACCTGCTCTGACCTGAAAGGCCGATCCCATGGATTATACCGATCTCTACATCAACGGCAGCTGGAGCAAAGGCAACGGCGAGCGGTTTGACGTGATCAACCCCGCCACCGAAGAGGTGCTCGCCTCTGTCGCCTCCGCAGATATCGCCGATGCCGATGCCGCGCTCGATGCCGCCGAAGCCGCGATGGCCGACTGGGCCGCTCGCACGCCGCGCCAACGCTCTGAGGTGCTGCGCAAGGCATGGGAGCTGATGACCGCGAAGCTCGACCATTTCGCGCATCTGATCACGCTGGAAAACGGCAAAGCCCGCACAGACGCGATGGGCGAAGCGACCTATGCCGCCGAGTTCTTCCGCTGGTTTGCCGAAGAAGCTGTTCGTGCCGATGGCCTGATTACCCATGCGCCCGCCTCCGGCGCACGGATCATGGTGCAGCACAAGCCTGCGGGCCTCGCTGTGCTGGTCACGCCGTGGAACTACCCCGCTGCGATGGGCACCCGCAAGATCGCTCCAGCGCTGGCCGCTGGTTGCGGTGTGATCATCAAACCTGCCTCCGAGACCCCGCTGACCATGCTGGCGCTGATGCCGCTCTTGGAAGAAGCAGGCGTTCCGGCTGGCCTCGTCAACGTGCTGCCTTCGAAGCGCACAGGCGCGCTTGTCGACCATATGCTGCATGACCCGCGCGTGCGCGTTGTCAGCTTCACCGGCTCCACTGGCGTCGGTCGCAAGCTGCTGCATTCCGCTGCCGATCAGGTGTTGAAACCGGCGATGGAGCTGGGTGGCAACGCGCCTTGTATCGTATTTGACGATGCCGACATGGATACCGCCATCGAAGGCACCATGCTCGCCAAGATGCGCAACCTCGGTGAGGCCTGCACGGCCGCCAACCGTATCTATGTGCATGAGGACGTGGCGGAAGAATTCACCCGCCGCCTGACCGAGCGCATGGAAGCGCTGAAAGTGGGCGACGGAACTGACCCGAGCGTCGATGTTGGCCCGCTCGTCAATGCCGACACCCGCGACAAGGTCGCCGAGTTCGTGGCTGATGCTGTCGCCAAAGGCGCAAAGGTCGAATGCGGTGGCTCGACCCCGAACGGCAAGGGCTTCTTCTACCCGCCGACCGTTCTGTCGAACGTGCCAGAAAACGCAGAATGCGTGCGTGACGAGATCTTCGGACCAGTAGCCGCGATCCAGACCTTCACCGATCAGGAAGACGTGATCCGCCGCGCCAATGATACCGAATACGGGCTTGTTGCCTATGTCTTCTCTGAGGACTTCAAGCGCGCGCTTCAGGTTTGCGAGCGGCTGGACTACGGCATGGTCGGGCTGAACCGTGGCCTCGTCAGCGATCCGGCAGCGCCGTTCGGCGGCACCAAGCAATCGGGCCTCGGGCGCGAAGGCGGCCATGAGGGCATGCTCGAATTCATGGAAACGCAGTACATCTCTGCAAGCTGGTAGGGGCGAAAAATGTCCGAGACAATAGCCTCCCCCTCTGTGCGCGTTCTCGCGCAGGAAAAGGGGATTGATATCGACGCGCTCGCCAAGAAGCTGGGCCGCACGACCATCGGCCGTGAGGATCTGGAAGGCACCACCACCCCTGCGGCAGCGGCGGCGGCACCTGCGGCGGGGACGTCCTACTGGAACGTCGATCACAGCCAGTACGGGCCGGTGACAGAGGAGCCGATGAGCCGTTTTGCCAAGGTCGCCAGCGCGAACCTGTCAGCGGCCAACCAGCTCATCCCGCAAGTGACGCACCATGACCGCGCCGATGTCTCGGGCATCGAAGCGCTGCGCAAGGCATGGAAGGGCGAGGCCATCGCGCGGGGTGTCAAGCTCACCGCGCTGGCGTTCCACGTCAAAGCACTGGCGCGCGCTTTGCGGGAGTTCCCGCGCTTCAACGCCTCGCTGTCGGCGGATGGCGAAACCCTTTACCTTAAGGACTTCGTACATATCGGCATCGCGGTGGACACGCCGCACGGGCTGATGGTGCCGGTGATCCGCGATGCGGACCGCAAAGGACTGTGGCAAATCGCGGCAGAGATCACCGACCTCGCCAGCCGCGCGCAGGCCCGCAAAATCGCACCCGACGAGATGGGCGGCGCTTCGATGTCAATCTCCAACCTCGGTGGCTTGGGCGGCACGGCTTTCACGCCGATCGTCAATCCGCCGGAAGTGGCGATCCTCGGCATCACCCGCACCGAAACCATCACCGTATGGGACGGCGACACGCCGCGCCCCGTGCCGATGGTGCCGCTTGATCTGAGCTATGATCACCGTGTGATCAACGGGGCGGATGCCGCCCGTTTCATGACCTATCTGGCAGGCTTGATCGCTGATCCGCGCCGGATGATGATCTGAACCTGACAAGCCTCTGGCGGGTGCGATCACCTGCCAGAGGCGCTACACCTGTCGCCCCACCCGCCCAACAACAAGCGGCATGACGACAGAAAGCACCAATAATCGAAACACATGATGCCCCGCAACGAACGTGGGGTCATAGCCGAGCGAGAGCGCAATCGCCGCCATCGCCTCGACCCCACCGGGCGCAAATGCGACGGTGAGCAAGCCAGGTGGCACGCCCAGCATAAGCAGGGCAACCCCAGCCCCCACCAAACACATGCCAATCGCGACCACCGTGAGCATCAGGCCGGGCAGGATATAGCGGCCAAGCTGCCGCGCAGGGACGGAGGCAAAGCGGCTGCCGATTAGGATACCCATCGCCATCAGTGCGGTCACGGCCATCGCATCCGGCAAACGGCCCGGCGTAAAGCCGCTGCCATGTCCCGTCGCGCTGACGACCATCCCTGCGATGAGCCATGCCGCAGGCACCCCGATCCGCGCAAATACAAGCGCCATTGGAACGGAGAGCAAGACCGTGCCCAGAAGTGACGACAGGCCCATCACATTTTCGGGCAGAACGCTCACCCCTGTCGCCCCAAACACAACGCTGATCAGCGGCGGTACGCAGAGGGTCAGGATCAGCACACGGATCGACTGGATCACAGCAATCGCCGGCACATCCCGCCCCGAGGCCAGCGCGATACCGAGCACATAGCTCAGATGCCCCGGCGCGGCGGCGAGCATGGCTGTTTGCCGATCGTAGCCGAAAAGCCGCTGTAGCAGTGCTGCACTGGCAAACAGGATCGCCAACACGCACAGGGTCAGGATGGCGAGGCTTAAGGGCCAAGCCAGCATCCCTTGCAGCACTTCCGGCGTGACCGCTGTGCCGATGTTGATGCCAAGGCCCAGAATGCAGGCATTGCGCAGCGGGACGGGCAGATCGGCTTTCAGCCCCGCAAGCGCCGCAAGGGTGATCCCCGCTGTCGCGCCGGTGAGCGGTGCGGCAGGAAAGCCGATCCACAGGAAGACCATGTAGCCCAGCCAAGCGCAGAGCGCCGCAATCGCCAAATCACGCGCCTTAGTCACCATCATATGTCCATCGGTAATGCGGCGGCGTTGGGCCTTTGTTCCGCCCGCCTTGCTCCGTCTGCTCCCATGCATGGGCCAATATCCCCACCGACCGCGACAGGCAGAAAAGCCCGCGCGCCAACGGCGGGGCGAAGCCCAGCTCGGCATAGATCACCGCCGTCGCGCCATCAATATTCATCGGCAAGGGCTGGCCCTTGCGCTGCGTGATCTCGGCCTCTACTCCGCGCCCGATTTCCATGAAGCGGCCTTTGCAGGCTCCAGCGGCAACGGCCTCTTCCACCAGCGCCATGAGACGCGGTGCGCGGGGGTCGACGGGCTTGTGGAAGCGATGCCCGAAGCCGGGGATGATCTTGCCATGCGCGCCGATCCAATCATCCAGCGCGTCGGGCAGCGGGGCGTTTGACGCCTCAATGAAGTGATAAAGCTCCACCGCCTGTTCGCCCGCGCCGCCATGCACGTCGCCCAGCATATTCACCGCGCTCGCCATCGCGTTGTTCAGCGGCAAGCCGCAGGTCACGGCCATCCGCGCTACCGCGATGCTCGGCGCTTGCGGCCCATGATCGACGGCAGAAACCAACGCCGCCTCGAAGAGCCGCGCCTGTGCTGGCGTCGGTCGATCCCCGCGTACCAGCAGCCAAATCATCTCGGCAAATGAAACGGTGCCAATGAGATCCTGTATCGGCTGCCCACGGAGGTGAATCCGTCCCGGCTCCATGTCGATGATGGAGGTGCGCCACCAGTCCGCCACATCGCTCATATCACGCCATCCTTTCTCAATTCTGCGATTTCGTCCGCGCTGAGGCCAAGAGACTGCCAGATCTCGTCGTTATCCGCGCCCAATGCGGGGGGCGGGCCAGAGGGCTGCGGGCGTTTGCCGCCGATCATGGCGGGGCTTCCCGCCAATGCAAGCGTTTCTGCCCCGAACGGAACCTGCGCGATCAATCCCCTGCCCAGCATTTGCGGGTCGTCTAGCGCCTCCGGCACGGAGAGCACCATTCCCGCCGGAACGCCTAGCGCGTTCAACTCGCGCACCCAATCGGCAGCCGGTCGCTGGCGCAGCGTATCCTCCAGCGCTGCGCGTAGCGCATGGCGATTGCGCTTGCGCTTGCGATCCTCGCGTGTGCGGTAATCTGCGTGCGTCAGCAAATCTTCGCGGTCCAGATGGCGGGCAAGGTCCTCCCATTGGCTATCACGATTGGCGGCAATGTTGATGGGCTTGTCGGCTGTGATGAACGTTCCGGAAGGGGCCGAGGTCGTATTCTCGTTGCCGTGGGCGGCGGGGAGCACGCCGCCGATCAGGTAATTCGAGACGACCCACCCCATTGTGGAAATCACTGCCTCTGTCATCGCGATATCCAAAAACGCGCCGCGCGGGCGCGCGTTCAGCGCCGCGGCGATGCTGAAAGCAGCCGTCATGCCGCCAATCGTATCGGCCAGCGGGTAGCCTACGCGGTAAGGGGCGGTTTCTGGTCCGCCAGTGATCGCCATAACGCCTGACATCCCCTGAACGATCTGGTCGTAGGCGGGATCATCCTTGCGTGGGCCATCCTGCCCGAAACCGCTGATCGCGCAGTAGATCAGGCGCGGGTTAACCTCTTTTAGCGCGTCATAATCCAACCCCAATCGCGCCATCACACCGGGGCGAAAATTTTCCACCAAGACGTCAGCGCTTTCGACAAGGCGTTTTAGAAGCGCCTTGCCCTGCGGGGATTTCATATCCAGTGTGACGGACTTTTTGCCCGCGTTCTGCGCCAGAAAGCTGATCCCCATGCCCTGTTTGTTGCGCTCGGGGTCAGCGCCCAGCACCCGCGCAAGATCCCCCAAGCCAGGGCGCTCGACCTTGATGACCTCCGCTCCCATCAGAGCCAACTGGTAGCAGCAATAGGGGCCGGCCAGAACGTTGGCCAGGTCAAGAACACGCACCCCCGCTAAGGGATCAGTCACCGTCGGCCACTCCTTTTGCACGGGCGCGGGCGCGGCGGGCGCGGTAGCTTGGCACCACCACCAGCAGTGCCGCGATCACCAACAGGCCCAGCGTCATCGGGCGTTCAAGGATGAAACCAATCCCGTCATAAAGCTGCATCGAGCGGCTGAAATTATCTTCCAGCATCCGGCCAAGGATGAACCCGATCAGGAGCGGCGCCAGCGGATAATCGGCAAAGCGCAGGATCGTCGCACAGATGCCAAATCCAACGAGGATCAATAATTCGGTCGCGTTATTCTGCCCGATATAGCTGCCCATCAGCGTGAAGAAGAGGATGAACGGGATCAGGTAGTTACGCGGGATTTGTAGCACCTTGGCGATGTAGGGAATCAGCGGCAAGTTCAGGACCAAAAGGATCAGGTTGCCGATATACATCGAGATGATCACCGCCCAGAAGATCTGCGGCTCGTCGATCATCAACCGTGGGCCGGGATCGACATTCAGCGCGATCAGCGCACCCAGCAGAATGGCCGTGGTGCCAGAGCCGGGGATGCCGAGCGTCAGCAGCGGCACGAAAGAGCCGGTGCAGGCCGCATTATTTGCCGTTTCCGGCGCGGCCAAACCTTTGATCGAGCCTTTGCCAAACTCCTTGCGCTCTTCCTCGGTGGCCAGATTACGCTCGACGGCATAGCCAAGGAAGCTCGCGATTGTCGCGCCCGCCCCCGGCAATACGCCAATGAAGAAGCCTTGGATGGACTGCCGCCCGATCACTGGTGCAATTTTGCGCGCCTCTGCGCGGGAGATCCGCAGGTTGGAGATTTTTCCGCCGTCATCGCCGGTTTCAGACCGCCCGGGATTGAGGACAAGGAACATCGCCTCCGGCAGGGCGAACATCGCCATCGCAAGTGTAATGAAACTAAAGCCCGATTGCAGGTCCATCAGCCCCATTGTGAAGCGTGGCATATTGAACAGCGCGCCCTCGCCGACCGTTGCCATGATCAGGCCCAGCAGGGTCATCAGCACCGCCTTGGCAACATTGCCAGTCCCCGCAAAAGCGGCGATTGCCGAAAGGCCGACCACCATCAAAGCGAAATATTCAGCGGAGTGGAACAGAAGCGCCACGGTCGAAAGCGCGGGCGCGAAAATCATCAGAAGCACCGCGCCAATCGACCCGCCCGCAAAGGACGCGATCGCGGCGATGGTCAATGCCTTACCAGCCTTGCCCTGACGCGCCATTGGGTAGCCATCGAAGCTGGATGCCACTGTCCCCGCGACACCCGGCGCATTGAGCAGGATCGACGACGTTGAGCCGCCAAAAATCGCGCCGTAATAGACCCCTGCCAGCAGGATCAGCGCGGCGGACGGATCACCAAGCGTGATCGCGACGGGGATCATGATGGCGATGATCGACATCGGGCCAAGACCCGGTAGCATGCCGATGAATGTACCAATCAGGCAGCCACCGATCACCATCAACAAGTTTTGGATGGAAAAGGCCGTTTGCAGCCCGATCAATAGTCCTTCAAGCATCTCAGACCCCCAAGAAGAACGGCAGAGGCCGCAGGAAGATCCCCAGCACCTCTTGCACCAGATACCAGACCGCGCCTGTGGCCACCAAAGCGACAGGGATCAGGATATGGAATTTGCGCTCGCCGAGAATGGCGGCCCCCAAGACGAGAAATAGCGTTGTTGACGCGAGGAAGCCGATAGGCCGCAGCGCCAGCGCGTATGCTGCCATCAGCGCCAGCAGGAAAAGCGCCTTACCGAGGTGGTAGTCTTGCAGACGACGGTAATCAATGTCGGGAGTTTTCTCTTCGCCGCTGGGCTTTTCCAACCCGAGCAGGATGATCAAGCAAGTGCCCACCGCCAGTACCGAAAGTGCCTTCGGGAAGGTGCTGGGCCAGATCGGGTTGCGCTGCATGAACGGCGGCAACAGATGATCCATCGTAAAGAACGCTGCATAGCCGTAGGCCAGTGCAATCGCGAGAATGATAAGCGCGATCCAGCGATCAAGTGCCATTGGTGTGTCCCCCCTGTTGGTGTTCGGGCCCGACAAGGGGCCCGAACAATTCGTCTCGCGGTAGAAGCTTACAGGAAGCCCAGCTCGCGCATCAGATCGCCGATGACCTTTTCCTGCTCTTCAAGGAAAGCACGGAAATCATCACCCGGGTTGTGGATGTTGACCCAGCCGTTGCGGGCGCGAACGGCTTCCCACTCAGGGGTGTCGTACATCTTGGCAAGCGCCTCTTGGTAGGCGGCGATCTCTTCGTCAGAGAGCGTCGGCGCACCGAAGAAACCACGCCAGTTGATGAAGGTCGTGTCGATGCCTTGCTCCTGCATGGTGGGAGCCGCGTCATAGGCAGGCACACGCTCATCGGAGGTAACGCCGATGATCTTCACTTCGCCAGCTTCCGCCAGTGCAACCGCTTCCGAGAAGCCAGTGGACAGCGCCTTGATTTCGCCCGAGAGCAGTGCGGCCATTGCGTCGCCACCTGCATCATAGGGGATGTACTTAACAGCGGTCGGATCTTCACCCGCGGCTTGGAATGCCATTGCTGCGACGAGGTGATCCATACCACCCGGGACCGAGCCACCGCCAACAGCGGTGCCGCTCATATCAGCGCGGTAGGCATCCAGCAGGCCGGCCATATCGTCAATATCACTATCCGCTTTCACCACCATCGCGGCATAGTCGCCGATGGTGCCAGCGATCAGCGAAAGATCACGGAACGACTGCGGGAAAACGCCAGTCAGCGACCGGATGACGATCGGGGTCGAGTTGACCATCAGCGTGCCGTGGTTCGATTCAGCGTTCTCGATCAGGTAGGCAATCGCCACACCGCCGCCGCCACCGGACATGTTTTCATAAGACGCCGAACCGACGATGCCTGCATTGGTGAGCGCCTCACCCGTGCCGCGCGCGGTTCCGTCCCAGCCGCCACCGGCGCCGCCGGGGATCAGGAAGTGGATGCTGTCGAGCACTTGATGGCCAGCCGCAAAAGCGGAGCCGGACATGGAGACAGCCGCAACAGCGGCGAGAAGGGCGCGACGGCCCATTTTGAATGTCATAAGTTTTCCTCCCATTTGACATCAGCGACCGAAGCCGCCCATGAATTGGGAACCTGACGACGAAAGCTGACACAAACCTGACACCCGCCACAGAAAAGCGAAACGGATGCGATTTCTCCTGATCGAAGACAACGAAGAGCTGGCCGCAGCCGTCGTCGACCGTCTGTCGCTGGACGGGCATGTCGTCGATCACGCGGCTGATCTTTCTACCGCATCCGACTTCACATCCGTCACGTCTTACGATCTGATATTGCTCGATATTATGTTACCTGACGGCGATGGTCGCTCATTTTTGAACAGTCACCGGAACTCGAAAAACAGCACGCCTGTGATCGTCCTGACGGCGCGATCCGAAGTCTCGGATCGGGTTGGGATGCTGGATTCCGGCGCGGATGATTTCATGGTGAAACCCATCGACTTCTCGGAACTTGAGGCCCGCTGTCGGGCAGTCCTGCGGCGGCGTGGTGGCAAATCGACGAACAGAATCACCGTCGGCGATCTGACATTTGATTCCCTCGCTGGCACTCTCGAAACCCCTACCGAAGTGGTCCAGCTGCGCCCCCGAGAACTGCGCCTGATCGAGATTTTAATTAACGCACCCGGGCAGATATTCTCCAAAGGCGCGCTGGTGGACAGGCTGTTTTCCTATGATGAGGATGTCTCGGAAAACGCCATCGAGGTCTATATCGGCCGTCTCCGGCGGCATCTGTCGGCATCGCGCACCGAGATCGTCACGGTGCGCGGGCTTGGCTACAAATTGGACGCTTCATGAGCGTTGCTGTGACCCAAGGCTCGCTGCGGCGAAAGCTGACGATCATGCTGCTTTCTGGCGCAGGTGGGTTGGCGCTGCTGGTCTACTTCGTGGTGCAATCGGTTGCCCGCGAAATCGCACAGGAAAGTCAGGACAACGTGCTCGCTGCATCCGCTTTGTCGATCCTCGATAGCGCGCGGGTCGTCGAAGGCGAGATCACCATCGACTTCCCCTACGCCTCGCTCTCCATGCTCGATACGGTCAGCAACGAAAGGGTTTTTTACCAGATCCAGCTGGATGGAAAGTTCCTGTCCGGTTACGAAGATCTCCCCCAGCCAGAGCCACTTTCCAGCGGGGTGACGCGCTTCGGTTCGGATGCATATTTGGGCGAGGCAGTGCGCATCGCCACCGCCTCACGCGGCCTGTCGACGGATGCGGGTGCCTCCACGCTAGAGGTATCGGTGGCGCAAACGCGCTCCAGCATGAACCAGACCCTTGCCCGCATTTCGCGCATGGCAATGGCTATTGGCGGTGGCTTCTTCTTGGTGGCAGCGCTCCTTTCGCTGTTGATCTCCCGCAGCACGATCCGCCCTCTTGCGCGTCTTGCCGCCTCGGTCACGCGGCGCGGCCCGAAGGATTTGCGCCCTGTTGCCGCGCCGGTTCCCACTGAGATGGCCCCGTTGGTGGATGCGCTCAACACCTTCATGGGCCGCCTGAAGCGCTCGCTTTCACGCTCTGAGGAATTTATCGCCGAAGCGGCACATCGGGTGCGCACGCCCCTTGCCATCGTCCGCACCAAGGCGGAGATCACTTTGCGCCGCGTAGAGAAGCCCGAAAATCGCGCAGCCATCCGCGATATGATCCGCGCCATAGACGAAAGCTCCCGCACAGCGGGGCAGCTTTTGGATCATGCGATGGTGACGTTCCGCGCGGATCATCTCCTCGACGAGGAGATCGACCTTGCCGCGCTGGCCAGCGACACGATCGAGAGCCTGCGGCCTGTCTCGGAACTGAAGGAAATGGAAATCCACGCCTCATTCGACGCCAGCCCGCATATCCGTGGCGATGCGATCTTGTTGCAAAACGCGCTCCGCAACCTGCTCGACAACGCGATCAAATATGCCCCCGCAGGCGGCACGATCCGTGTGCATGTCTCGGCCAGCGACAAGAAATCAATCCTCACCGTGCAGGATACAGGGCCGGGCTTTCCTCAGAACGACCTCGGCCAATTGCGGGACCGTTTCGCGCGCGGAACCAACGCCAGCGGCACCATTGGCTCTGGGCTGGGGCTTACGATCGTTGAAGATGTGGTCAGTGCCCACGGCGGTGCAATGACCTTGGAAAACAGTGCAGGAGGCGGCGCATGCGTCACCCTATCCTTTCCCTTATCCTGATCCTTATCGCCAGCGCGGCGTCTGCGTTCGAGATCGAGGATCATGCTGTCTTTGGCGACGAAGGGGGTGCCGAGCGCATCCGCATTCTCTCCACCGCCGATATCGGTTTCTTTGAGCCGATGATCACCTCTTACCTGAGCGAACGAAGCGGCATTGCCATCGATTACACGGTCGCAGGATCGACGGATGTGATGCGGGCAATCTACGAGGAGAATGCTCCGTTCGATCTGGTGATCTCCAGCGCGATGGACCTGCAAACAAAGCTGGCAAATGACGGGCGTGCTCTACAACATGTGCCGCCCGCATCCGTCTCGCTGCCGGAATGGGCGGTTTGGAACAACATGGTGTTCGCTTTCACCCAAGAACCCGCCGCTGTCGTTATTTCAAAAGCCGATTTCGAAGGCCAACCGATCCCCTCAACGCGGCAGGAACTGATCGCCGCCCTGCGCCGCGCGCCCGAACAGTTTCGCGGCCGGATCGGCACCTATGATATTCGCAGCTCCGGCCTTGGATACCTGTTTGCCACCCAAGATGCCCGCACCTCCGAGACATTCTGGCGTCTGACCGAGGTGATAGGTGCGCTCGGGGCGCAGCTCTATTGCTGCTCCTCCGAGATGATCGACGATGTGGAGAGCGGTAAACTCGCCATCGCCTATAACGTGCTGGGCAGCTACGCCGCCGGTCGCGGCGAGAACGAAAACTTCGCCACGATCCTGCTTTCGGATTTTACCACCGTCATGCTGCGCACGGTTCTGATCCCGTCGACCTCGCAGCGGCCGCAGATCGCCGCCGATTTCATCGACCACATGCTTTTGCAGACCTATGGTGAGGGTGTATCACCGCTTGCAGATGCCGTTCCGCGCGGGCCTGTGGAAGATGCGGCGCTCCATCGTATCCGGCTTGGGCCGGGGTTGCTGGTGTTCCTTGACCAGTTCAAGAGCCGGCGCTTCCTGTCCGAGTGGGAAAACGCGATTGTTCAGTAGCGACCAGCAGCGCCATCCTGCACGCATGGACAAAAGCCGCAGCATCGGAGACAAACCCCCCTGACGAAAGGGACAAGGCGCGACGCATGACAGAAACCACCGATATCCTGATCATCGGCGGCGGCATAATCGGCATGGCGACCGCACTTGAGCTGCAATCCCGCGACCCTGCGGCGCGGATCACGGTGCTCGAAAAGGAGCCAACGCCCGCGACCCACCAATCGGGCCATAATTCAGGCGTGATCCACGCCGGTGTCTACTATGCGCCCGGAAGCATGAAGGCACGGTTCTGCCGCGAGGGCGTGCAAGCGACCGAGGCATTCTGCACAGAGCATGACATTCCGTTCGAGCGTTTGGGGAAGCTGATCGTCGCCACGGACGAAACGGAGCTTACGCGGATGCAGGCGCTCGGCGAGAGGGCGCGGCAGAACGGCATCGTGATCGAAGATGTCGATGAAGCAAGCCTGCGGCGTATGGAGCCACACATAAACGGGGTCGCCGCGCTCTATTCGCCCAGCACCGGCATCACCGATTACAAGCGCATTGCCGAGGTGATGTCAGCCCTGTTCATCGCGCGCGGTGGTAATGTCCGCTTCGGGGCGCGGGTCGTCTCAGGCGAAGAACGAGGCGGCTCCGTATCGGTCACAACCGCGCAGAAACGGTTTGAAGCAGGCCGCGTTGTCACCTGCGCGGGGCTGCACTCCGACAGGATAATCCGCGCCTTCGGGCAGCAACCGGGCTACCGTGTTGTGCCCTTCAGGGGCGAATTCTTCCGCCTGTTGAACCAGCCCGATGATCTGGTCAGTCACTTGATCTATCCCGTACCTGACCCTGCACGCCCGTTCCTTGGTGTGCACCTCACCCGAAAGATTGCGGGCGGTTTCACCGTGGGGCCGAATGCCGTGCTTGCCTTCAAACGCGAAGGGTATCGTCTCAGCGATATCTCCCCGCCGGATATGCTCGATACGCTGTCCTATGGCGGCTTTTGGCGGATGTTGGCGCAGAACCCGGCGTCAGCCGCCTCCGAACTGACCGCATCAGCCTCCAAACGCGCCTACCTCAAGCGTATCCACAAATATTGCGACCGTATCGCGCTGGGTGATCTGGCCCCCTACCCCGCAGGCGTACGGGCGCAGGCCGTGGCACCGGATGGCAAGATCATCGACGATTTCCTGTTCGTGAAAACCGCGCGCTGTTTGCATGTGGGCAATGCCCCATCACCAGCGGCAACCGCCGCCGTCCCCATCGCGCGGCATATCGCAGACCAGTTGTTGGATCAGGCCGCCTGAGAGGAAATCTAGCCGCGCGAGGGGGCTGCCCCAGCCGCTAGCCGATATGCACTTTCACAGGCGACGCTACAAACATCCGGTTCAGCGCCGCACGCAGATTATCCATTGAAATCGGCTTGGACAGGTAGCCATCCATGCCAGCGTCAAGGCAACGCTCCTGTTCATCGCGCAATGCATTGGCCGTAACCGCGAGGATCGGGATACGCCCACCGCCAGCAGCCTCCCGCTTGCGCAGTTGCGCTGTCATCTGGAAGCCGTCCATGACCGGCATGTGGCAATCGGTTAGAATGACGTCAAACTCATGCGCCCCCGCAAGGGCAAGACCCTTCTCGCCGTTCTCGGCCGTCAGCACCTTGTGCCCCAAACGCTCCAGCTGCGCCGACATGACTTTAAGATTGATCGGGTTGTCCTCGACCAGAAGGATCAATCTTTCGCCGGCATCGTTCGCCTTTTGCGCTACTTCTGCGGGTTCGGCGCTCTTGCGTTTGCTTCTGCCTGTCAACTCGGTGATCCCGCCAACGAATTCAGACGGCAGCATCGGGAAGCGCTGAATGCTATAAGTATCCGCGCCATGACGGCTGGCGAGGTCGGAGCGTGATGCCTCCGCCAACAGTAACCGTGGACTGAACCCCTCCTGCAAAATCCGGTTTCTCACTGCGGCGTTATCTGTCGCGTCTTTTTGCGCGATCAAGACAACCGGCTCGCCTTTCGGGGCCTTGAGCGCCTCCAATAGCCCCTAGATATCCGTGGCTTCCACAAGGTTCGAGCCATTGACGTCGAGGAATTGGCCGATGGAGGCACATGAGCCCTGATCGTCCGCAAATGAGATCACCGTCAGACCGGAAATATCAGGCATCTCCATCGTGACTTCGATTGGCTTGAACGGGAGCTTTACCTTGAAGGTGCTGCCCTCGCCCTGCTTGCTGGACACGCTGATGGCCCCGTCCAGCAACTCCACAAGATTGCGGGTGATCGCCAATCCCAGACCAGTGCCGCCGAACTCGCGGGTTGTCCCCTCTTCGGCTTGCGTAAATGGGCGGAACAGCTTCGATTGCACCTCTTCGGTCATCCCGATCCCGTCATCCCTGACGGTGAACTCGATCACATCCGGCGACAATAGTTCGACATGCAATTCGACAAAGCCCATGCGCTCGGTCTTGCTGGCCGCAAATTTGACGGCATTGCTCAGAAGATTCAGGAGGATCTGTCGCAGGCGCACCGGATCGGTTTTCATCGCGCCCATAACATCAGGCGTCAGCGATAGATGCAGGTTTACCCTCTTCTCCTGTGCGATCGGGCGTATGACATTGCAGATCGCCTCGAGGAATTCGATGGTCCTCACCTTGGTCTTGCTGACATCAAGCTTGCCCGCCTCGATCTTCGAGAAGTCCAGAATATCGTCGATGATATTGAGCAACGCACCGGCACTATCCGTGATCGTCTTGATCATATGGGCCTGTTCCTTGTTCAGGCCGGTTCCTGCCAGAATTTCCGCCATGCCCAAAACGCCATTCATCGGGGTGCGGATTTCGTGGCTCATGTTGGCGAGGAAGGCAGATTTTGAAATATTGGCCGCCTCTGCTGCGACTTTTGCCTGTTCGATTTCCGCCTGAACAGCCTTCTGCTGCGAGATGTCGGACAACAGCACGATATGGCCCACATGCGCCAAACGCCGCTCGGTTGCCAAGAACCAGCGTCCATCTTGGCGCTGAAGTTCGAAGCTCGCGGATTCCCGACGGTGAATCTCCATCCGCTCCTCGAACCACGCCTCCCCCCGCGCAGTTGCTTCAGGCGACAGCCCGTGATCAGCGAGCGCGCGAATATGCTCTTCAAAGTATCGCCCGGGTTTGATCGTGTCGATGACGGGTGCATTCAACTCCTGGTAGGCTTGGTTGGTCATCAGGAAGCGGTCCTCATCATCGAGCACGGCGCCCGGCTGCTCCATCGTCTCGACGACCTCGGACAAGACCCGCAGTTTCTTGCTCGCCTCTTCACGTTCGCTGACGTCAAAAACCGCCGCTGTGAAAACCCGCTTGCCGTCCTGCGACCACGAGCCAATCCAAAGCTCCACCGGAAAGGTTGTGCCGTCTTTGCGCTGTCCCTCGATTTCGCGGAAGTTCTTTGTCTCGAACGACTGCTCTTGCGCGACGGCTTTGCCGAAGCGCGATCGATGCGCGGCACGATGCTTCTCCGGCATAATGATTGAAACAGGCGCCCCGAGCGCCTCTTCTTCGGAATACCCAAAGATGCGGGCAGCGGCCGAATTCCATGAAATGATCTTTCCATCGGAATCCGCAGAAATGTTACCTGCAGGAACCGCTTCCGAAATTGCCTGCATCCGCGAGCGGCTCCTGTCCAACGCGGCACCTGCGAGCTTCCTGTCGGTCACGTCAGTGCGGATCGCGATATACTGGAAAGGGACACCCGCCTCGTTCAGGAATGGGACAATCGTTGACTGCACCCAGTAATAGACACCGTTCTTTGCGCGGTTGCGGATTTCGCCATTCCACGGCGATCCGGCTGCGATCGTCCTCCACATATCGGCAAAAAACTCTTTGGAATGATAGCCCGAGTTGATGATGCTGTGGCTCTGTCCGATCAATTCTTCCTGCGAATAGCCGCTGATCTCGCAGAACTTTTTGTTGGCGTAGGTGATGATGCCGCGCCTGTCCGTGATCGAAACAATCGCATGTTCGTCCATTGCATCTTTCTGGAAATTCAGATGCTGCGCCAGCACGCGGCCGTTCGCGATTTCCCGTTGGAGCGTGTGCGCGGTTTGCACATAGCGGCTGAGCGTCGTGGCCAACAGTGTCGTCAAAATGGCGAGGACAGAGATGATCCCCACGCTCCACGCCATCACGTTAGGCGAAAACCCGTCAGGCACCATTTCGTGCCCTTCCGGTGGGAGAAATACCGTCGCAAACATCGCCGCATAGTGCATGCCAGAAATGGCGATCCCCATCACCGCGCCCGCGACAAGTGACGTCGTCATGCGCCTCGCGTCAGGGAAGATCAGACGAACCGCAAATTTGGCGTAAAGAGCAATCGTCGCCAGAAACACCGCGCAAAGCAGCGACAAAAGGAAAAGTGGCAAGTCGTAATACATCATCATATCGGTGCGCATCGCGGCCATGCCGGTGTAATGCATGGCCCCAATGCCCGCGCCCATCAGCACGCCGGCAAAGATGAGTTTCCGGTGATTGATAGTGTCAGCCGACGCAATCCACAGCACCAGCAGACTCGAGAGGATGGCTGGGATTATGGAAAGGACCGTCAAAAACGGTTCATAAAAGACCTGCGCCGGCATTTCATGCGCCAACATCCCAAGGAAATGCATCGCCCAGACGCCACCCCCCATGGAAACCGCGCCAGCCAACACCCAAAGCAGCTTGCCCGATCTCGCAGGGATCGAACCCAGCCGCACGGACACTTCCATCGCAACAAACGATGCCAAGACCGCGATCACCACCGAGAACGCAACCAAGGGCATGTTATAGGTGCCCTCGATCAGCGCCTCCAAGTTCTGGCCGGGTTGAAGAAACTGAAAATGATGCAGGGTCGTGTCCTCGGGTCCGCTATCATGTGAAAAGACGTTCGAAGAGTGAAACGGCCAATCTGCCATGTTCTCTTACCCTAGCGGAGCGCTATAGCCTTAATCCCCGAGCGGTACCCATTCGTAGAAGGCGAGAAACACCATCGGCGAAAGCGCCTGGGACCAATGGCCTGAAAGGCTTTGCCATGGGGGATACTGCGAGAAAATTGCCGCGCGCCGAGCCGAAAAAAGTATTTATTTTCAGTTCCCTAGAGAGAATAAAAGCGGAAGGACACATAGCCCATCCGCTTTTATTTCACTGTCAAAGTTCCGACATTCGCCCTCCCGACTGGTGCCGTCGCAGGCGCTGGGCTGACGGTTTTCGTTCGAAGTTCTTCAATTCTACCCCATGAAACGAGGATCGCCGGTCGCCCACGCGACACCGTCACCGCGGTCCATCTCTGCGATCAGCGCCATGTCACTTGCATCAATTTCAAAACTAAACAGGTCCAAGTTCTGGCGCATCCGCGCGGGGTTCAGGCTTTTCGGCAGCACACCGAACCCCATCTGCACGCCCCAGCGCAGAAGCACTTGCGCTTCCGCCACGCCATACTTGGCCGCCATCGCTTTGAAGGGCGATTCCGCGTCCGCACTGGCGGCTTTCATCTCTTCTGTCTTGGCGCTGCCCTGCCCCGGCTCGACCCGCCACGTTGAAAGCGGCACCAGCGAACTATAAGCAATCGGCGCAATCCCGTGCGTGGCCATGAAAGCCAGAAGCGCCGGTTTTTGCGACCACGGATGCAACTCGATCTGGTTATACTCCGGCATCGTGAGTCCCGCCGCGGCGATTTCCTCAATATGTGACTCCGTGAAGTTACTCACGCCAACAGACCTGGCGCGACCTTGCGCCTTCAGATCCAGCAGCGCACGCCATTCGTTCAGCCGTTCCGCGCCACCTGAAGGGGCGTGGATCAGGTAGAGGTCCACATAGTCCAGCCCAAGCGCGGAAAGGGACGCCTCAAACGCCGCTATGGTTTCATCATACCCCTTGGGCGCGTCCCCCCAAGCCGCGTTCCCCGGCCAGAGCTTTGTGGTGACGAATATATCACCGCGCTCCAAGCCACAGGCGGCAAGACCACTGCGGATCCCTTCCCCGACGCCGTTCTCGTTATGATAGCCGGCGGCGGTATCAATATGGCGGTAGCCCGCCTCAATCGCTGCGGCAACAGCTTCTGGCGCGGCCGCGTCATCGATCAGGTAAGTACCGAAGCCCACAAAGGGCAGGCCGGTGGCAGTTTTCGGGGTGCTGGTGGCTGCGTCTTTCATTGGGATTCTCCTGATTGCGGCTCGGTAGAGCGACTTGACGATTAGGAGAATTGATACACTCTCATTACTCAACAATCTTGCCATATCCTCTCCAAAAGATGCCAGATAATCCAATAGATCAGATTTTCGTTCATCTTATAAGGGGATGTGATATGTCGAACTTGCCAGTCGCCGAGGAACCACGATGCCACTCTCGCCACTCCGTATCGCGCAGGAAAACGCCCTCTCCACAGGGCAGGACGGCGTGTCGCCACTCGGCATCGGAGAGGCGGTGATCCTGCGGCGCAGCGCCCCGTCCGAGATCGAAGGCACGCTTTACAGGCCGCTCCTTTGCCTGATCCTACAGGGCGCGAAGGATGTATACGCAGGGGCGATCTCTGTGCATTGCCCCGCTGGTAATGCGATCATCGTCAGCCACGAGTTGCCCGTGCTGTCGCGCATCACACAGGCATCGGCTGGACAGCCCTACACGGCTTTCGTTTTGCCATTGGACCTCGCGCTCCTGCGTGGGTTTTACGATCTCGTACCAGATTTCCCCGATGACGCGGAAAATGCGCCCGCGATGACGACCCATCCGGCAGAACCCGCGTTGCTCGATGCCATCGCGCGGTTTATCGCCCTGTCACAGGACCGGAGCGAAGCGCCTCTTCTTGGGCCGATCCACATGCAGGAAATCCACGCAAGGCTGCTTTTATCACCACAGGGCGCGCTGCTGCGGCGGTTCCTGCGCCGTGAAGACCCGTCAAAGCAGGTCACGCGCGCAATCGCCTCTATCCGCGCCTCGATCGACGGCCCGCTTTCCGTAACGACGCTCGCCGATCACGCAGGCATGAGCAAGTCGTCCTTCCATGCACATTTCAAAGCGGTGACAGGCCTGACGCCCGGCCAGTATCAAAAGGATGTCCGGCTGCTAGAGGCCCAGCGCCGCATCACCGAGGGCAATGACGCGATATCAGCCATCGCCTTTGATGTGGGCTATGAAAGCCCTGCCCATTTTAGCCGTGATTACACCCGCAAATTCGGGCGCTCCCCGCGCGACGACCGCGCGGCGCGGCGGCAAGTGCTTGAAAGCGCTCCCGCCGGATGAAAATTGGCTGCGAAGGGATCAAGGGGCAATGGAGAAGCCATTCCCACCCTTCACAGCGCCGATAGGGAGGGCGACGCAAACCGCCACCCTCCTGCTATCCCAACTTACTTCAGGTAGTCCAACCAAGGGCTCTGCTCTGCGATCATGTGATCAACAAGATCAGGAATACCCTTTGAAACAGTGACCACCGGATCAACCAGCAGCGCTTCCACAACCAGCGACTTCTTCTTCTGCAAGATCGCTTCAGCTGTCATGTTGTGGATGCCGATCTGGTTCGACAAAAGCCCGCGAATACCGGCCGGAATATCCAGCTTGATCCCGTGGACGCCCTTTGTATCCACCATCGCCGGCACTTCCACGGCCAGCCAGCTGGGCAAGTCAGCGATGAAACCGTCATTGGGAATGTTCACGGCAGCCTCTTCGTAGGCAACGCCGGAGACAATTCCATCCATGATCGGTACAACGCGCTCGTGCAGCTCGGCTTTGATCGTCGGCGTGATCCGGCCAAGGTAGTTACGGTAGTAGGTATAGAAATCCAGAATGCCGCGATGATCCGAGCAATCATGCGCCCATTGGATATACTCGCCAAAGTGGCTGTCATAGGTGATTGGGAGCATGCCGAAGTTATCGAGGATCGCCTTGAACAGCCAGCGGTCTGACCAGGGGCGCACATCCTTGATGTGGCTCAGGTCAATATCCATCCAACCTTCGGTATCGACCGCTTTACCCGTCTCCCGCGACGCGGTGAGAATTTCCGAATATCCCGGCTGCTTGCCAAAGTAGCCTTCGGCGCGGGTGCGCACATCGTCATAGGCATCCTTGCCGCTGTCCACATAGGTCACTTCAGTCATCACCGAAAAATGGTTCAACCCGCCCGCACGGTAGCGAATATTGTCGCGCGGCTGCTCCAGCATCGGCGGCAGATGGCGCTCAAGGGAGGCGATCTCATGGCACATACCGATGAACTTGATCCCTGGATAGGCGCGATGCACGGTGGTGGTGATGCGGCTCATCGGGTTTGAATAATTGAAGATGGTCGCGTCGGGCGCGTGCTCCATCACCTTACCGCAGATCTCGAGGATCGGCGGGATAATCCGCAAGCTGTGGAACAGGCCGCCCGGTCCGCCGTTCTCGCCATAAACCTGCTGAATGCCGTATTGTTGGGGGATTCTCCAATCCATGTCCCACAGCTTGAAACGATCCCCCACTTCGATAGAGATCACAACAAAATCGGCACCGGGCAGCGCCTTGGCCAGATCCATCTCAACTGAAATGCTTTGCTTGAGCCCATGCTCTGAGATGAACGCCTTTGCGACCTCGGCGGTTTTGAGCGCGGCAGACTCGTTGATGTCATTTAGAATGATCTCGGCATCCGTCAGTACTTTTGACTGAAAGATGTCACCGAGCATTCCGGTTCCGAATTGCAGGCTACCAGCGCCAACAAGAACGATCTTTGTCATTGGCAATATCCTTTCATACCCGGTGAAGTTCCGAGCCGTGGTTGGGTCATCAATTTTGTCTTTTTCCTAGCGGATCGGTTTTTCGTCCGCTCCGAAACGATGGAGATGGGCGTCGAGCGGCCTGAGCGTCACCTCACGCCCCAGCGCACCGGACATTTTGCCGGGTTGGCGGACGATCACAGGCTCCTCCGTTCCGATCTCGACGAAGAGGAAGTGATCCGAACCAAGGTCTTCGGCATGAACGATCTTGCCCTTCCACGGTCCCGCGCCCTCTTCCACGATCTCGATATGCTCCGCGCGGATACCAAGCGTGGTGCAGTCAAACGCATCGGCAAACGCACCTTTAAGGAAATTCATCTTGGGCGAGCCAATGAAACCCGCCACAAAGATCGAATTCGGGCTGTCATAAAGCTCGGCAGGTGTGCCAACCTGCTCCACGATACCGTCACGCAACACACAGATACGGTCAGCCAAGGTCATCGCCTCGACCTGATCATGGGTGACGTAGATCATCGTCACATCGTCCATATCATGGTGCAGCTTGGCGATCTCGAGACGGGTCTGCACCCGCAGTGCTGCATCAAGGTTCGACAACGGCTCATCAAAGAGGAACACGCGCGGGTCACGCACGATCGCGCGCCCAATTGCCACCCGCTGCCGCTGACCGCCCGAGAGCTGCTTCGGCAAACGATCAAGCAAATGGTCGATCTGCAACAGCTCGGCGGCCTTGCGCACGCGCTCGTCTTGCTCCTGCTTGGACGCCTTCGCCAACTGCATGCCGAACGCCATGTTGTCGTAAACCGTCATATGCGGGTAGAGCGCGTAGCTCTGGAACACCATGGCGATGCCGCGCTTGGACGGCACCACGTTGTTCACCAACGCACCGTCAAACATCAGGTCGCCCGAGGTGATCTGCTCCAAGCCCGAGATCAGGCGCAGAAGGGTCGACTTACCGCAGCCCGACGGGCCGACGAAGACCATGAATTCGCCCTTCTGAATCTCCAGATCAATGCCTTTGATAACCTCGACATTCCCGTAGGACTTGCGGACGGCCTTGAGTTCAATATTTGCCATGTCGTCGCTCCTATCAGCCTTTGACGCCGCCTGCGGTGAGGCCTGCTACGATTTTTCTTTGGAAGATCAGCACCAGCACGATCAGCGGCACGGTCACCAACACGCTTGCGGCCATGATCGGCCCCCACGGGATTTCCTGCACGCTGGCGCCTGAGAGCAGCGCGATTGCCACTGGCACTGTTCGTTGAGTCTCTGAGATCGTGAAAGTCAACGCAAAGAGGAATTCGTTCCATGCCCCGATGAACGCCAGCAGACCCGTCGTGACCAGAGCAGGCCAAAGTAACGGCATGAAAACCTTCGTAATGATGACCCACGGCGTCGCGCCATCAACGATGGCAGCCTCTTCGATCTCCACCGGCAGTTCCCGCATGAAGGTCGTCAGCACCCAGACCGTGAACGGCAGCGTAAAAATCGTGTAGCTCAGGATCAGCGAGAACGGGCGGTTATATATGCCAAGGAAGTTGACCAGCTCATAAAGCCCAGACAGAACCGCAATCTGCGGGAACATCGAAACCCCAAGGATCGTCATCAACAACAGCCCACGCCCACGGAAGCGCACCCGCGCCAGCGCATAAGAGGCCGTCACTGCCAGAAGCAGCGCAAAACAGACCGTCGTGCTCGCGATAAAGACCGAGTTCAGCACCGAGCGCCCAAAGGAGCGCTGGTTCATCACCTGATCGTAGTTCTTCATCGAGAAGGCTTCAGGCAGCAGATTTGGCCGGAAGATCGCCGTCCCACTCTCGAAGCTCGTCAAAACCGCATAGTAGAAGGGGAACACCGCGATCACCACGATCACCAGCACGCCGAGATAGAACATCACGTTCCAGAAAGGTGTCCGTTCCATCAGCTTTTCTCCCCGCTCAGATCGACCTTGCCCAGCTTGATGTACAGGAGGACAAAGAGCGTGATGATGAAGAACAAGAGCGTCGACATCGCGGACCCTTCGCCGTAGTCACCGAACTGCTGGATTTCGCGATAGCTGAGAACAGACATCGTCACCGTTGCATCAGATTGCGGCGTCAGAAGGTAGATCAGGTCAAAGATCCGCAGCGCATCGAGAGCGCGGAAGATAACCGCCACCATGATCGCAGGGCGCAACAGCGGCAGCGTGATCTTGAAGAACACCCGCACCGGATGCACGCCGTCAATTTTGGCGGCCTCATACATATCGCGGGGGATCAATTGCAGGCCCGCAAGGATAAGCAGCGCCATGAAGGGCGTTGTTTTCCACACATCCACGATCAACACCGCGATCATCGACGTATCGGAGGATGCCGTCCACGCAATCGGCTGATCTATCAATCCGATCGACATCATCAAATGGTTGATGATCCCGAACTGGTCATTGAGCATCCAGCCCCACATCCGCGCCGAAACCACAGTTGGAATGGCCCAAGGTATAAGGATCGCCGCGCGGACCAGGCCACGGCCTTTAAACTCTGCGTTCAGAACAAGCGCGACGAGCAGGCCGAAGAATGTCTCCAGCGACACCGAAATCAGTGAGAACCGCACAGTATTCCAAACCGCGTTCCACCAATCGCCATCGGCCAGAATGCCGCGCCAGCGCACTTCGCCATTCGAGCGGACCCGCCGTTCGAGGTAGTTCTCGAAGCCGATCCACTCGGATTGTCCATTAAAAATCGTGTTCGCCGATGCATCGGTGAACGAAAAGCTGATCGAGCGGAAGAGCGGCCAAGCGGCGACAACGGCCAGCATCACCAGCATTGGTATCAGGAACATATAGGCCGCACGAACGCGCTGTTGTTGCAGGTTAAGCTCCCTGCCCCGCGCAGTCCGGGCCGTTCCAACATCTGTGGATGACATGATTTCCCCCGACCAGTTTTTGGCATCCTATCACAGGTGATGCCTTGTGTGGCGTCGGGCGGGTGGCCCGCCCGACGCGATCCTTGAAGGCGTGCGGATTACTCCAGCAGGTCTTCGAGATCCATTTCCAGATCGGCCAGCGCATCGGCTGCGCTCTCATCACCAGTCAGGACGCTGTGAACAGCGGAGAAGAACAAGGTCGAAACCTCGTTATAGTCCTGCTTGGTCGGCGCGGACGGACGCGGCACGGCCTGAAGGAAAACATCCTTCCACTGCGGGATGATCGGCTGTTCGCGCGCGATATCTTCGTCCTCATAGAGGTCGACGATGGTCGGCAGGTTGGAGGCGATCAGCGAACGGGTCTTCTGCGCTTCCGGACCTGCAAGATACATCGCAAGGCTGATAGCTGCTTCCTGGTTGTCGCCATACTTGGAAACACCGACGTTCCAGCCACCCAGCGTTGCCGCCGAAGTGTCATGGCCCTGACCTGTCGGCAGGGTGGTCACTTCAAAGAGGCCCTTCACAGCCGAATCGTCGCTGTTGCCGAGGCCGTAAGCATAGGGCCAGTTGCGCATGAATACGGCGTTGCCTGTTTGCCAGACGCCGCGTGCTTCTTCTTCTTGGTAGGATACAACGCCCTCAGGGGAGATCGTGCCGGGCCATGTTGCGGCCAGCTCGATTGCAGCGATTGCGTTCGGGTTGTTGATGGAGATCGTGCCATCAGGCTCGATGATCTGGCCACCGCCGGAGGACTTCACCCACTCAAGAGCGTCACAGGTCAGGCCTTCGTAGGAGTTACCCTGCCAGACAAAGCCCCAGATGTCGGCATTGCCTTCGGCACGCTCAGCATCCTGAACCGCTTGTGCAACTTCGGTCAGCTGCTCCCAAGTGGTCGGGACCGGCTGGTTATGCTTCTCCAGAAGGTCTTTACGGTAATAGAGCGCCGGAGCGTCGGTGAAGAGCGGCAGCGCCACGAGACGGCCATCAACGGTCTGCGATTCCACGATGGAGGGGAAGTGCGATTCCATCAGCTCGCCCGCAACATCCGACAAATCAACAAAGTGATCAGCCAACTGCGGCGCCCAGATCACGTCGGTCTGGTAGAGGTCGATATCGCCGTTACCAGCAGCGAGCCAGAGGCGGTACTGGCCGAACTGGTCGGTGGTGGAAGCAGGCATCGGCACCAGCGTCACGGTGTGGCCGGTTGCTTCTTCCCAAGGGGCGACGATTGTTTTGAAGTCTTCGATCGCGTTGCCGACAGCGCCCGAAACATATGTGATCTCGGCCGCAGACAGTGCCGACGCGCCGAAAGCAGCGATCGAAACAGCAGCGGTTGTCCGCAGCATGGCGGATTTAACGGATTTAATCATGTATTCCTCCCGGTTTTCAAAACCCGGCCTCCAGACCGAGTCAAAACGCCTCAAAGACTCAATTCTTCCGAAACGTTTCGGTTAACGCTAACGCAACAAATTGGCGACCGTCAACAAATTTTTTAGGGGAGGTCTATTGCCAACATTCGCGGCGCGGCGGCTACCGCAGCGCGCGCACGGAACCACGCTCGAGAAGCTCGTGGCTGGCAATCTCCTGCACATCAGAAAGCACCGCGCCTTTGAGATACCGCTCAAGCAATTGCGCCAGCGGCTCCCAGCTTTGCACCAGTGGCGCGCGGGTGCAGGTGATCGGAACGGGGAACATATTCACCGGACAATCCGGCAGGTCATCGTCATGCGCAACAACCGACAAATCATCAGGGATCGACAGGCCCAATGCCTTCGCCGCATCAAAAATACCCTGCAAAATCAGCATATTAGAGGCAACTATCGCCGTCGGCTTTGCCCCACTGCCCTGAAACATTCGCACCGTCTCAAGCAACCCCAACTCGCGGGTCATGGTCCCGCAGCTCTGCCATTCGTCACGCCATTTCAGCCCTGCTTCGGCAAGCGCTTTGCGATAGCCAGTGAAGCGCCGCTCAACGAAGGAGTCCCCCGCCTCACCGTTGATAAAGGCGATGTTTTTGTGACCGGCATCAACCAAGAGTCGGGTCAAGTCATAGCCGACCGCGACGTTATCAATGTCATAAAAAGGATAGTCCGGTTGATCCATGGTTTGCCCATGCAAGACGAAGGGAACCTTGCGTTCGCGCAGCAACTGAACGCGCTTGTCGTTCGCTTTTGGCACAATAATTACGAATCCGTCGATCGAACGGGTCCGAATGAGTTGGTCGTGAATTGCCAGACCCCGATCAGGCCCGTCGCTCATATGCAGCATGAACTGCATGCCGTGCTGCGAAAACCGTGAAGACAGACCACCAACAAATTGGGTGAAATACCATGCGTCAGCCTGATCGGGCATATAAGGATACACCAAGCCGACGATACCAGAACGCCCCGTAACCAACCGCCTCGCCGCAGTATTTGGGTGATAATTCAGAGCCTTAGCAGCCTCTTTCACGCGCTGTTTTGTCTTGGCGCTGACATCGTCGTGATTATTCAGCGCCCGACTAACCTGTGTCACGGACAGCCCAAGATGCTTGCTGAGTTCTTTAAGGGTGGTCACGCGATCACTTCCTGAATGCCATGCAAAATCTTAATGCACCTTGCCAATCCGAAACGATTTGGGCAATGCCTTTCCAAAACCGAAACGTTTCGGCAGTATTGGGAGGGGCTGTAATGACCATGACAGACGCAAATTGGTGGCGGGGTTCAGTCACCTACCAGATTTATCCACGCTCTTTCATGGACAGCAACGGCGATGGCGTTGGTGACATCAAAGGCATCACCTCGAAACTCGACTATATCGCCGATCTGGGTGTCGATGCGATTTGGCTCAGCCCCA
The DNA here is from genome assembly GCF_040931995.1 of Pelagovum sp. HNIBRBA483. Taxonomy (NCBI): domain Bacteria; kingdom Pseudomonadati; phylum Pseudomonadota; class Alphaproteobacteria; order Rhodobacterales; family Paracoccaceae; genus Pelagovum; species Pelagovum sp. HNIBRBA483. Next base: position 2,688,384 of record NZ_CP162412.1, read on the forward strand.
TTTTCACCTCGCCGATGAAGGACATGGGCTACGATGTCTCCGACTACCGCGACATTGACCCAAGCTTTGGCAGCTTGGCCGATTTTGATGAAATGGTCGCGAAGGCACATGCGCTTGGCCTGAAGGTGATCATTGATCAGGTTCTATCGCATTGCTCAAACGAGCATCCGTTCTTCCAAGACGCCCGCCAGAGCCGCGACAGCGCCAAATCTGATTGGTTCGTCTGGGCTGATCCGAACCCCGATGGCAGCGCCCCAAATAACTGGCAGTCCATCTTTGGCGGCATCGCATGGGAATGGGAGCCGCGCCGCAAGCAGTATTACTTCCACAACTTCCTAAAAGAGCAGCCCGACTTTAACTTCCATAACCCCGAGGTGCAGCAATACGCACTCGACACAATGCGGTTTTGGCTCGAACGGGGCGTTGATGGCTTCCGCCTCGATACCGTCAATTTCTATTTCCATGACAAGCTTCTGCGTAACGATGCGGCCGATTTCCGCCCCGAAGCCCGCGAAGCGTTCAACCCCTACTACATGCTGTATCACCTGTTCTCGAAGAACCAACCAGAGAACATCGCCTTCCTCGAAAGGATGCGCGCGCTCTGCGATGAGTACGATGCCCGCACTATGGTCGGAGAGGTGGGCGAATGGCACCATCCGATTGAATTGATGGGGAAATATACGACAGGAAAGCGCCTTCACATGGCCTATTCCTTTGACATGCTCGGCAAGACTTTCACCGCCGGACACTTCCGCAAAACAGTTGAGAGCTTCTACGAAATCGCGCCCAAGGGCTGGCCCTGCTGGGCATTCTCGAACCATGACGTGGTGCGCCATGCGACCCGCTGGCAGGACCACGGAACGGATAATGCAGCGCTCGCCAAGCTTTGCGGCGCGCTGTTGCTGTCTCTCGAAGGCTCGATTTGCATGTATCAAGGCGAGGAATTGGGCCAGACGGAAACGGTGCTCTCCTACGACGAACTGACCGACCCGCAGGGACTGACATTCTGGCCGGAGGACAAGGGACGCGACGGATGCCGGACGCCGATGGTCTGGGACAAGACCGCCCCCAATGGCGGCTTTTCGGATGCCCCGCGCACATGGCTCCCCGTCAAAGAGCCACAACTGGCCAAGGCCGCGTCAGAACAAGGTGATGGCAGTGTCCTATCGTTCTACAAAACCATGCTCGCGCTGCGGAAGTCCGAAACCGTTTTGAAAGATGGCAGAACATCCTTCCTTGACCTGCCCGAGCCGCTCCTCGGGTTCACACGGGGCGATGCGTTTATCTGCGTGTTCAACCTCTCCAGTGCTCCGCAATCCACACCGCTGGAAAAGGCGCGGGAGATCGTCCTCTCAGAAGGCGAGGAACTGGATCAAGGCGCCCTCAAACTCGCAGGGAATGGCTTCCTGATCGCACGGAAGGCACAGTAGCCAGCGGCCGAGGTGGGCGCAAAATGCGCTCACCCCGGCCCTGCGATTTTCTCGATGCCGCGGTCAATCGACACGGCCAGCACCAGCAACAGCCCCGTCACAATGAGCCGCGCCTCATTGGCAACGCCCATCAGGTTCAGGCCGTTGGAAACGGTCGAAATAATCATCGCGCCAAAAAGCACACCGACGATCCGGCCCCGCCCGCCAAAGAGGCTGACCCCGCCAATCACCGCCGCGGCGATGCTTTCCAAAAGCAGCGCACCGCCACCGATGCCACCGCCAGACGATACCGAAACGCCGAGGATTCGCGACGCCGCAAGGATACCGGCAAAGGCCGCAAGGCCACCCGCAATCGCAAACGCCGCGATCTTGATCCGGTTCACATTGATGCCCGCACGGCGCGCGGCTTCGGCACTGTTCCCGATCGCATAGAGATAGAGGCCAAAACGTGTTTCTCCGGTCAGGTAGGCGCAGGCCCCGAGCAAGCCGAGGAACAGGATAATCGGCATTGGCAAGCCCTTGAGGGACGAAAGCACCAGTACCAACACCAGCAACGCACCGCCGATGATTCCCACGGGCAGCAGCACCATCTGCCCAAACGAAGCAGGCAAGCGCTGCGCTTTGCGCGTGCGGTAACTGCTCCACCGCACCCAGCCGACGGCGCAAACAGCAATGGCAAAGATGACCCATGCGCCGGCGCCGCTGATCGTCGTTGATGCGATATCGTCCACGCCGGTATTGAGCAGGTTATAGCGCCCCGTACGCGGCAAGAGCATGAGCTGGATGCCATTCAGTACAAGGCCCACGCCCAGCGTCACCACGAAAGACGGCACACCGATCAGAGTGATCCACCGCCCCGAGGCCGCGCCGATCAATACGCCACACAACACGCCCGCCAGCACCGCCACGGGTACCGGCGCGCCAAAATCGACAACCATCTTCGCCATGAAGACACTGGCAACGCCGCTTGTTCCCGCGACTGACAGGTCAATTTCACCCGACAGAAGGACGAACACCAAGCCAAGCGCAATGATGCCCGTCACCGTGCTCTGGATCATGAGGTTATTGAGGTTGCGGCTGGTCAGGAAAACATCGCTTTGCGTGGCAAAGAAGATGAACAGCGCCAGCAGGCCAACCGCCACTGGTACAAACCGCAATTCATTGGCCAACCGATCCGCAAGGCTCCGCTTCGCTGTCGCCTTGAACGCTGTCTCCAGCCCTTGATCCGCGCTCTTCATTCTTCGGTCCTCTCTTGGGGGATATGGGGTCATGCGGGTCAGCCCGCGGAATTGATGCCTTCTTCGCCACCGACCATGGCGTTCACAACACGCTCGCCAGTGACGTCTTTGGAGGCGAAGCTCGCGGCGTTCCGGCCAAGTCGCAGCACTTCGATGCGGTCTGTCACATCGATTACAAAGTGATGAATATCGTGCGAAATCACGAGCACCGCCAAGCCCTGCGCAGCCAATTCCCTGATCAACACGCCAACCTGTTCGGCGGCCGAATGGCTCAGCGCAGCGGTTGGCTCATCAAGCAGCACAACCTTCGGCTCCCACAAAATCGAACGCGCGATGGCAATATTCTGGCGCTGCCCTCCAGACATGGCCCCCACATTGCGATCAAGCGCGATACTGTCGAGGCGCAACTTGCGGAGCACCTGACGGGCGCGCACTTCACATTCGGCGCGTCGGATACGGCCACCGCGCCACCACGGGCTTGCATCTTCTTTACCCAAGAACAGGTTCTGCACCGCGTCGAGGTTATTGCACAGCGACAAGTCCTGATAGACGGTCTGAATACCCAGATTCGACGCATCAGCAGGCCCGTTGATCGCAACAGCCTTACCTTCAAATGTGTACCGCCCGCTGTCCGGCTTCACGACACCTGCCATAGTCTTCACGAGGGTAGATTTGCCCGCGCCATTATCCCCTACCAGCGCGACAACCTCGCCCGCATGGAGCGAAAGCGAAACATCTGTGAGGGCTTTTACCCCTCCATAGGATTTGGAGATTCCCTCCAGTTGGAGGATCGGTTCTCGGGCCGAGTGATCTAGGGCCATATCAGCTCCCCTCGCTGTGGATGCGGAGACGCCCGGCCCCGAGGAACATGGGGCCGGGCAGGACACACCGCAGATTAGAGGTTATCAGCACAGATTGTGGAGTCTTCTGCGCCCTTGCAAACCTCTTCCCATGTGTAGATGCCAGCATCGACAACGTCAGAGATGTTCTCGATTGTTACGTTGTTCACTGGGAGGAACGCCGCTGGAACATCCATGAACTCGTTGTTCACTTCGCCATTCATCCACTCGCTGGGGAGCGGGTCTCCATTCAGGATGGCAACCGACATATCTGCCGCTGCCTCGGCCATCACGCGCAAATCCTTGAACACGGTGTTGTCCTGCCACCCTTGGGCAATGAACTGCAGTGCTTCGATCGTGGCGTCCTGACCGCCGGTAACGACGATCTCGCCCTTCTCGTAGCCTTGGCTGATCAGTGCGGCGACCGATCCACCCGTCGTACCGTCATTCATCCCGAGGAACATATCGACCCCACCGCCGGTACGGGTCAGGCAGTCTTCGGCAAATGCCTGCGCTCTGACCGGATCCCAGTTCGGGGTGAAGTCTTCACAAACGATTTCGACCTTGCCCTCAGCGATCAGCGGATCGAGGTATTCGTTTTGTCCAAGCTCATATTGGGTCGTGCCATATTCGCCCTGATTACCTTTCACGCGGGCGATATGAACTGTACCGTCCATACCTGCGATCAACTCGGCAGCACGCGCGCCCTGCGCACGTCCGACAGCCCGCGCATTGAACAGCACATGGCCCTCGGCCTTGCCGCCAATCGCGTCATGCTCATACAGCAGAACCGGAACGCCTGCATCCTCAGCGGCCTTCAGCGCACCAGCGGCAAGGTTGGCATCCGAAGATGTGTAAACGATCAGATCAGCGCCTTGGGCCAACGCATCTTCAACAAGGCGCTGCTGGCGCGTCGGGTCGCCTTCGCCGTTTTGTACGGTCACGGACGCACCCGGCATCCGCTCGGCCATCGCCGCCACAAACAGCGGCGCATCACGGCGCTCGAAGCGGATCGTGGTGCTGTTTGGCAGCATGAAGAACACGTTCGCGCCCTCCTGCGCGGCCAAAGGGGCCACTCCTGCCACTGCCGAGAGGCCCGCCGCGAGGGCCGTTCCGAGCATCATTTTCGATGTAAGTTTCATTTCAGTCTCCCTTGATTGGTCTTTTGTTCCGGCGCCCCTCCCCAGAGGCGTCATTCTTTCGGCTTCGGAAGCGGGGTCGCCTCGTAGCAGCCGATCACCCCATGATCGAAATCGATCACAGAACCCGTCATGATCCCTGACTCAGGCCCCGCCAGATGCGCGATCCAGCGTGCCACTTCAGGCATCTTCAGCAGGCGTCCAGCGGGTAGCGCCTTGCCTGCCGTTTCTTGCCAGCCATCTGGCATATCGTGGAATTTCTTCTGCGTTGCATCCTCTGCCGGCGTATCCATCCAGCCAATCGCCAGCGCATTGATGCGAATGCCATCCCGCGCCAGCGAAAATGCGGCATTCTTCGTGGTCGCGACCAGCGCCGCTTTGGATGCGGCATAAACCGTCAGGAACGGAACGCCGCCATGCGCCGTCACGGTGGCAACATTCACGATCGAGCCGGGCTTGCCCTGTTCAATCATGATCTGCGCGGCCCGCTGAATCAGGAAAAACGGCGCCTTGGCGTTGATCTCAAACGTCCGGTCCCAAAGGTCTTCATCGCCATCGAGAATGCCGCCACGGTCGGTGATGCCTGCCGAGTTTACCAAGATATCAAGCGTGCCAAATTCGCTCACCGCGCGGTCAATCACCGCCGTGCAATCTGCCCGCTTGCGGAGATCGGCTTGCTGATAAACCACCTTCTGGGCGCCACTGCTCAGGCGCGCGGCCTGCGCCGCTCCCGCCTCGGCGTTGCGTCCGCAAATCACCGCACCTGCCAGGCCTCGCTTGAGCATCAACTCGACCGCCGCAAGCCCAAGCCCTTGGGTCGAGCCGGTCACAACGGCGATCTTCCCGTCGAACTGGTGGTCCAGCGCCAGTTCATTCTGCGATGCCGCATGATCAGCGGCCTGCCCGAAGGGGCTGCGCGACACATTCATAGCACTCTCCTCAGTCATAGCGCACCGTCACGGGGCGGTTTTCACGGAACGATGTGATTGCCGCTTCTGAAAGGAGCAACGCACGGCGGCCGTCCTCAAAACTGACGCTCGGGGCGCGTTTAGCCCTTAACGATTCTATGAAGTCGCGGATTTCGCCCTCGTAGGCGGCGCGATAGCGCTCGATGAAGAAATACAGCAATTCATCGCGGCGTTGGGTGCCCGCGCCGGAGTAACGGGATACCTCCGTCGGGCGCAGGTTGTTCGACCGCACCATCCCCTCACCGCCAAAAGCCTCGACCCGCTGGTCATAGCCATAATTCGTGCGGCGCGAGTTATTGATGTGAACCAGAGCGCCAGATTCCGCCCGCATCACGATCATCGCGGTATCGACATCGTTCAGTTCAGCAAAGATCGGATCCACCCGATTTGCCGCCATCGCATAAACCTCGACAGGCTCCTCGCCCAAAACGTAACGCGCCATGTCAAAATCGTGGATCGTCGTATCCCTGAACAAACCTCCGCACGCCTCTAGGATCGGGCGGGGCGGCGGCGGGCCAGGGTCGCGGCTGGTGATCACCAGCAGTTCAAGCGGGCCAATCTCCCCCCGCGCCACGGCCTCGGCAACGGCGCGGTGGCTGGGGTCGAAACGGCGGTTGAAGCCGAGTTGCAACGGCACATCGAATGCGCGCAGCTTTTCGCGGCAATCCTCGACCTTGGAGATATCAACATCAATCGGCTTCTCGCACAGGATCGGCTTGCCCGCTTCTGCAGATTTCAAGATCAGCTCGACATGCGTATTGGTCGGCGAGGCGATCAGAACCGCATCAACGTCATCAGCGGCCAGAATGCTGTCCACGTCCGTCGAAGCGCGGGCGCCGACCTTCTCCGCGGTGATACCGGCACGGTCCGCATCCACATCGTAGCACCATGTCACCTCCGCATCAGGCTGCTGCGAAATGATCTCGGCGTGCATCTCCCCGATACGGCCAGTTCCAAGGACAGCAAATCGCGTCACGCTCCATCTCCCCATGTGATCTTGTTT